>CAVEJY010000116.1:0-19206 GCA_963616155.1 Acutalibacteraceae bacterium
CAAGTATCGACTTGCCGAAACGGCGGGGGCGGCTCAGGTAATTGAACTTCTTGCCACAGTTTGCCAAGTTCCAAACAATATCGCTCTTGTCCACATAGAGATAGTTCTCTTCCCTAATGACCTTGAACGACTGTATGCCTGCCGGCAATTTCCTTTTATTGATATCTACCATGTTTCGTTTCTCCTTTTGTTGGCAAAGTTAAGCAAATCTTGCCAAACTTCCAAATATTCGATTGGTATTTTGGGTATTGCAGATAAAAACCAACAGGTTATGGCACGCGAGTACAAGCTCACCGTGCCAAAGCAGAAGACGATTAGTCCTCCGGCTGGAAGAGGGGATCGTCGGGAGTCAGCATCACAGCCTTCTGGTCGAATTCCTTGAGCAGGTTGGCTGGCACATACTTCTTGTCCACCACCAAGCGGAACATATACTCGTTGAACCACTCATTGGTCATGATGAAGCAACCGTCGAAGCCGTTCGACGTGCCCCAGCTGTTCTCCACCTTCCACTTCACAGGCTTGCCCGCAGCGTCGAGGTCTACGGCAGTGAGGGTCATGGCATGGGTGCTGCCGCTGTCGAAGGTGCTGATGCGGTCGGCCTTGTTCATGGGGAACGTCGTGTCGAAGAGGCTGCCATAGTCGAAGTTGTCCACTGCGAGATAGCCGCGCTTGCGGTCGAGCTGCTTGCCCACATCGTAGCTGGAATACATCTTGCGTCCGTCCTTGATGCTGGCGATGGCGAGGTCGGCAATCTCCTCCATGGGAAGGTTGAGGTATTTCCAGTTGTGACCGTCGTAGGTGTGGCGGTCATACTCCACCTCATAGGTCTTATGATAGGGACGACGAGGATCGTTCATCACCATGACGAAGGTGCCGTTCAGTCCCTTTCCCACTGTCTCCTCGTAGAAGCTCTTCGGGGTATAGGTCTTTGCCTCGCCCACCTGCTTGCCGTCCTTGTCGCGGAAGGCGTAGGTAAAACTCTTCAGCGGCTCACCGAGAGTGAGCGACAACATGTGGTAGACGGTAGAGAGCATCTCTGTCTTGCGAGCCTGCACCGCCTTCTTGTTCTTGCCGGCAGCCACCATCTGGCGCAACTCCAGACCGTACTCACGCAACTTGCTCGACACCAGTCGGCTCATCTTGCTTGTGTTCTCGCTGGAGAACGTCTCGGGCATCACACTCATCGGCACCAGTCCGTATTTCTCCGCCAGGTCGGCAACGCCACAGAAAGTGCCGCCATCGTTGAGCGGGTTCTTGAAGAAGAACTGCACCTTGGGATCCTCGATCGACTTGCCGGCATTGTCCACCACGCCCTGCAGCATCAGATTCGCCTTCTCCAACTGGTCATAGAAGAAAAGATAGTCATGGGAGAACTCCACCACACGTCCGTCGCCACTGTTCTTGGCGAAGTTGGCACGCAGCACGTTCAGTCCGCTGAACATCCAGCAGCGTCCGCTGCTCTTCTGGTTGTGGATGCTCTGTTTAGGAGTCTCCAGACTGAAGTGGGTGTCCACGGGAGCGGAGTTGGCATGGTTCTTCACCAGGTCGTCGATGTTATTGGAGGCAACGGCGTTGAAGAGAGCCTTGTCAGAGGCAGAGGCCTTCCGGCTCTTCTCTATCTGACTGAGCATCTGCTCCGAGATACCGCCGTCCTTCACCTGAGCCATCGCCGGGGCAGCTACTGCCAGCATGGCTCCCAAAAGAATTACATTTTTCCTCATTTGCTAAGTTTTTTAAAAGATTTTCTGCAAATTTACAAAGATTTTTCGGAAAATCACAAATTATCATGCCAATTATGACCCCGATTGCCAAAAAAAGGTTATCTTTGCAAAGTTATTCACGTTGAACACATGGACAAAAACAAGTTTAGTCTCTTAAACAACATCAAATACCCCGAGGATTTGCGACGGCTCGACATCGAGCAGTTGCCACAACTCTGCAAAGAGCTGAGAGAAGACATCATCGACGAGGTATCCATCAACCCCGGACATTTTGCCTCCTCGCTCGGCGTGGTGGAAATCACGGTGGCTTTACATTATATATACAATACCCCCTACGACCGCATCGTGTGGGACGTGGGGCATCAGGCTTACGGGCACAAGATACTCACCGGCAGGCGCGACAACTTCTGCACCAACCGCAAGTTGCACGGCGTACGTCCCTTCCCCACCCCGCTGGAGAGCGAGTACGACACGTTCACCTGCGGCCATGCCAGCAACTCCATCTCCGCAGCCTTGGGAATGGCTGTCGCCGCCAAGAAGACTGGCAACGGCGACCGCTGTGTCGTGGCTGTCATCGGCGACGGAGCCATGAGCGGCGGACTGGCATTCGAGGGGCTCAACAATGTGTCGAGCACCCCCAACGATATGCTTATCGTACTCAACGACAACGACATGAGCATCGACCGCGCCGTGGGAGGCATGGAGAAATACCTCCTCAACCTCGACACCAACGAGACCTACAACAAACTGCGCTTCAAGGCATCGGAGTGGCTGCACTCCAAGGGCTACCTCAACGAAGACCGCAAGAAGGGAATCCTGAGGCTCAACAACGCCCTGAAGTCAGCGCTGAGCCACCAGCAAAACATCTTCGAGGGAATGAACATCCGCTACTTCGGTCCCTTCGACGGCCACGACGTGAAGAACATCGTGAGGGTGCTGCGACAACTAAAGGACATGAAGGGTCCCAAGCTGCTCCACCTGCACACCACGAAGGGCAAAGGCTACGAACCTGCCGAGAAGAGTGCCACCGTATGGCACGCACCGGGCAAGTTCAATCCAGAGACCGGCGAGCGACTCGCCGCCGACACCACCAACCAACCGCCCAAGTTTCAGGACGTGTTCGGAGAGACCCTGCTGGAACTTGCCGGGAAGAACCCCAACATCGTGGGAGTGACACCTGCCATGCCCACAGGCTGTTCCATGAACATCATGATGAAGGCAATGCCCGGGCGCACCTTCGACGTGGGCATCGCCGAGGGACACGCCGTCACCTTCTCCGCCGGTATGGCGAAGGACGGGCTCATCCCCTTCTGCAACATCTACAGCTCGTTCGCACAACGGGCCTACGACAATATCATCCACGATATGGCAATACTCAACCTGCCGGTGGTACTCTGCCTCGACAGGGCAGGACTGGTGGGAGAGGACGGTCCCACGCACCACGGAGTGTTCGACATGGCCTCACTGCGCACCATCCCCAACCTCACCATCGCCTCTCCCATGGACGAGCATGAGCTGCGCCATCTGATGTTCACCGCCCAACTCCCGGGCAAGGGAAGTTTCGTCATCAGGTACCCAAGAGGCTGCGGCGTACTCACCGACTGGCGATGCGAGATGGAGGAGATAGCCATCGGAACGGGACGCAAGCTGCACGACGGCACAGACGTAGCGGTACTCACCATCGGTCCCATCGGCAACGACGTGGCAAAGGTCATCGGAGAAATGGAACGGGAGGGCGGCACCAGCATCGCCCACTATGACATGCGTTTCCTCAAGCCCCTCGACGAGAGACTGTTGGAAGAGGTGGCAAAGAAATTCAACCGCATCGTCACCGTAGAGGACGGGGCAAGGACGGGAGGCTTCGGATCCGCCGTCATGGAATGGATGGGCGACCACGGTTACACCCCGCACATCACCCGACTGGGAATACCCGACCTCTTCGTGGAGCACGGCAAGGTGGAAGAGTTGCGCAAAATCGTGGGCCTTGACAACGAGTCCATCAAGAAAGCCATTCAGGGAGGACAACGCTTATGAAAATCATCATTGCCGGAGCATACGCCATCGGCACACACCTGGCGAAACTGCTGTCCAGGAGCAAGGAAGACATCACGCTCATCGACGACAGCGAGGAGAGACTGTCTTCCATAGGGTCGGACTACGACCTGCTGACCCTCACGGGGCAGCCCACCAGTCTGCGCATCCTGCGCGATGCCGACGTGGAGGATGCCGACCTCTTCATCGCCGTCACACCGACGGAGAGTACCAACATCACCGCCTGCATCCTGGCAAAGAACTTGGGAGCGAAGCGCACGGTGGCAAAGGTGGACAATCCCGAGTATATGACACAGCAGGCACAGGAGTTCTTCAACCAACTGGGCGTGAGCAAGCTCATCTATCCCGAGATGCTGGCAGCAGTGGACATCAACAACGGTCTGAAGATGAGTTGGGTAAGACAGCGATGGGACGTACACGACGGTGCCCTCGTGATGCTCGGCATCAAGCTGAGGGAAAACTGCGAGATACTCAACGAACCGCTCAAGAACATCAGCGGTCCCAACGACCCCTATCATGTGGTGGCCATCAAGCGCGGCGGAGAGACCATCATCCCCGGCGGTAACGACGAGCTGAAGCTCTACGACCTCGCCTACTTCATGACCACCCGCAACTACATCCCCTATGTACGCAAGATTGTGGGCAAGGAACACTATGTGGACGTGAAGAACGTCATGGTAATGGGCGGCGGACGCACCGCCGTCAGAGCCATCAAGAAGATGCCCGAGTACATGGAATGCAAGGTCATCGAGCGCGACGAGAACCGTTGCGAATACCTCAACGACATCCTCGACGAGAACAAGACGCTCATCATCCGCGGCGACGGCAGGGACATCCCCCTGCTCGTGGAGGAAGGCATCCGCAGCACACAGGCGTTCGTGGCACTCACCGGCAACGCCGAGACCAACATCCTCGCCTGCCTCACCGCCAAGCGCATGGGAGTGAGGAAGACCGTGGCGATGGTGGAGAACGTGGACTATGTGAGCATGGCGGAGAGCCTCGACATCGGCACCATCATCAACAAGAAGATGATAGCCGCCAGCTACATCTACCAGATGATGCTCGATGCCGACGTGATGAACGTGCGCTTCCTCATGAACGCCAACGCCGACGTGGCGGAGTTCATCGCCAAGGAAGGGGCGAAGGTGACGCAAAAACCCGTGAAAGACCTCGGGATGCCCATCGGCGTGACCATCGGCGGACTCGTGCGGAACGGCGAGGGAATGCTCGTGTCGGGAAGCACGCAGATAAAGGCTGGCGACTCGGTGATGGTATTCTGCCACAATACCAACATGAAGAAGATAGAAAAATATTTCATATAGAGAAAGCATGATCAATCAAAAGCTGGTTTGCAAGATATTGGGACAACTGCTGTTCCTGGAGGCTGTATTCATGCTATGCAGCTTAGGAATCGCTTGCGTCTACAGGGAAGATGACGAGTTCGCATTCCTGGTGTCCATCCTTGCCACCATTGGCAGCGGACTCATCCTGAAATGGAAGGGACACAATGCCGACAACTCCATGTCGCGCCGTGATGCCTACTTAGTGGTATCTCTGGCATGGGTGGTGTTCAGCCTCTTCGGAACCCTGCCCTTCCTGGTGAGCGGCTACCTGCACAGCTTTACCGATGCCTATTTCGAGACCATGTCGGGATTTACAACCACCGGTGCCACCATCATCGACGACGTGGAGGCACTGCCCCACGGTCTGCTCTTCTGGCGCACCATCACACAGTGGATAGGCGGCCTGGGCATCGTGTTCTTCACCATCGCCCTGCTGCCCTCATTGGTGGGAGGTTCCACCAGGGTCTTCGCAGCGGAGGCGACAGGCCCCATCAAGACCAAACTGCATCCCCGCCTCTCCACCAGTGCCAAGTGGATATGGAGCATCTACCTCATCCTCACCGTCGCATGCTGCATCTCCTATTACTTAGGGGGAATGGGCATCTTCGACAGCATCAGCTACTCCATGACCACTACCGCCACAGGCGGTTTCTCCACCCACAACACCAGCACGGAGTTCTTCCACTCCCCCACGCTCGAATACACCTGTACGCTCTTCACCTTCCTCTCGGGAATCAACTTCACGCTGCTCTATGCCGCCGTGTTCAAGTTCAAGATGAAGGACCTCTTCAAGAACTCCGAGTTCAAGTTCTACATTTTCCTCGTCACCGCCTTCACGGTCTTCATCATGATAGAGTTGCTCGTCATGCGCAACTACGACCTGGAGCACGCCTTCCGCAGTTCCATATTCCAGGTGGTGTCATTCATCACCACCACCGGTCTCTTCAACGACGACGCAGGCCAGTGGCCTCATGTCACCTGGGTGGTGCTGGCAGTATGTATGTTCTTCGGAGCCTGCTCGGGCAGTACGAGCGGTGGACTGAAGTGCATCCGTGGCGTGATGATGCTGCGGGTAGTGAAGAACGAGTTCCGGCAAATCCTGCACCCCAACGCCGTACTGCCCCTGAAGGTGGACGGCGTGAACGTGCCGTTGCAGAAGAGAGTCACACTGTTGGCGTTTCTGGTCATCTACCTCATCCTGTGCCTCGTCATCTCATTCACGATGACAGCCATGGGCGTGGACAGCACCAACGCCATCACCATCACCCTCAGCAGTCTGGGCAACGTGGGGCCTTCATTGGGGCTCGACATTGGCCCAACCATGTCATGGAGCCAGTTGCCCGATGCCGCCAAGTGGATGTGTTCGCTGATGATGCTCATCGGCCGACTGGAGATTTTCACTGTACTGGTGATTTTCACCCCTGCCTTCTGGAAGGAGAATTGACGGGAGTGAAGAGTGAAGAATCCAATTGATTTATTAACAACTATAAAATCTTTATTGATATGAAACCATTAAAATTCCAACCATTGTTGAAGTCCACCATCTGGGGTGGCAATAAGATCATCGCGTTCAAGCACCTCGACATCCAACAGGAGAACGTAGGCGAGAGCTGGGAAATATCCGGTGTCAAGGGCAACGAGTCCATCGTCGCCGACGGCGAGTACAAGGGCAAGAACCTCAACGAGGTGGTGGCTGAACTGAAGGACAGTTTCCTCGGCACGGAGAACTACAAGCGCTTCGGCAACGAGTTCCCCCTGCTCATCAAGTTCATCGACGCCAACCGCGACCTCTCCATCCAGGTACACCCCAACGACGAGATTGCCCGCAAGCAGGGTAAGGAGCGCGGCAAGACGGAGATGTGGTATGCGCTGCCCAGCGACCCCGATGCCAAGCTCTACAATGGTCTGAAGATGCAAATCACACCCGACCAGTACAAGGAGATGGTAGAGAACGACACCATCACCGATGCCCTCGCCCAGTACAAGGTGAAGGAAGACGACTGCTTCTTCATTCCCGCAGGAAGAATCCACGCCATCGGCACAGGATGCTTCGTGGCAGAGATTCAGCAGACCAGCGACGTGACCTACCGCATCTACGACTTCAAGCGCAAGGACAAGGACGGCAACTACCGCCAGCTCCACACCAAGGAGGCTGCCGAGTGCATCGACTACACCGTGCTGGAGAACTACCGTCAGGAATATGTACCCGCCAAGAACCAGGGCGTGAGCATGGTGCAGTGTCCCTTCTTCAACACTGCCGTCTACGACCTCGACGAGCCGATGACCCTCGACTACTCCGAGCTGGACAGCTTCGTGATCCTCATCGGTCTGAAGGGCAACGCCACCATCACCGACAACGAGGGCAACGAGGTGACTCTCCAGGGCGGAGAGAGCATCGTGGTGCCTGCCTCCACCAAGACGTTGAAGGTGGAAGGTACCCTGAAGTTCCTGGAGACCTATGTATAAATATAAAAAATAGGTAAAGGAGCAGGACTATGAAGAAAGGACAGAATACGTTTCCTTTGGGAGGTATGATGGCTGCTGCCCTCATGGCATCCATGGCAATGACTGCCACGGATGCCAAGGCAGTGGTCTTCGCCTCTCCCACCACCTGTCAGGCAGCCAACGCCGGAGAGGTGAAGGTGTTAAGAATCAACCCCACCACAGTGGAACTGATATTCGCCGACCACCGTGTGGCGATAGACTTCTACGGCAATAACATCTTCCGCATCTTCGAAAGCCACAGCGGCGAAGTGATGAAAGACCCCGAGGCGAAACCTACGGCCCGCATCCTCACCGATACCCCACGCACAAAGATAGGGAAGCTCGACATTCTGGAGAAGGACGGTGAGATCACCCTGTCTACAGAAGAGGCGAAGGTGGTGTTCGACAAGACCACGGGACTCTTCAGAATCGTCAACGCCAAAACAGGAAAGACCGTGACGGAGGAGAGTGCCCCCGCTGTATTCGCCAAGGGCAAGGTGACCCTCTCCCTGCGAGAGAACACCGATGAATACTTCTTTGGCGGCGGCGTGCAGAACGGCCGTTTCTCCCATAAGGGCAAGAAGATAGAGATCGTGAACACCAACAACTGGGTGGACGGTGGCGTTGCCTCCCCAGCTCCTTTCTACTGGTCCACGGCGGGCTACGGATTCATGTGGTACACCTTCCAGCCCGGCAACTACGACTTCGGTTCCGACAAGGCGGGCACAGTAAACCTCTCCCACGAGACCCAGAATCTCGACGTGTTCTTCATGGTGGGCGAGCAGCCCACCGACCTGCTCGGCGGATATTACCAACTGACAGGCAACCCCGTATTGCTGCCTAAATTCGGCTTCTACGAGGGTCACCTCAATGCCTACAACCGCGACTACTGGAAGGAGTCTGACAAGGAACGCGCCATCCTCTTCGAGGACGGCAAGAAATATCTGGAGAGTTCCAGTGACAAGACGGGCACCAAGGAATCGCTCAACGGCGAAAAGGACAACTACCAGTTCTCTGCCCGCGCCGCCATCGACAGATACAACGACCACGACATGCCCCTGGGCTGGTTTCTCCCCAACGACGGCTACGGAGCCGGATATGGACAGGACTCCACCCTCGACGGCAACATCCTCAACCTGAAGGAATTCGGCGAATATGCCCGCAAGCATGGTGTGGAGATAGGTCTCTGGACACAGTCCGACCTCCATCCCAAGGAAGGCGTGGAACCGCTCCTGCAACGAGACATCGTGAAGGAGGTGGGCGACGCTGGCGTCAGGGTACTGAAGACTGACGTGGCCTGGGTGGGCGACGGCTACTCATTCGGCCTCAACGGTGTGAACGACGTGGCACAGATCATGCCCTATTACGGCAACAACGCACGTCCCTTCATCATCTCCCTTGACGGTTGGGCAGGCACACAGCGCTACGCCTCCATCTGGTCGGGCGACCAGACGGGCGGCGACTGGGAGTATATCCGCTTCCACATCCCCACCTTCATCGGTGCCGGTCTGTCGGGTCTCTCCAACATCACGTCCGACCTCGACGGCATCTTCGGCGGCAAGAACCCAGTGGTGAATATGCGTGAGTTCCAATGGAAGACATTCACCGCCATGGGACTGAACATGGACGGATGGGGTTCCACCCCCAAGTACCCCTTCAGTTTGGGCGAGCCAGCCACCTCCGTCAACCGCTGGTACCTGAAGTTGAAGTCGGAACTGATGCCTTACATCTATACCGCTGCCCACGAGGCAGTAACGGGAAAGCCGCTCATGAGGGCAATGTTCCTCGACGAACCCAACTCCTACACCCTGGGCACCGCCACCCAGTACCAGTTTCTCTGTGGAGACGATTTCCTCGTGGCTCCCATCTTCAAGGAGACGAGAGCCGACAAAGAGGGCAATGACATCCGCAACAACATCTACTTGCCCGAGGGTGAGTGGGTGGACTTCTTCACGGGGTATGTCTACCAGGGCGGAAGGATCATCAACGAGTTTGACGCACCGTATTGGAAGTTGCCCGTCTTCGTGAGGAGAGGGGCCATCATCCCTCTCGCCAACCCCAACAACAATGTGTCGCAGATAGACAAGACGCATCGCATCTTCGAACTCTATCCCTATGGAGAGAGCGACTACCACCTCTATGATGACGACGGCGCCACCCAGCTCTACCTGAACGGCGAGAGCGCCAATACTCACATCCATTCTTCGCTCAGCAAGGAGCGCCTCACCGTGAGCATCGACAAGACAACGGGACATTTCGATGGCATGGAAAAGAACCAGTCCACCGAACTGCGCATCAACGTGAGCCGCAAGCCCCAGAAACTCGTGGCGAAGGTGGGCAAGAGCAGTGTGAGGTTGACGGAGGTAAACTCCCTCGACGAACTACAGAAGCAGCCCAACAGTTGGTTCTACGACGAGTCGCCACAACTCAACCGCTTCGCCACCACCGGCAGCGACTTCGCCAAGGTGGACATCCGCAAAAACCCGATGGTGTATGTAAGCCTGGAAAAAACTGACATCACCGCCAACAATGTGGAGGTACGCATGGACGGCTATAGTTTCGACAACAGTGATGCCCTGCTCAAATCCACAGGCAAGCTCGCCGCCCCACAGCCCCGCCTCACGGAGAGCAAGGCATTCACCCTCACCCTGGAATGGGACAAGCAAGCGAACACCGACTACTATGAGGTGAAGGCAAACGGAATGGTCTACTCCACCATCCGCAGCAACAGCTTCACAGTGGAAGACCTGAAGCCCGAGACCGACTACGACCTCCTTGTCAGGGCTGTGAACAGCGAGGGCACCTCAGACTGGACATCCCTCAAGGGACGCACCGTCAAGGATCCACTCGACGAGGCAATTCGCCACATCACCGCCAAGACTTCCACCCCCGACTGGGAGGGACTGGAGGTCAGCAAAATGTTCGACTTCAATGAGAAGGACTACTGGCACACCGACTACTACAAGAAGGATGCCCTGCCCTTCGACATGACGCTCAACCTGCACGGCATCGCCAAGCTCGACAAAATCAGCTACCTGCCCACCAAAGAAGGACACGGCAAGGGACAGCTTCTTAAGGGAACAGTGTCTGTCAGCATGGACGGCAGCCACTGGACAGAGAACGGAAAGTTTGACTGGGCACAGGACTACGAGACCAAGACCTACACCTTTGACAGTACCCCCGAGGCACAGTATGTGAAGATTACCGTGGAAGCCACCAATGGCGGCCAGGGATCGGGGGCCGAGATGTATGTATTCAAGGTGCCGGGAAGCCGCATCCAGAAACCCGGCGACATCAACAACGACAACAAGGTGGACGAGAACGACTTCACCTCCTACACCAACTACTGTGGCCTGCGCAAGGGTGACAAGGACTTCGAGGGCTATGTGAGCAACGGCGACATCAACCGAAACGGTATAATCGATGCCTACGACATCTCCGTCGTGGCCACCCAGCTCAAGAGCGGCGTGGGAAGCAAGGAGATTCCGCCAGTGAGCGGCAGCGTCAGTCTGAAGGCAGACAAGACGGCGTACAAGGCGGGCGACATCGTAACGCTCACCGTCACCGGCAAGGACCTCGTGTCGCTCAACGCCCTGGGCTTCGCCCTGCCCTACAAGGCAGAGGAGTTGGAGTTTCTGGAAGTCACCCCGCTGAATATGCTCCAAATGGAGAACATCACGAAGGACCGTCTGCACTCCGACGGCGACAAGGTACTCTACCCCACTTTCGTCAACATCGGCGAACAGAAGTATGTAGAAGGCACCCAGCCCCTCTTCACCATCAAATTCAAGGCGAAGAAGGCGTGCAAGCCCGTGTTCAAGATACAACATCTCATGCTGGTGGACAAGTTCCTCCGCATCAACTAATGCAAAAGACCGCCTCATCAGAGTCGGGATGTGCAGCTTCCTGCCATAAAATATGGCAGGAAGCTGCATAAATTAAACCCTGTCTAAAAAAGGGAGTACTATACAAATAAGATTACAGAAAATATGGACACACCCAAGTCATTGAAAGCACTGGCCGCCCATCAGGCAGCCTACCAGGAGCAGTTGCACCGTCTACCTTATTATAATATGGTACAACCCATCGTCGAGGGATTCCTCCGACAAGTCATCAACCACGGAGCCTTCTATCTCCGCGTACACGTCTCCTCGCTCGACGGCATCCTGGAGTCGAAGCGTATCAAGAGCGTGATGGAGACGGGAAAGGGAGCCACCAACGGCGGCAAAGAGACACGAAAGGAGACGGTAGAGGCATTGTTCGGCTGCAATGCCAGCAAACTCTTGCCCAGCGAGTTCCCCAAATACGGATTCCTCTCGCAACCCAATGCTGAGAAAGACCTCTTCGTCAACGGTGGGATGTGGTGCCAGTATGGTGACGTGTCCATCCAGCTGAAGAAGGAACGCCTCTTCCACCGCACCACTCTCTGCGTGGGCGACTCCGTGAATTTCGGCAGATGTTTCTCCCTGATACCCACGAGGGTGGACGACGTGAAGGGCACCTGCCTGTGCGGACTTCCCCATGACGGGCAGCCCCTGATGGCACTGCCCGACCCCTTGATGTGCTATGCCATGTTTGCCACCTGGGTATTGGAGCGCAAACTAACGATTAACAACTTCCCCCTCATCGAGGAAGTGGCAGCAGATGCCCCTCCCCTCTTCGAGTTCTTCGAACTGCAATACCATGGCGACCTCGACATCACACAGGATGTGGAGCGCATCGATGTGGCTCCCTCCTCTCCCGAGGAAAAGGAGAAGTTGCAGGCATTCAAGGAGAAATTCGAGGCTATCGGAGTGAAATTCTTCATTAGCAAGGGATTATAACCAGAATGTGCCGGGTATGTAAGTTACCTTGTCCCGGCACATTCCGGACACTCGCCCTTAATAACAAACGACACGGAATGGGGATGGAAGCCCACCGGGAGGTCGAAGCCGGGAATATGGATGTCCTCCAGACAGAACGAACGTTGGCACGACTCGCAATAGAAATGGATGTGTCCGTCGTGATGGTGGCACTCGCCCTCTTCCCCACACAATTCATAGTTCAGCACTCCCCTGCCGTCCTCGAAGGCATGCACCACATCATGCTCTAAGAAGAGGGTGAGCGTGCGGAAGATGCTTGACTTGTCCATCGACACCATTACCTCCTCCAGATTCCTCAGGCTCATGGGCATCGCCTTTGCCGCCAACGTCTTGTATACCAAGATGCGGTTAGCGGTGGCCTTGATACCCTTTTGTTCCAGTCTGTTGATGATTTCCCTGCTTTCCATATTTTCTACTGTTTCAGGATTCCCTGGCAGCTACCTCCAGTTTCTCGTCTCTCTTCGACTTCGACTTGACAACGAGCCATACGCCCGAGAACACGAGGACGGCGGCAATCGCCTGGGCACCCTTGAACACGGCAAGACCGACAATCACACTGACAGTGACCGACACCAAGGGCTGCACATAATTATACACGGAGACCACGGTGGGTCGAAGCACCTTCTGTCCCACCATCATACAGATGTAGCCCAGGTAAGTGCCGAAGAACACTACATAGCCCGACTCCCACCAAGTGGACATCGGGACATGGGCAAAGTCGATTTCGGCGACATGTCCCAACGTGAACGGCCATATCAGGATGGTCGCCCAGGTAAACATCCACTTGTTGACGGTGAAAAGCGAGTATTTCTGCACCAAGGGTTTGAAGAGGGCAAGGTACAGGGCGAAAGAGAGCTGTGCCGACATACAGAGCAAGTCGCCCCAGATGTTGCCCACTTTAGCATTCCCTGCCGTGGCGCTGGTCATGATAATGATGACTGCGCCGCTGCATCCCAACAGCACGCCGATGACCTTCTTCCAGGTGATGGGTTCCTTCAGGATGAGGAACGAGAGAACCATGGCAAAGATGGGCATCGAAGTGGTCATGATGCTGGAGTTGCTGGGCGAGGTCATGTTCAGTCCGATGGTATAGGAGCATTGGTTGAACACAAGGGCGAAGATGCCCGCACCCGCCAGTTTGAAGATGTCCTTCAGGGGGATATGTTCTTTTTTGGTGAAGAGGGAGGTGAGCCAGAAGAGGATGGCTCCGCCGAGTACGCGGAAGGAAACAAGGTCGATTCCGTCGATGCCGTTGAGCATGGCATCCTTGCCAACGGGGGCCATCAGTCCCCAGAATGCCCCTGCGCAAAACATACACAAGTGGGCGATAAGAGGTTTATTGTTACCCATTTTTCCTTATTTATTATTAAAATCGACTGCAAAGGTACAAAAATTCAGGGAAAATGATTATATTTGCCATAGAATATTATCAACAATTGTACTTATGCAGAAATATGCCGACTATATAAAACAGATAGAGATCGAGTCTCTTTGGAGCGGTACCAAGCACATACTTTGGAACCTCGACCGGCGCGTCAACATCCTCAGCGGTGTCAACGGTGTGGGAAAAAGTACGATCCTCAACAAGGTGGTCAAGGGACTGAGTGCCGGAGGCGAGTTTCCCAGCCACTTACTCAAGGGAGTGCGCCTGCAGGTGGAGCCAGAGGACGCCAAGTGGATCCGGTTTGACGTGATTCGCTCGGTAGACAGACCCTTGATGAATGCCGAGATGATCAACAAGATAGACCTCTCGCTCGTCACCGAGCTGGACTGGCAGCTCTTCCAGCTCCAGCGCAAGTATCTCGACTACCAGGTCAACATCGGCAACCGCATCATCGCCGTATTGCAGAGCGGCGCACCCGATGCCGCCCAACAAGCTCAGAAGTTGAGCGAGCCCAAGAAGCTCTTTCAGGACATGATAGACAGCCTGTTCAAGGACACCGGCAAGAAAATCATGCGCACTGCCAACGAGATACGGTTCTCGCAGATGGGCGGCACCCTGCTGCCCTACCAGCTCTCTGCCGGAGAAAAGCAGATTCTCGCCATCCTCCTCACCGTACTGGTGGAGGACAACCTGCCTCATGTGCTGTTCATGGACGAGCCGGAGATCAGCCTCCACTTCGAGTGGCAGAAGCAGCTCATCGCCCTGGTGCTACAGCTGAACCCCAACATCCAGCTCATCATGACAACGCACAGCCCAGCCGTGGTCATGGACGGATGGACCGACCGTGTGACGGAAGTGGATGACATCACGATAAAGTAAAGACCATGAGCAAGCGACTGACCGACAACATCAATTCCCTCTACTTCGAGGCCGCCAACAAGATGACCTCCAAGAAGGCGCGCCGCAGAATCGTCGTCTATGTGGAGAGCTACGACGACGTGTTCTTCTGGCGTTCCGTACTGGGACGCTTCGAGGACGAGACACGTATGTTCGACATCATGCTCCCCACCCGCAACCACCATCTCGACCGTGGCAAGAAAGCAGCCATCGCCAACATGCTCAACGGACTGGGAAAAGACATGATAGCCTGCGTGGATGCCGACTACGACTACATCATGCAGGGCAAGACCGAACTGTCGAGACAGATGCTGCAGAACCCGTTTGTGTTCCACACCTACGCCTATGCCATCGACAACTTCCAATGCTACGCCAAGGGACTGCACGAGACCTGCGTGATGGTGACGCTCAACGACCATTCCATCTTCGATTTCAACCGTTTCCTCGACGCTTATTCCCAGACCATCTTCCCCCTCTTCGTATGGCACGTCGCCTTCCTGCACCGTCCCAACATGACGATGCACTTCGATATGTCGGCGTTCAACAAGACAGTGGTGCTTCCGTCCGTCCGCATCCAGGACCCGAAGAAGTCCATCGACTACCTCGCCAAGAAAGTAAGGGCAAAGGTGCTTCAGCTGGAACACCAGTTTCCCAAGCTCAAGAAGACGCTGGAAGAAAAGACCCAACTGTTGGCTCAGTTGGGCATCAACGAGCACAATACCTATCTATATGTACAGGGCCACCATCTTTTCGACCAGGTGGTCTATCCCCTCGTACAGTCCGTCTGCGACGTGCTGCGCAACGAACGTGAGAACGAAATCAGGGACAAGGCCATCCATACCGAGCAGGCGAAGACCGAGCTGGCGTGCTACGAGAACAGTCTGGGCAGGGTAAGGATGATGATGAAGAAGAACACCTGCTACCAGTTCTCCCCCGAGTTCCAAAAGATACAAAGGGACATTGAGGCGTTCCTGGACAAAGGCAGCGGGGAATGAATTACAATAGAAATGCGTAAACTTGCGAGCGGAATACCGCACAAATGCTATTTTATGTTATTTTATACATTTGGGATTGTTAATTTACGATTTTTCTCCGTATCTTTGTAGCATGAATGCATTAGACACAAACAACATCAAATGGAGCGAGAATGTCATCATCGCCGATGCTGACTATATCGACAAGGTGGCGTTCGACCTCATCGTCAACTTCGAGCGTATGATCAACCGCCGCATCCTGCCTGCCGACATGGCGCAATGGGCTGTGTGCATAGCCCTCGACGGTGGTCTGCGGGAAGGGGAACATGAGACTCAGGTGGTACTCATCCACGACAAGCAGTCGATGGCGATGAAGAACTTCCGTCCCGCCAACTATGAAAAAGACCTCAACGCACAGGCGTTCAAGGACGGGAAGTTGGGCGAATTCATCCTCTCCTCCTATCCCACGGAAGAGAAGATGGTGAGCAAGGACGATTTCCTCGTGGACGTGGCTCGCACCGTCTGCAACGCCAAGGAGGTGAAGCGGGTGATGATCGTCCCCAACTCGGAGGACGGCGACGCCTACGACCAGCTGCGCGATATGCTCCGCAAGGTGGACGACGAGAAGCGCGTCACCCTCTTCGCCATGCAACCCTTGCCCGGCGGCAACTTCCGACAGGAGATCCTCGGCTATTCGCTCATGAAGGCACTGGGTATCTCGGCGGAGGAAATCGGGTAAAGGTAAAAAAGTAAAAGGAGGGTTTGCGCAAGCCTCTAATTATTCATTGTAAATTATAAATTATACATTAAATAAAATGAGTAGAGTACTTATGATTGGCGCAGGTGGCGTGGCTACCGTGGCTGCCTTCAAGATTGTCCAGAACCAGGACGTATTCACCGAGTTCATGATTGCCAGCCGCCGCAAGGAGAAATGCGACAAGCTGGTGAAGTCTATTCACGACAAGGGCTACAAGATGGATATTCAGACGGCACAAGTGGATGCCGACAATGTGGAGGAACTGAAGGCGCTCTTCAGCAGCTACCAGCCCGAGTTGGTCATCAACCTCGCCCTGCCTTACCAGGACCTCACCATCATGGAGGCTTGTCTGGCTTGCGGTTGCAACTATCTTGACACCGCCAACTATGAGCCGAAGGACGAGGCTCACTTCGAGTACTCTTGGCAGTGGGCGTACAAGGACAAGTTTGAGAAAGCAGGGCTCTGCGCCATCCTCGGCTGCGGATTCGACCCGGGCGTATCGGGCATCTATACCGCCTATGCCGCCAAGCACCATTTCGACGAGATTGAGGTACTCGACATCGTGGACTGCAACGCCGGCAACCACCACAAGGCTTTTGCCACCAACTTCAATCCCGAGATCAACATCCGTGAGATTACCCAGAAGGGTCTCTGGTACAAGGACGGCGAATGGATCGAAACTGATCCGCTGTCTATCCACAAGCCCCTTACTTATCCCAACATCGGCCCCCGCGAGAGCTATCTGATGCACCACGAGGAGCTGGAGAGCCTGGTGAAGAACTACCCCACCATCAAGGAGGCACGCTTCTGGATGACCTTCGGACAGCAGTATCTCACCTATCTCGACTGCATCCAGAACCTTGGCATGAGCCGTATCGACGAGATCGAGTACGAGGCTCCGTTGGCTGACGGATCGGGCAAGACCGCCAAGGTGAAGATTGTTCCCTTGCAGTTCCTGAAGGCAGTGTTGCCCAACCCACAGGACCTCGGCGAGAACTACGACGGCGAAACCTCCATCGGTTGCCGCATCCGTGGCAAGAAAGACGGCAAGGAGCGTACCTATTATGTATACAACAACTGCAAGCACCAGGATGCCTACGACGAGACAGGTATGCAGGGCGTGAGCTACACCACTGGTGTACCAGCCATGATCGGTGCGATGATGTTCCTGAAGGGCATCTGGAAGAAGCCGGGTGTATGGAACGTGGAAGAGTTCGACCCGGATCCATTCATGGAGCAGCTCAACAAGCAGGGCTTGCCTTGGCACGAGGTGTTCGACGGAGACCTGGAGATTGACTAATAATTAAGAATTAATAGTTTATAGTTAATAGGGCATTCTTGCTAAAGGCATTAGTTGCTATTAACTATAAACTATTAACTATAAACTTTCAAAGTATGGCAAAAGAAATACAGGAGGGAACTTTGAATCCCAACGAGGGTAAGCTGAAAGCCCTCCAGGCAGCCATGGCGAAGATAGAGAAAGACTTCGGCAAAGGCTCCATCATGAAACTCGGCGACGAGCACGTGGAGAACATTGAGGTAATCCCCACGGGCAGTATCGCCCTCGACAACGCCCTCGGCGTGGGCGGTTATCCCAAGGGACGCATCATCGAAATATACGGTCCTGAGTCTTCCGGTAAGACTACCCTTGCCATCCATGCCATCGCAGAGGCACAAAAGGCGGGCGGCATCGCTGCCTTCATCGACGCAGAGCATGCCTTCGACCGCTTCTACGCAGCCAAATTGGGCGTAGATGTGGACAACTTGTGGATTTCACAGCCCGACAACGGTGAGCAGGCACTCCAGATTGCCGACCAGCTCATCAGCTCTGCCGCCGTTGACATCGTAGTTATCGACTCAGTGGCAGCGCTTACTCCCAAGAAGGAAATCGAGGGAGACATGGGCGAGAATGTGGTAGGCCTGCAGGCTCGATTGATGAGCCAGGCACTCCGCAAGCTCACCTCCACCATCAGTAAGACCAACACCACCTGCATCTTCATCAACCAGTTGCGCGAGAAAATCGGTGTGATGTTCGGCAACCCCGAGACCACTACGGGCGGTAACGCCCTGAAGTTCTATGCCTCCGTTCGCCTGGACATCCGCAAGGCTACCGCCATCAAGGACGGTGACGAGGTAGTGGGCAATCTGGTGCGTGTGAAGGTGGTGAAGAACAAGGTGGCTCCTCCTTTCCGCAAGGCAGAGTTCGACATCATGTTTGGCGAGGGTATCAGCCGTTCCGGTGAGGTGTTCGGTCTCGGAGTGTCACTCGGCATCATTGAGAAGAGCGGCAGTTGGTACAGCTACAACGGTTCCAAGATTGGTCAGGGTGCCGATGCCTGCAAGATTCTCCTCAAGGACAACCCCGAGTTGCTCGACGAGCTGGAGGCAAAGGTGCGCGAGGCACTCGCCAACAAGGAGAGCAAGTAACCCTCTTCCCCCATCTGGAAAGCATTTACACCTTATTATATATTAAGGTGTTCGAGACTATGATCAGGAGTCAAGAAGCAGAAGAGCGACAAAAATATTATTCTCTGCCTCTTGACTCCTTTCTTTTTGTCATACATTTCTGCCAGCTTGTCAGCCTTTTTCGCCATTTTCCCCTTGGCACACGCTTTGTTAATAGAGTTAGCGAAAAATAACATTATTAACAACGATAAAAATAAAAAAAGATATAATTATGGGAAAAGTAATTGGAATTGACTTGGGTACCACAAACAGTTGTGTTGCCGTTT
>CAVEJY010000117.1:0-10059 GCA_963616155.1 Acutalibacteraceae bacterium
AGAGCAACTGACTCTTAATCAGTGGGTCTAGGGTTCGAATCCCTAAGGGTGTACTAAATAGCTGTAACAATCTTCACAGATGGTTACAGCTATTTTTCTTTCTTACTATAAAAGTTACAATTATCTTTCTATATTCTTACAACAGAAATCAAACAATAATCCTCGTTTTATGATAGTTCTCACGGAACTCGCTGGGTGAACAGCCCTTCTTTTTCTTGAAGATACGGTTGAAGTTGCTGAGATTGTTGAAGCCGCAGTCGAAACCTATCTCACTGATAGACTTCGCCGTGTCCACGAGCATACGGGCGGCGTAGCCCAGGCGCAGGTCGATGATGTAGTCGCTGATGTTGCGCCCCGTGTGGAGCTTGAAGAAGCGGCTGAAGGCACTGGGGCTCATGCCGGCAAGTTCCGCCAGCATGGGCAACCGCAGGTCATCCATGTAGTTCTTGGCGATGTAGTTCTTCACCTTCAGGATGCGGCGGCTGTCATCCTCCACCGCCACTTTGGCATAACTGCTCGATGCGAGCGTGCGGGCATTCTCGCATCGCGACAGTTCGTAGAGGATGGTGAGGAACTGCTGCACGGCATAGAACCCGTCCTTTACCTGACTCAGAGAGTCGAGCATACCATACACCTTCATAATCGCTTTCATGGGAAAGCACAGTCCTTTCCTCGCCTCCATCATCATCCGTGTGATGCTGGCGTAGGGATTGCGTCCGAAGAGAGTCTCCTGTCCCATGCTGAAATCGAACTGGATGGTGATTTCGCGGATATTGTCGCTCTTGCAGTCGTTCTGCTCCCACACATGCTCCAGATCGGGAGACGTAATCAGACAGAGGTCATAATCGCCGATGATTTCCTGCGAGTCTCCCACGATGCGTCTCACGCCCCGGGCGTTCTCCACGAAGTTGAGTTCGAACACAGCATGATTGTGGATGGGATAGGTGAACTCCTTCTTGCGACGGTCGGCGATGTAGAGCACGTCCTTGCCCATCAGCGGCGAAATCTCATGTATGATTCTATCTTCGGACATAAGTGATTGGGTAAAAAAACTTTTCTTAGATGCGCAAGTCCTTCAGGATGTCGGACATCTTCTGCTTGGTGGCAATGCGCGTGGGCACCAAGGGCAAGCGGAGCTCGTTCTCGATGAATCCCATGTCGTTGAGCAATGCCTTCACTCCGGCGGGGTTTCCGTCGACGAAGAGGAGGCTGTAAAGTTCGGTGAACATATGGTGGATTTTCCGTGCAGGCTCATACTCGCCGCGGAACTCCAGACGAATCATGCGGCTGAAGGCCTTGGGTAGGGCGTTGCCGATCACGGAGATGACACCGGCGGCACCGCTCGCCACCATGGAGAACGTGAGGGCATCGTCGCCGCTGATCACGTCGAAGTGGGCGGGCTTGTTCTTGATAATCTCGTCCACCTGCTCCAAACTGCCGCTCGCCTCCTTGATGGCCACGACATTGGGGAAGTCGCTTGCGATGCGGCAAGTGGTCTCGGGCTTCATGTTGATTCCCGTTCGCCCGGGTACATTATATAATACTATAGGCAATGGACTCGCCTCGGCAATCGCCTTGAAGTGCTGGTAGAGTCCCTCCTGCGAGGGCTTGTTGTAGTAGGGACAGATGCTCAGGATGCCGTCGATGCCGCTCCAGTCGGTGGTATTCAGCTCATTCACCACTGCTGCGGTGTTATTTCCGCCGCAGTATTTCAGAATCTTGACGCGTCCCTGGTTGACGTCCTTCACCAGTTCGGTAATCTTGTCCTTCTCCTCCTTGGTGAGGCAGGGAGCCTCGCCCGTGGTGGCAAGGATGCAGAGGAAGTCCGCACCATTGTCTATTTGAAACTCCACCAACCGCTTGAGCGACTGGTAGTCTACAGAGCCATCGGCCTTGAAAGGTGTTATCAGGGCTATTCCCAAGCCCCTGAATATGTTCTGTGCCATAAATATCTATTAAAACAAAATCGCTGGCAAAAATACAAATATATTGTTAGAATGCAAAATTATTTGTCCTTTTTCTTTCAACATTGTATCATTTGCTTCCGATTTTAGTACTATTATCGCATATTTACTCATTTTATTGGTAAAATCCCCACCGATTCTCGGAAAAAATGCGTAATTTTGCAACCATGAAAAAACATCTCATCATCGCCCTGCTCTGGCTGTCGGCAAGCACCCGCGCCCAGTGCCACCTCTCCGCCCTCGTCCCCCTGCCCAACCACATGGAGACGGCAAGCGGCGAGACGTTCACCGTATCGCCCCATTGCGAGATTACCTTCGGGACCTCCGAACTGGCGTTCGCTGCCCAGACCCTGCAAGGGGAGCTGGCGGAAAGGATGGGTATCACCCTCGACGTAACGCTGCGGAAAGCCGCGTCTCGGGAAGGCTCCATCGCCCTCTCCGTCGACAAGAGCGTCGCCGGCAACGAACATTATGTGCTGACCGTCGGCAAGGAAGGCATCGATGTCAAGGGCGGCTCGGCAGCGGCTGTGTTCTACGGTGTGATGACCCTCAGGCAGATGCTCATGGGCGACCCCTGCGCCACCCGGAGCCGGAAGATTGCCGCCACAAGGATAGACGACGCACCGCGCTTCGGCTACAGGGCACTGATGCTCGACCCCGCACGCCACTTCCTGCCCGTGGACGACGTGAAACACTACATCGACCAGATGGCACACTACAAGTACAACGTGCTGCAACTCCACCTCACCGACGACCAGGGCTGGAGGCTGGAGGTGAGAGACCATCCCCAGCTCACCGCAGGACAGGAACACTACCGTAGGGAAGACCTTGCGGAAATCATCCGATACGCCGCCCAGCGCCACATCCAGGTGGTGCCCGAAATCGACATCCCCGGGCACACCGTCGCCGTGCTCGCCGCCTTCCCCGACCTGGGCTGTTCCTCCAGCGACACCATCGCCAAGGTGGTGGGCAAGACGGAGCACCTGATGCTCTGCGCCGCCAACGACAGGGTGTACGACCTCTACAAGCACATCATCCATGAGGTGGCAACGCTCTTCCCCTCCCCCTACATCCACCTGGGAGGCGACGAGGCGAACATCGGGAGAAACTGGGCAAAGTGCAGCCACTGTCAGGCGCTGATGAAGAAGAAAGGCTACACACAGCCCGAGCAACTGATGATTCCCTTCTTCAGGAAGATGCTCGCCATGGTGAGGAAAGAGGGCAAGAAGCCCGTCCTCTGGTGCGAGCTCGACAACATCTATCCGCCCGCCCACGACTACCTCTTCCCCTACGACCGGGACGTGACACTCGTGACGTGGCGGGGCGGACTCACGCCGACGTGCCTCGACCTGACCCGGCGCCACGGCAACCCCATCATCATGGCACCGGGCGAATACTGCTACTTCGACTACCCGCAATGGAAGGGCGACCTGCCGGAATTCAACAACTGGGGAATGCCCACCACGCCGCTCAGGAAATGCTACGAGCTGGACCCCGGCTACGGCAGGAGCCAGGAGGAGCAGGAGCACATCATGGGAGTGATGGGCACGCTCTGGGGAGAAGCCATCCAGGACATCCACCGCGCCACCTACATGACCTACCCCCGCGGACTGGCTCTCGCCGAGGCGGGATGGACAAGGATGGAACTGCGCGACTGGGAGTCGTTCCGCCAGCGCCTCTACCCCAACCTCGCCGACATGATGCGCCGGGGCGTTTCGTTCAGAGTGCCCTACGAGATTGCGGTTTCACCCACAAGCAAACAATAAACATTGATTTCCAAGAAAAAAAATGACACAAAGATACTTCATCTTCTTCAGCTATGACGGCACCCGCTACCATGGCTGGCAGATTCAACCCAACGCCAACACCGTGCAGCAGGAGCTGCAACACGCCCTCTCGCTGCTGCTGAGGAGGGAAATGGAGGTGGTGGGAGCCGGACGCACCGACACGGGAGTGCATGCCCGCCAGATGGCTGCGCACTTCGACTGGGACGGCGACGCCATCGACTGTCCACAGGCGGTCTACCGTCTGAACCGCATCCTGCCGAGGGACATCGCCGTGAGCGAACTGCGCCCCGTGGCGAGCGAAATGCATGCCCGCTTCTCAGCCACCTCGCGCACCTACCATTATTACATCCACACCAGCAAGGACCCCTTCGAGCGCCACTACTCGCTGCAGATGAACTATCCCCTCGACTTCGAGCGGATGAACGCCGCGGCAAAGCTCTTCCTTGACCACGAGGACTACGCCGCCTTCTGCAAGGCGGGGGCTGACAACAAGACTACCATCTGCCATGTGACGGAGGCAAGGTGGGTACAGACCTCCCCCACCACCTGGTATTTCGTCATCACCGCCAACCGCTTCCTGCGCAACATGGTGCGCGCCGTAGTGGGCACGCTCATCGACGTGGGCAGGGGCAGGATTACCCAGAAGCAGTTCCTCGACATCCTGCACAACGGTACGCGAAGCGATGCCGGCGAAAGTATGCCCGGCAATGCCCTGTTCCTGGAAGAAGTAATTTATAATTAATAATGAAGAATGAGACTGTAACGCAACAATGTAATTACTAAGCCTGTTTCCTCCAAGCAATTATTAATTCTTAATCAAAAACGATGTGGTTAATTTTAGCATTTCTCTCAGCCTCGCTGCTGGGATTCTATGATGCCTTCAAGAAGAAGGCACTCTCCGGCAACGCCGTCATTCCCATCCTGTTCCTCAACACGCTGTTCTGTTCGCTCATCTTCCTGCCGTTCATCGTCGTGAGCTACACCACCGACGCACTCGACGGTTCGATGTTCCATGTGGCGCAGGGCGGATGGGAAGTACACAAGTACATCATTCTGAAGAGTCTCATCGTGCTGAGCAGCTGGCTCTTCGGCTACTTTGCCATGAAGCACCTGCCGCTCACCATCGTGGGACCCGTCAACGCCACGCGCCCCGTAATGACGCTGGTGGGAGCCATGCTCGTGTACAGCGAGCAGCTCAACCTGTGGCAGTGGATAGGCGTCATCCTCGCCATCGTCTCCTTCGCCCTGCTCAGCAAGAGCGGCAAGAAGGAGGGCATCGACTTCAAGCACAACCGCTGGGTCTACTTTCTCGTGCTCGCCGCCATGCTGGGAGCCGCCAGCGGACTCTACGACAAGTACCTCATGGCAAAGCCCGCAGACGGCGGCGTGGGACTGGACCGCATGATTGTGCAGAGCTGGTACAATATCTACCAGTGCTTCCTCATGGGAGCCATGCTGCTGCTCATCTGGATGCCCACGAGGAAGAAGACCACGCCGTTCCGCTGGCACTGGTCGATCATCTTCATCAGCGTGTTTCTGAGTGCCGCCGACTTCGCCTACTTCTACGCCCTCAGCCTTCCCGGAGCGATGATCAGCATCACAAGCATGGTGAGGCGAGGCAGCGTCATCGTGAGCTTCCTCTTCGGAGCCGCCGTGTTCCACGAGAAGAACCTGAAGGCGAAGTTCATCGACCTGCTGCTCGTATTGCTCGGCATGATCTTCCTCTATTTCGGAAGCAAGTAAATAAAGGTAAAAGGGTAATACCTTTTTACTTTTTTACCTTTACAAAAGTGTGACGGTGCCCGCCTCGATGTCGACGAGCTTCTTGCGCCTCGCCACACCTATTATATATAGAGCCTCCTTGGAGCTGCAGTGGAAGTATTTCTTCACCGCATTGACCAGCACCTGCTTCTCCACGGAGGTCTTGCCCCCGATATAGGCACTCTCAACGGCCTTCACGATGTCGCCCATGTGGTACTCCTTATGACGCTTGTGAAGATAACAGAAAACGATGATGGCCACCACGATGACCAGGGCAATGACGATGATAACAGAAGGATTGTTCATGACTTAGGTCTCCTTAAATTTAAATGAATGAATAGGTTTCTACGGATGCCCACGATGGCAACCTTGCCGCAAATATAATATAAAAATCTCAAATCATCACGATTTTCGGAAACTTTTTTCTACAAATCTATCTTTTTTCCCGATTTCCTGCAAAAAATCGAAAGAAAATCTTGCATTCTCAAAAAAAAACATTACTTTTGCCCATAACTTTCACAAATAACTGAAATCGACAAAACCGATAAAAACCTAAAAACATAGAGAAATGCAAGAAAGCGTTAAAAAAGTATTGACCGGCGATTTCAATCGCAAGAAGGCGCTGATGTTCTGCCTCACCGCCCTGTTGACCATCCTGGTATGGAACCTGCCCATCGACTGCTTCGGCATTGAGGGGCTCACCGTCGTGCAGCAACGCGTCATCGCCATCTTCGTCATGGCAGTGATGCTCTGGCTCACCGAAGCAATCCCCGCCTGGGCCACTTCGGTGGTCATCATCTTCGTACTGCTGTTCTTCGTCTCCGATTCCGCCCTCAACACCATGCAGGGCGACATGGGCGAGTACGGCCAGTTGCTCAATTACCAAGGTGTGATGGCGTGCTTCGCCGACCCCACCATCATCCTCTTCCTCGGAGGATTCGTGCTGGCAATAGCCGCCACGAAGAGCGGACTCGACGTGCTGATGGCGAAGACCCTCATCGCCCCCTTCGGCAAGAAATCGGAGAACGTGCTGCTGGGCTTCATGCTCATCACCGGCATCTTCTCCATGTTCATCTCCAACACCGCCACAGCGGCGATGATGCTCACCTTCCTCACCCCCGTGTTCAAGGCACTGCCCGCCAACGGCAAGGGACGCGTGGCTCTGACCATGGCCATCCCCATCGGAGCCAACCTCGGCGGTATGGGAACGCCCATCGGAACCCCTCCCAACGCCTTCGCCTACAAGGTGCTCAACGACCCCACGGGACTGAACATGGGACTGAGCTTCGGCGACTGGATGATGGTAATGGTACCGATGGTCATCGTCATGCTGCTCGTGGCATGGGTCATCATCCGCAAGATGTTCCCCTTCTCGCAGAAGACCATCGAGATAAAGATTGAGGGCGAGGTGAGCCACAACTGGCGCACCGTCGTGGTGGGCGTCACCTTCTTCGTCACCATCATGCTGTGGGTGTTCGGCAAGCAGATCGGCATCAACGCCAACACCGTGGCAATGCTCCCCATCGCCGTCTTCGCCTTCACCGGTGTAATCACGGCAAGCGACCTCAAGGACATCGACTGGGCAGTCATCTGGATGGTGGCCGGCGGTTTCGCCCTCGGTATGGCGATGAACGAGACGGGACTGGCAGAGAACGCCGTGAAGAGCATCCCCTTCCAGAATTTCAACCCCATCGTCATCATGGTGGTCTCAGGACTCGTATGCTTCGTACTGAGCAACTTCATCTCCAACACCGCCACAGCTGCGCTCCTCATCCCGATTCTCACCGTGGTGTGCGCCGGCATGGGAACACGACTCGCCGCCATCGGCGGAACGTCCACTATATTAATAGGTGTGGCAGTGGCTGCCTCCTGCGCCATGTCGCTCCCCATCTCCACGCCTCCTAACGCCATTGCCTACTCTACCGGACTCATCCAGCAGACCGACATGGTGAAGGCAGGACTCTCCATCGGACTCATCAGCATGGTCATCGGTTACTCCGTGCTCATGGTCTTCTGCAAGATGGGAGTACTCTAACCCCCACTCCCTCCCAAACACGACATAGCCCAGGGCAGATTGCCTTGGGCTATGTGCTTAAAAAGGGCTTTTTCGACAAATAGTGTTAAAAAGACACTCTTAGAACAAAAAAGTTCGGCAAAACGCTTGCGGTTTCGAAATAAAATTGTAATTTTACACCCAAAACAAAGAAATAACTAATAAACAACCTAAAGATGAATAATATTAAAGGTTTATTTTTGGGAGCAGGCTTGGTAACAGCCATGCTTTCAGCGTGTGGTTCAAGTGAGAATGCAAACCTCACTCAGTCAGGTCTCAACCCAGCCGACTTCGACTCTACTGTCCTCGGCAAGAAGACAGAGTTGGTAACCCTCAAGAACGCCAACGGCATGGAAGTGTGCCTCACCAACTACGGTGGCCGCGTGGTGTCCATCTCAGTGCCCGACAAGGACGGCAAGCCCACCGACGTGGTGCTGGGCTATGACAACATCCACCAGTACGCAGACACCCTCAACTCCCCCTCCGACTACGGTTCGTCAGTGGGCCGCTACGCCAACCGCATCAAGAATGCCAAGTTGAACATTGCGGGAAGCACTTACAACCTGAGGGCCAACGACAACGGCAACAGTCTGCACGGCGGCGGTCCCACAGGATGGCTCAACCAGGTGTATGACGTGACAGAGAAGAACGACTCCTCCGTGACCTTCACCATCAACGCCAAGGACGGCGAGAACGGCTTCCCCGGCAACGTGACCGCCACAGCCAAGTACACCGTGAAGAGCGACAACACCCTCGACATCGAGTTCGGCGCAACGACAGACAAGGAGACCGTGGTGAACATGACCAACCACAGCTACTTTAACCTCAACGGCGACCCCTCGAAGGAAGGCTTCGACCAGGTGATGTACATCAACGCCGACAAGTTCACGCCAGCCGACACCCTCTACATCCCCACAGGCGAGATCAAGAGCGTGGAAGGCACACCGATGGACTTCCGCACACCTACAGAGATCGGCAAGAAGGTGGACTACACCTACGACCAGATCAAGAACGCTACAGGCTACGACCACAACTGGTGCCTGAACACCTACAAGGACGGCAAGGGCGACGACAAGACCGTTTGCGCCAGCCTCTACTCTCCCAAGACAGGCATCCTGCTCGAAGTGTTCACCAACGAGCCTGGCATCCAGGTTTATACGGGCAACTTCCAGGGCACAGGCATCACCTGCAAGCACGGCATCAAGTACCCCAAGCATGTGAGCGTATGCTTCGAGAGCCAGAAGTACCCCGACTCTCCCACCAAGATCTCAGAGGGCGTGAAGGACTGGACCGACGCCACCCTGAAGCCAGGAGAGAAGTACTACTCACACTTGGCCTACAAGTTCAGCGTGAAGAAATAATAATAACTATCTAAACAATAAGCAAATTATGAATTGGAGTTCAACAGAATTCGTATGGCTTGACTGGGCAGTGCTCGCCATTGGCGTGGTGGGCGTGATCTGGGCAGTATGGCATGCGATCGTTAAGGACAGAAAGGCTCAGAAGGGAGAGGACTCTTCCGCTTACCTCTTCGGTAAGGGCGAGCCATGGTATGTAATCGGTATGGCCATCTTTGCCGCCAACATCGGCTCTGAGCACCTCGTGGGTCTCGCCGGAACAGGCGCCAAGAGCGGCGTGGGTATGGCCCACTGGGAGATGCAGGGCTGGATGATCCTCATCCTCGGTTGGCTGTTCGTACCCTTCTATCAGCTGCTCATCAACAAGATGGGCAAAATCATCACCATGCCCGACTTCCTGAAGTTCCGCTACACACAGCGCACAGGATCATGGCTCTCCATCATCACCCTCGTGGCCTACATCCTCACCAAGGTGAGCGTGACAGCCCTCACAGGCGGTATCTTCTTCGAGTACCTCTGGGGTCTTAACTTCTGGGTGGGTGCCATCGGTCTGATTATCCTCACCACCATCTTCACCGTGTTCGGCGGCATGAAGGGTGTGATGACCCTCTCCACCATCCAGACACCTATCCTCGTGATCGGTTCGTTCCTCGTGCTCTTCCTCGGTCTCTCCGCCCTCGGTGGCGGCAGCATCGCCGCCGGTTGGACAGACATGATGGACTACTGCGGCCAGCTGAACAACGGCTACGGTACCACCCACATGTTCCACTGGGAGGCAGGCGACTCTATGTATCAGGAGTACCCCGGTTTCGTGGTGTTCATCGGTGCCACCATCATCGGTTTCTGGTACTGGTGTACAGACCAGCACATCGTACAGCGTGTATTGGGCCAGGTGCCCGGTGAGAGCAACGAAGAAGTGATGAAGCGTGCCCGCCGCGGTACCATCGCAGCAGGTTTCTTCAAGGTGTTGCCTTGCTTCATGTTCCTCATCCCCGGTATGATTGCCGCCGCCTTGGCACAGAAGGGTGCCATCCAGATGGAGAACACCGACGCAGCCTTCGCCATCATGGTGAAGAGCGTGTTGCCCGCAGGTATCAAGGGTGTCGTGACCATCGGTTTCGTATGCGCCCTCGTAG
>CAVEJY010000118.1:0-5545 GCA_963616155.1 Acutalibacteraceae bacterium
ATTTAAAAAGATAACAACAATTAAAAGATATAATGAACTGTTTTAGAATTGGATTGGTGTCCGCAGCAATGGTTGCCGGATTAGCGACGGCAAATGCACAAAAATGCTGTGCGGACAGCGCAGAAGCCAAGCCACGCTTCACTATTGGAGGCTATGGAGAAGCAGTTGCAAGCCGCAACTACTATAGCCAGAGTTTCTATCGTTACTTACACCCCGAAAATTACAAGAATGACGAAAGCCACGGGCGCTTCGACTTGCCGCATGTAACCTTGAACTTGGGTTACGACTTCGGCAAAGGCTGGACCATGGGAATGGAAATCGAGTTTGAGCATGGCGGTACGGAAAGCGCAGTGGAAATCGACCCCGACGAGAGCGGCGAATACGAAGCCGAAGTCGAGCGAGGCGGAGAGGTGGCACTGGAGCAATTCTGGTTGAACAAGGAATTCTGGAAAGGAAAGTTCAACATCAAGACCGGTGAGATTATCATCCCCGTTGGCGAAATCAACGCCTACCATATGCCCAACAATTTCTTCTCTGTCTACCGTTCAGAGGGTGAAGCAAAGATGCTCCCCAATACATGGCACCAGGTAGGTATCTCTCTGTGGGGACGCTTGAAAGACTGGCGCTATGAAGCCATCTTTACATCTGGACTGGACGCCGAGCGTTTCGGTCACAACTGCTTCGTACACTATGGCGCAGCAAGCCCATACGAATACAAATTGGCCAATGTATACGCCGGTGCAGCTCGCATCGACAACTATTCCGTTCCCGGTTTGCGTCTGAGCTTGAGCGGATATTACGGACATACCCTCAAGAACACCGAGCATGGCATCGGAAGCAGCTATTCTGACTTACACGGTGCCTTGTCAATCGGTAGCTTCGGCTTCGAGTTGAACCGTTGGAACTGGATTGTTCGAGGTAACGCCACCTACGCACATTTGGATGATGCTGAAAGAATCACTTCATACCTCAACGCATTCCCCAAGCACAGTTCGCAGGACGGTTCACCTTCCAAACACTCACCGATTGGAAGAAACGCATATTCCGTGGGCATCGAGGCAGGTTACAATGTGTTCTCACAGATAGAGAGCCTAAGGGAAAAGCAAAAACTATATGTTTTCGGACGCTTTGAGGATTACAACACATACGCCAGCGGCAACAAGAAGGTGGCTTACGAGTACGACCACGTCAAGCGTTTCAGTGCCGGTATCAACTACTCACCCATCAAACAGATAATCATCAAGGGTGAATACGGAAAACGCTTCCTCGCCAGCAGCTACAACGATGAGCCCAGTCTGAACTTGGGCATCACGTTTAACGGTGTGTTCGACACAACTACCTGGATCAAGAAGAAATTCAAGAAGACCAAGGAGGTCAGCGACTACCAGATGGAGCGCATCAACCAGTTGAGCAAGGAGTTGCATGAACTCAAAAAGCAAATCAACAAGTAAGTAAAACATAATAAAACTCAAATAAACATTAGAAACAATGAAAAAGTTTTTTAACTATTCTATGCTTTTCGCAGCAGCACTGACCCTCTCCATGGGTATGGCAAGCTGCAGCAGCAACGACGACAATGGTGGCAGCAGTACTGATAACACCACCACAACAACAGTTGTTCTGAACGGAACAGACGCTATGGTGGAAGAGGCTGGTACAGATTGGAAGAATGCCCGTCAGGACTGGGAGTGGTCTGAGGCATTCCTCTTCGGTGCAGCTACCGACCTGGGCATCGACCCACATACCGACACATGGCCATTCGACCGCACCGCATTTGACGGATATATGGCAAAATTCAACCCAGCAACTAACGAGAAGGATGCAGGGCTGATTGATGATGCTATTGCCAATGGTCAGAACTTGACTGGTTTCCATGCTGTAGAATACTTGATTTTCCGTGAGGGAAATTCTCGCAAGATTGCTGACATGACAGCAGATGAGGTATATTTTGCACAGAGTGCAGCAACAGACCTCTACCTCAGCTCTTTGAAACTGGTGAGCGCCTGGGGCGGTGAGTTGGCAGAGAACGAGGAGACAACGTTGGAAGACGCCGGATTCGAAAGCCGTGATTACAAGACTGAGTTCTTGACAGCCGGTCAGACTGGTTCAACATACACCAGCATCACTCAGGCTACTCGTCAGATTATCGCTGGCGCACAGAACATCATCGGTGAGGTTCGTGACTCCAAGATCGGTGCCCCTGCCACCGGTGAAGACATTAACTACATTGAGTCTCCCCACGCTTACAACTCCATTCAGGACTTCTATGACAACATCATGTCATGCAAGCACACTCTTTACGGTGGTTGGACAGTTACAGAGCAGCCAACAACAGCTTCCCTCATTGGTGTTTGCTTGAGAACTCCAGCCTTGAAGACAGCCGCTGAGACTGTAGAGACCAAGCTGGACGCTGCACTCACAGCCATCAGCAACATGGAGAAGCCTTTCGTCCTCAACTATACAGACGCAAAAGCCAAGACTGCCATGGAGGCACTTCAGGAATTGGAAGACGCTCTTACTGACCTTGACGACCTGATTGAAGGTTACGACGGCAATGCACAGATGGAGGCATATTTCAAGACTGTAAACGAGGACTTTGTCAACAAGACTGTCATCCCGACATACCGTGCTCTTGCTGATAACGACTTGAAGTTGCTTGACGCTTTGAACAAGATTACTTGGACAAAGAAATAAGATAAGAGTCAACGAAGAAAACAGATGATAGTTGGTAGCCCTTTTGACAAGAAAAGGGCTGCCAACATTTTCTGTAAATAAAAACACGAAACACATTATGAAGAAGTTTAAGTTTATTCCATTGTCATGCGCTCTCCTCGCCTTGATGAGCTGTAGCGACAACAACACGGCAAATGTCGATGACACTATCAATATCGACCCCGTTACACCAACTGCCAAATCAGCAGAGTATTATGCGGGAGGATTGTTGGGAACAACCAGTTCGCAGGATGCCTACGCTTACCAGCAGCCTACGCCCGCTGTCAACGAGCAAGGCTTTGGCTCTGCATTCCAGGTGGGTGAAGCCCTCTTCGAAAGAGATTTCAACACCAATACAGACGGAGCGTTCGCCGGCTTGGGTCCTCTTTATGTTCGCCAAGGATGCCTCTACTGCCATCCCGCCTATGGCCATGGCAAGCGTCAAGACCGCTACAAGGCATCAGACATGGGCAACGGCTACCTGCTCGTCATCTACGACAAGCAGACCAACGCCTATATCTACTCCGTGGCAGGTATGCCACAGACCGGTTCTGTAGAGCCTTTCAAGCCACAGATTAACGAGGACAGTATCACGATTAAGTGGGAAAAATATACGGATGATTGGGGCAACAAGTTTGACGACGGTGAGACATACGACTTGATTTACCCCGAGGTAACCATCCCAGCTAACGCTTACTATTCACCCGTGACCGTCATGAGAAATGGAGAGAAGGTAGTCATTCCTGACGATCAGGTGGCAAGCGAGATCGGTGTCCGACTTGAGTCTACCATCGGTATCTACGGAACAGGTTTGACAGATGCCATCCCAGACGACTCCATCACCAAGGAATGGGTGAAGCAAAGTACATATTTCAACTCCGTAGGCAAGACAGATGCACTGAACCCAGCCATGTGGAACCAGAGTACCAACACTTGGAACAGCTATTATTCCAACTCTTTGCAGGGTGACGGCACCAAATATGTTCGTCGCTACACCTATGCCTTGAGCCGTGGTCCTATCCTCGATGGTCCTGGTGCCAACGCCATCTGGAACATCACCAACGTGACACGCTCCGACCGTCGTTACCACTACCTGAGTCTCGACGGTTCCATCTATGCCACGACGGCTATGAACGACAAGGATGTACAGAAAGGATTCCCCGAGTACATCAACCGCATCGACCCGGAAAAGAAGCACGCCAACTGGCACACTGACGATGTGAAGCAGAACATCTACAACTACTTGATGGCGAAAGACCTCGACGCTGAGATGACAGATGAGCAGTACAAGAAACTCATGATCTGGCACCGCGGTTTGGCAGTACCTGCCGCTCGTAACGTAGGTACCACAAGATACGAGAACGGCAAGAAGCTCTTCAAAGAAATCGGTTGCGCTCAATGCCACCGTCCATCATGGCAGACCGGCAATGATGAGATCCGCGACCCGAACTTGTTCTTCACCAATGCAGATATGCCGCGCTATGCCAACCAGACCATCTGGCCATACACCGACTTCGTACAGCACCGCCTCTTCATGGAGAACGACATCCGTACCGGTTGGTGTCGCACCACTCCACTCTGGGGCCGTGGACTTTCCAAGATCTGTACAGGCGCAGAAGACCGCTTGCATGACTGCCGTGCCCGCAACACATTGGAAGCCATCATGTGGCATGGCAACGCCAAGAGCGATGCACGTTGGGCTATCGAGAAGTTCCGCAAACTCTCCAAGTCCGACAGAGACGACATCATCTACTTTGTAGAGTCCATCTAATTGCCAAGGCCACACATTGCCCATGACAAGGCATTGTGTGGCTTTCCAAATTCTTGAACAATCAGAGAAATGAACTATAATTACATCAAACTTGCGACATTTGCCTTGTCGCTGACATGCATATCCTGTAGCGACAACAACACGACATCCGACGGAACGACAGGCATAGACGACATCATCAACATCGCCCCTTCTGAAAAGAAAGACCTGCCCGAAGATTATTACACAGGCGGCGAATTAGGAACCGTCAACGACATCAGTGCCTCAGCCTACGAGCAACCTGCTCCCGCAATAGACAAGCAAGGACTTTCGCACGCTTTCGCCATGGGAGAGTATTTCTTCGAGAGACCATTCACACAGAACGAGGAACCTTTCAAGGGATTAGGTCCCCTTTATATTCGTGCCTCCTGCAAGCACTGCCACTTGGGATACGGTCACGGCAAGCGACAGACCAAGTACGACTCCAATACCATAGGCAATGGCTACATTCTGATGATCACTGACGAAAACGACATCGTGGTGCAGTCGTTCGGATGGGTAGCCATGGGAAGATCCACAGCACCTTTCAAGCCACAGTTCGACGAAAGCAAGGTGGAAATCCACTGGCCCGAATACACAGACGAATGGGGCAACCAGTTCCCTGACGGAGAAACCTACTCGCTCATCTATCCGGAAGTGACCCTCGAAAGTGGATGCATCTATGGCAAACTCATCGACAAATGGGGAAACGAGGTGACAATGGACAGGGCCAAGGTGCGACTGGAGTCTACGATAGGCTTCATCGGATCCGGACTGATTGATGCAATCCCCGATGACAGCATCATGGCACAATACAAGCACGAAGGTCAGTTCTCCACCCTCAACCCTCAGTTCTGGGACAATGAAGCAAAGGATTTCGTAACAAAGGAAGACGGAACGCTCGCCCTCAAGAACGGCGGCATCGTGTACAAGTTTGACTATGCCCTCGACCGTGCATCCGTGATGTCCGACGCATCGTTCTGGGAGGTACAAAACGTTACCCGCGACGATTTCCGCTCTCATTACATCCCCAAAGAATACTGG
>CAVEJY010000119.1:0-15617 GCA_963616155.1 Acutalibacteraceae bacterium
ACGACTGGTATGAGACGGTGAAGCTCAACTATGGCGTGGACTACTGCGATGCCGGCGGCAGGAGCTATCATTATGAGCCGGTGCCCAGCACTTGGAAAAAGATGACCGACATCCTGCTCTTCTGGGCAAGCAAGGGCGTGGACGGCTTCCGCTGCGACATGGCGGAGATGGTACCTGCGGCATTCTGGGCTTATGCCACACAGATATTGAAGGCAAAGTATCCCCATATTGTCATCATCGGAGAGGTGTACGACCCCAACCAGTATCGCAACTATGTGAAGGCAGGCTTCGACTACCTGTATGACAAGGTGGGAATGTACGACTGCCTGCGTGCTGTGGTCCGTGGTGAGCGTCCGGCTGCCAGCATCACGCATGAGTGGCAGGCGGTGGACGACATCCGCGACCACATGCTTTACTTTCTGGAAAACCACGACGAACAACGTATCGCCAGCGACTTCTTCTGCGGTGACGCGGCGAAGGCGATACCGGCAGCAGCCATGAGCCTCTTCTTCCAGAAGAACCCGTTCATGCTTTACTGCGGCCAGGAGTTCGGAGAGCGTGGCATGGACAAGGAAGGTTTTAGCGGCAGGGACGGACGAACCACAATCTTTGACTACTGGAGTCCTAAGACGCTGACGCACGCTTACGAGGAAGGTGTGTCTCCCAAGATGCGGCATCAGTCTGAGGCAAGTAAGGCACTTGCCGTAAAATACCGCCACCTCCTTCGTCTCGCCAATGAGGAGAAGGCACTCCGGGAAGGTGATACCTTCGACTTGATGTATGTGAATCCGGGGAGCGACCATTTCGACCCTCACCGCCATTTCGCCTTCCTCCGCAAGAAGGACAACGAGGCAATGCTCGTGGTGCTCAACTTCTCGCAGGAGGCTTGCGAGTTGGGTGTCTGCATCCCGGGGCATGCCTTCGACTATATGAATCTTCCAGAGAAAGAAGTGGCTGTGAAAGAATTGGTAACGGCAGATAAGTTGAAGGTGAGCTTGAAGAAGGATGGCATCTTCCCCGTGTCCATCGAAGCCAATGGAGTAAGAATCTATAAATTCAATGTCAAAATGGAAGAAAGTGATTTCATATTGAACGAACATCACAAGGAGGAGTTCCCTCCAGCCCATACGGCGGAGCATCTGCTCAACCAGCTGATGGTGCGTATGTTTGGATGCGAGCGTAGCAAGAATGCCCATATCGAGCGCAAGAAGAGCAAAATGACCTTCGTCATCGACCACAAACCGTCGCGTCAGGAAGAGAAGGCGATAGAGGTGGAGATGAACCGTTTGATACAGGACGATATGCCTGTGGCCTACGAGTTTGTGGACCGCAACCACATCCCTGCGGACATCAAGCTCGACCGTCTGCCCGAGGATGCCAGCGAGACGCTTCGGTTGGTGCGCATCGGCGACTATGATGTCTGTCCGTGCATCGGCAAACACGTCCGTTCCACATCCCAGATCGGCAAGTTTGTGATGCTCGGTACCAACTGGGACGAGCCTACCCACTCGTTGCGCATCCGTTTCAAGATCGTGTAAGCGAAAGTGAAAAAAACGTTGCTATGTTTGGACAAACGCTTTTTTTTTCGTAACTTTGCGCCCAAAAGTAAAAATAATAAAACATAAATAGGTAATATGGCTAAGAAATTTGCCGAGCACAATGGTCTGAACTTGACAAAGACCAACAATGACGTATTAGCAGAGTGGGAGAAGAATGACATCTTCCACAAGTCTATCGACGAGCGTGAAGGCTGCCCTCAGTTTATCTTCTTCGAGGGTCCCCCTTCTGCTAACGGCCACCCTGGCATCCACCATGTGTTGGCGCGCAGCATCAAGGACACTTTCAACAGATATAAGACGATGAAGGGTTTCCAGGTACACCGCAAGGCGGGATGGGACACCCACGGACTTCCTGTAGAGTTGGGCGTCGAGAAAGAACTCGGCATCACCAAGAAGGATATCGACAACAAGGCATCCGAGAAGTATATCTCTACGGAGGACTACAACCACAAGTGTCGCGAGAACGTAATGAAGTTCACCGCCGAGTGGCGCGAGTTGACCGAGAAGATGGGCTACTTCGTAGACCTCGACCATCCTTACATCACCTACGACAACAAGTATATCGAAACCCTGTGGTGGCTTCTCAAGCAGCTTTACAACAAGGGCTTGCTCTACAAGGGTTACACCATCCAGCCCTATTCACCGGGTGCAGGTACGGGGCTCAGCTCCCATGAGTTGAACCAGCCCGGTTGCTACCGCGACGTGAAGGACCTCACCACCACCGTACAGTTCCTCATCAAGGATCCGAAGGCGGAGTGGACCAAGTGGGGCAAGCCTTACTTCGTGGCATGGACCACGACTCCTTGGACATTGCCATCCAACGTGGCACTCTGCGTAGGTCCCAAGATTGATTATGTAGCCATCGAGACCTACAATCTCTACAACGGTGAGCCAATGACGCTCGTGATGGCAGAGGCATTGGTAGGTTCTTACCTCAAGACAGACCAGGAGTGCAAGGAGGGTGACCTGTTGCCCTTCGACAAGGAGAAGAAACAGTGCCCATGGCGTGTCATCGGTCATTACAAGGGAACGGAACTCGAAGGTTTCCACTATGAACAGTTGATGCCTTGGGTGAAGCCATGCGAGAAGGTGGACGATTTCGCGCCTCTGTTCGTGAAGGAGTTTGCCGCCGCCCATCCCGAGAAGGTCTTTGCTTCTGAGGACGGCCGTGACCAGTTCGTGGAGATGGAGAGCGAGGCTTTCCGCGTGATTCTCGGCGACTATGTGACGACAGACGACGGTACGGGTATCGTACATATTGCACCTACATTCGGTGCCGACGATGCCAAGGTGGCTAAGGATGCCAACATTCCCGCCTTATACCTTATTAATAAGAAGGGCGAGACTCGCCCGATGGTGGACTTGCAGGGTAAGTTCTATGTATTGGAAGACCTCGATGCCAACTTCGTGAAGGCTTGTGTAGACAAGGAGGTCTATGGCCACCACGCCGGCGACTATGTGAAGAACGCCTACGACCCGCAGTTCAACGTGGACGGCGTATGGGACAAGGCTGCCTCCGACAAGGCAGAGGACCTCAACATTGTACTCTGCTACGAGCTGAAGCAGGAGGGCAAGGCTTTCAAGAGCGAGAAGCATGTGCACAACTATCCTCACTGCTGGCGTACCGACAAGCCTATCCTTTACTATCCGCTGGACAGTTGGTTTATCAAGGACACCGCCCGAAAGGAGCGCATGGTGGAACTCAACAAGACCATCAACTGGCAGCCCGAGAGTACGGGTACAGGTCGCTTCGGCAACTGGCTGGAGAATCTGAACGACTGGAACCTCTCGCGTTCCCGCTTCTGGGGTACTCCGTTGCCCATCTGGCGCGACGAGAACCGTGGCGAGAAGTGCATCGGTAGTCTGGAGGAGCTTTACAACGAGATAGAGAAATCTGTTGCCGCCGGCATCATGAAGAGCAATCCTTTGAAGGACAACGGTTTCGTGGTAGGTGACTACAGTCAGGAGAACTATGACAAGATAGACCTCCACCGTCCCTATATGGACAACATCGTGCTGGTGAACGACGAGGGCAAGCCCATGTACCGTGAGAGCGACCTCATCGACGTATGGTTCGACTCTGGTTCCATGCCTTACGCCCAGCTCCATTACCCGTTTGAGGGTGAGATGGCAAGTGGTACGGAGGCAGACCGCGACGCACTCATCCACAGCACCTACGAGGGTTACGCCATTCCTCCCAAGTTCTATCCCGCCGACTTCATCAACGAGGGCGTGGACCAGACCCGTGGATGGTTCTTCACCCTTCACGCTATCGCCACGATGGTGTTCGACAGTGTAGCATTCAAAAACGTTATCTCCTCCGGTCTCGTACTCGATGCCAAGGGCAACAAGATGAGCAAGCATGTGGGCAATGTAATCAGTCCGTTCGAGATGATTGACAAGTACGGTACCGACCCTGTGCGTTTCTATATGATGACCAACAGCGAGCCTTGGGACAACCTCAAGTTCGACCCCAACGGAGTGGACGAGGTGCGCCGCAAGTTCTTCGGCACCTTATATAATACATACAGCTTCTTCGCCCTCTATGCCAACGTGGACGGTTTCTCCCCCGAGACCGAGCAGGTGCCCTCAGAGAAGCGCCCCGAGATTGACCGCTGGATTCTCTCCTCTCTCAATACATTAGTAAAGGGTGTGGACAAGGAGTTGGCAGGTTATGATCCAACCCGCGCAGGTCGTCTGATCGATGCCTTCGTCAACGACGATCTCAGCAACTGGTACGTTCGTCTGAACCGCAAGCGTTTCTGGGGCAAGGAGATGAGCGAAGACAAGCTCAGTGCTTACCAGACACTCTATACCTGTCTGATGACTGTGGCGAAGTTGCTCGCACCGTTCGCCCCCTTCTATGCCGATGAGTTGTACCATGACTTGGGGGGCGAGTTGGAGAGCGTACACCTCGACAAGTTCCCCGTAGCCGACGAGGCAGCAGTGGATGCAGATCTGGAGGAGCGTATGGCCATCGCCCAGAAGATTACCTCCATGGTGTTGGCATTGCGCCGCAAGGTGAACATCAAGGTACGCCAGCCGCTCCAGCAGATTATGATTCCTGCCGTAGACGCAGCCCAGAAGGCACACGTCGAGGCAGTGGCAGACCTGTTGAAGAATGAGGTGAACGTGAAGGAAGTGAACTTCATTGAAGGCCAGGGAATTTTGGTAAAGAAGGTGAAGTGTAACTTTAGGGTAATGGGCAAAAAGTTCGGTAAGCTCATGAAGGGTGTAGCCGCCCAGATGTCAGCCCTCGACCAAGACCAGATAGCAGCCTTCGAGAAGGCAGGAAGCGTTACACTGAACGTAGACGGACAGGAAGCCGTGGTGGAAGTGGCAGACGTGGAAATCATCTCTGAGGACATCCCCGGATGGCTCGTCTCCAACGAGGGCAACTTGACCGTAGCACTTGAGGTGGAACTGACACCGGAGTTGAAGAAGGAAGGTATGGCGCGCGAGCTCATCAACCGCATCCAGAACCTCCGCAAGGAGACCGGTCTGGAGATAACCGACCGCATCAACGTGACCGTGGCCCCCAACGAAGAGACCGATGCCGCCATTGAGGCATTCGGCGACTACATCAAGGGACAGGTGCTGGCAGATGCCATCCTGATTGCCGGCAACGACGGATCAGAGACCGAGTTCGATGAATTCAAGTTGAACATCAAGGTAGAAAAGAACGGATAGTCAACAAGGTATAGCCTCCCCATGCGTTTCGCTCATGAGGGGCTATACCTTTCACATATTTGGTAAACTTAATAATAAGCATTTCTATGGCTAACGAAAAGACACGGTATAGCGATGAGGAATTGGAAGAATTCCGCGCTATCATTGAAGAGAAACTGAAAATGGCGCGTGAAAGCTACAGGGAGATGATGGCTCAGCTGAACCATTCCAACAGCAATGATGTCATTGACACGTCACCCACTTACAAGGCTCTCGAAGAGGGCAGTGAGGCGCAGAGCAAGGAAGAGATTATCCAGATGGCTGGGCGCCAGTCTAAGTTCATCAAGGGTCTTGAGGCAGCACTCATACGTATCAAGAACAAAACTTACGGTATCGACCGCGAGACAGGTGAGCTGATTCCCAAGGAAAGACTGCGTATTGTTCCTCATGCAACGTTGAGCGTAGCGTCGAAGGAAGCAAGAAAACATAGGTAAATGAAACAAGACAAGAAACATATAGGTTGGCTCGTCACGGCAATGGTGCTGGTACTTCTGGTGATTGACCAGATCATCAAGATTTACGTCAAGACGCACTTTTGTCTTGGCGAGTCTGTCCGTGTAACAGACTGGTTCTATATCGAGTTCATTGAGAACAACGGTATGGCGTGGGGAATGTCCTTCATCGGCAAGCTCTGGCTTAGTCTTTTCCGCACTGCTGCCATCGTGGTGCTGATATGGTATCTGCACCGCCTCATTTCACGGGGCACTTACAGGATGCGCTACATCTACTTGGTGGCATTGGTTTTGACGGGTGCCATCGGCAACATGATCGACTCGATGTTCTACGGATTGGTGTTCAATGCGTCATCCCAGTTCTATGTCTCTTACCAGGTGCCGTTCGGCACAGGCTATGCTGATTTCCTGATGGGCAAGGTGGTGGATATGTTCCGCTTTCCATTCTTCACGTTCACATGGCCAGGGTGGGTTCCGTTTTTCGGCGGTAGCGAGACGACCTTCTTCGACCCCGTGTTCAATTTCGCAGACTGCTGCGTGACTGTGGGCATCTTCTCCCTGCTCCTGTTCTGCAGACCCGAGTTGGAACACATCGGTGAGGATTTCAAGAAGGAAAAGCTGGAGGACACAACCGGTAAGGAGGAAGCATGATTATGAGAAAGGTAAAGGTCATAACAAGTTGCGTAGCCCTCGCTCTCATGGTGACATCGGTAGTTTCGTCCTGCAAGCCGTCGGCTCCAAGTGACGTTATCTCCGCAGGCAAGATGGGTGACATTCTGTATGATTACCATATCGCCTTGGCGATGGGGCGGCAGACAGACATGGGGCAGGAGAATCTCACTGTTGCCTACCGTGAGGCTGTCCTGAAGAAGCACGAGGTGACTGCGGCGGAGTTCGACTCTTCCATGGTCTACTATATGCGCCACACGGAGCAGCTGCGTGCCATTTACGAGGACTTGTCCGACCGTCTCGGCAAGGAGGCTGTGGCACTGGGCGGCAGTGCCGATGACCAGAACCGCTACGGTAGTCTCACCTCCAAGGGCGACACCACCAACGTGTGGAATGGCGCATCGTCGCTGGTGTTCTCTCCCGACAAACCGTTCAACTGTCATAGCTTCGCCCTAAAGGTGGACTCGTCCTATCACGAGGGCGACCGCTTCATGCTCGATTTCGATGCCCAGTTCATCTATCAGGATGGTATGCGTGACGGTATAGCCGTTCTCGCCCTGACTTTCAGCAACGACAGTGTGGTATCGCAAATCTGCCGTATACAGAATACCCAGCATTATTCCATTGACCTCGGTGACAATGACAATCTCGGCATCAAGAGTATCAAGGGATATTTCCTGCTGAGCAAGGGCGACTTCAGCTCCAACGATGCTTCGCAGACCACGTTGAAGCTCATGTTCCTGCAACACATACGTCTGGTTCGTATGCATCGCAACCTGGAACCGAAGCCCCAAGATACGCTGCCCAAGGACAGTATGCCCAAGAACATCCCTCCCAAGGATAGCACACGCCGCGATTCTGGCATGACGCTGAAATCGAAGCCCGGAGGAATACAAATCACCAGGTAGGACAGGAAGCATGACAGAAATATTCAGAAGATGCGGTGCCCATGAGGTGAGACTGCCCGACGGCACAGTGCTGAGACAGGCAGTTGTGGAAGTGGAGGAAGGACGCGTGGTCAACTACTACGAGTTCCATTCAGAACTTCCCATGACCGAGTGGCTCGGCGGAGAGATAACGGTGGAGCGTGACGGGGACGGCATCCTCTGCGCCTACTGGCAAGGGAAGAAACTAAAATAGAAAATATAAATTATAAATTATACATTATGTTAAGTGTAGATCAATTGGAAGACAAATTGATAGACTTGGCTTTTGCTGAGGATATCGGTGACGGAGACCACACAACCCTTTGTTGCATTCCCGAAGATGCCATGGGCAAGAGTCATCTGCTCATCAAGGAAGACGGTGTGTTGGCTGGTGTAGAGATGGCGAAGAAGGTGTTTGCCCGCTTTGACCCCACCATGAAGGTGGAGGTGCTCATCGAGGACGGCACTCCCGTGAAGAAAGGAGACATCGCCATGGTAGTGGAGGGCAAGACCCGTTCCCTGCTCCAGACAGAGCGACTGATGCTCAACATCATGCAGCGCATGAGCGGCATCGCCACCATGACTGCCAAGTATGTGAAGCGTCTTGAGGGTACGAAGACGCATATCCTCGACACCCGAAAGACCACTCCCGGTCTTCGTATGCTGGAGAAACAGGCAGTGAAGATCGGTGGCGGCATGAACCACCGCATCGGTCTCTTCGACATGATCCTGCTCAAGGACAATCATGTGGACTTCGCCGGTGGCATCACCAACGCCATCGACCGTTGCCACGCTTACCTGAAAGAGAAGGGGCTCGACCTGAAGATAGAAATCGAGGTGCGCAGTTTCGACGAGCTGGACCAGGTGCTGAAGCACGGCGGCGTGAACCGCATCATGCTCGACAACTTCTCCGTAGCAGACACCAAGAAGGCTGTCGACATCATCGCCGGAAAGTATGAGACAGAGTCTTCGGGCGGCATCACCTACGACACCATCCGCGACTATGCCGAGCAGGGCGTTGACTTCATCTCCGTGGGTGCGCTCACCCACAGTGTCAAAGGATTGGACATGAGTTTCAAGGCCTGCTAAGAAGGCTTTTACAAGGTAAAAGAATTAAAGGGTAAAAAGGTAAAAAAGTAAAGATATGAAGAATAAGATATTTGCTTCCGCTCTGGTGGCTGCCGGCTTGATGGCCGGTGCCATGGAGGCAGAGGCGTGCACCAACTTCATCGTGGGCAAGAAGGCTTCTGCCGACGGTTCCGTCATCTGCTCCTATAGCGCCGATGACTACGGTATGTTCATCAACCTGTGCCACTATCCCGCCGGCAAGCACCAGAAGGGCGAGATGCGCAAGATCTATGACTGGGACTCCAAGGTGTACCATGGTGAGATTCCAGAGGCAGCCGAGACCTACAATGTCATCGGCAATATCAACGAGTATCAGGTAACCATCGGAGAGACCACCTATGGAGGTCGTGAGGAAATGGTGGATTCCACGGGAATCATCGACTACGGATCGCTCATCTATATCGCCCTCCAGCGTTCCAAGACGGCGCGGGAGGCCATCACGGTGATGACTACCCTGGCAGAGACCTACGGCTACAATTCCGGGGGAGAGACCTTCACCATCTGCGACCCCAATGAGGCATGGATCATGGAGATGATGGGCAAGGGTCCCGGCTCCAAGGGTGTGGTATGGGTAGCACAGCGCATCCCCGACGACGCCATCTGTGCCCATGCCAACCAGAGCCGCATCGGCAAGTTCGACATGAAGGACAAGAAGAACGTCCTCTACTCCAAAGATGTGGTGAAGTTCGCCCGCAGCAAGGGATGGTTTACCGGCAAGGATGCCGACTTCTCCTGGAAGATGGCATACGCCAAGCCCGATTTCTCCGGCCGTCGCTTCTGCGATGCCCGTGCCTGGGCTTTCTTCAACCATTTCAAGGACATGACGCGCTATCTCCCCTGGGCACTCGGCAAGGATCCCCAGGCTGAGGATATGCCCCTTTGGGTGGTGCCCGACCGCAAGGTGAGTGTGCAGGATGTGCAGGCTTGTATGCGCGACCACTATGAGGGAACACCTCTCTCCGTTGCCGACGATGGCGATGACCTCGGTGGCGGCATCTGGAGAATGCCCTACCGTCCCACACCTCTTACCTACAAGGTGGACGGCAAATCCTATTTCAACGAGCGTCCCACCAGCACGCAGCAGAGTGCCTTCTCTTATGTGAGCCAGATGCGCTCCTGGTTGCCCCGTGAGGTGGGTGGCGTGCTGTGGTTTGGCAATGACGACGGCAACATGGTGGCATACACTCCCGTATATTGCAGTTCCACGGTGCAGCCCGAGTGCTACAACACTCCTGGTGCCGATGCCCTCAATTTCTCCGACAAGAATGCCTACTGGGTGTGCAACATGACGAGCAACCTCGTCTATCCCCGTTACTCCCTGATGTTCGGTGACTTGAAGCAGGTACGCGACAGCTTGGAGCAGAACTATTTCGCTGCACAGAGCGGGGTGGAGGCGAAGGCACAGGAACTCTACGCCCAAGACCCGCAGAAGGCTGTGAAGTATCTCAACGACTATGGCGTGGAGAAGGCACAGCAGATGCTCGCCCGCTGGAAGCAGCTCTTCACCTATCTGGTGGTGAAATACAACGACATGATCATCAAGCCCACGGAGAACGGCAAGTTCCTCCGCACCAAGGAGGGTCTTGGCAAGCATCCCGTGCGTCCCGGTTATCCCGAGAAGTTCGCCCGCGAGCTGGTGAAGCAGTCTGGCGACAAGTACGCCGTGCCCGAGGAAAAATAAGAAGGAATGAAGATATGAAGGATTTCAAGTCTTTGGCTTGCGAGCGGTTCTCCGCTCGCAAGTTTACCTCCGAGGCTGTGAGCCGGGAGGATTTGGAATATATTCTGGAGTGTGTGCGACTGGCACCGTCGGCTGTAAACAAGCAGCCGTGGCACTGGATTGTCGTTCGCTCCGAGCAAGCCAAACAGCAGTTGCAGGAGGCTTATGACCGTCCCTGGTTCAAGACCGCCCCGTTGTATGTCTTGGGGTTGAGGAACGTGGAGGAAAACTGGGTGCGCAAGTATGATGCCAAGCCCCATGGCGACATCGACGTTGCCATTGCCGCAGAGCATCTCTGCCTCGCTGCCACGGATTGTGGTTTAGGCAGCTGTTGGGTATGCGCCTTCGACCCAGCCGTCGTTCGCCGCTATTTCCACCGCAAGGGCTTCGACCCTGTGGTCATCGTGCCGATAGGCCACATTGCCGAAGACTGTCCCCGTGCTGAGAAGAAGCGCAAGGACTTGCAGGAGATTGTGGAGGAAGTTTAGTTTCCGATGTTTTGCCCCACGACATGCCCCGTGGTCCATGCTGCCTGGAGGTTGAATCCGCCTGTGATGGCATCGATGTCGAGTACCTCGCCCGCAAAGAAGAGGTGTGGACAGCATTTGCTCTCCAGGGTATGTTGGTTGATGCTTTCAAGGCTCACGCCGCCGCAGGTGACGAACTCCTCCTTGAAGGCACCCTTGCCGTTCACCTGGTACAGGTCGTTGGTTAACGTCTCTATCAGTAGGTTGCAGCCCTTTTTCCCCATCTCGCTCCATTTCTTTTCTGGTGCATATTCCATCTTATGGATGAGGTAGGTCCAGAGGCGCGAGGGGAGACCGAAGGGACGGATGCTTGCCAGTTGTTTCTGTCGATTGGCAGCAATGATGCCATGGATGTTTTCCTCCACCAGGGAGCGGTTGCTCTCATGCACCCAGTTCACGGACACCTTCATCTGATAGTTGTTCTCGTGCAGGAGTCTTGCCGCATAAGAGGAGAGTTTCAAGACGGCGGGTCCGCTCATGCCCCAGTGGGTGATGAGCAGCGGTCCCTCTGCCTTCAGTTTGGTGCCCGGTATGCTCGTAAAGACAGGGTCCACTACAGTGCCCATCAAGTCCTTGAACGCTTTGTCGGCGATATTGAAGGTAAAAAGCGACGGGATAGGGGGGACTATCTTATGCCCCAAGTCGTCAAGATACCTGAAGTTTTCTACTCGTGGGTGTCCGCCTGTCGTGATTGCCACCCTGTCGAACGCCATCTGCTCCTGCGAGGAAGCAGTCGCTTCCTTACCCCTTCCGATTTTGAAACCAAGCATCAGTCTCTCGTCCTCCATCTGCTTGATGGCTATGAGACTGTGGTTGCATTGTATTCTCACCCCCAAAGCCTTTGCCGTGTTCACCAGGCAGTCGATGATGCTGTGCGAGTCCTGCGATTGCGGGAACACACATTGGTCTTCCTGTGTCACCAACGGCACGCTGTTTCTCTCGAACCATTCATAGGCATCATGGTGGTCGAATTGCTTGAACAGTCTCTTCATGAGCTTGTGTCCCCGTGGGTAAGCCTGTTTCGGGTCGGAGATTCCCTCGAAGCTGTTGGTGAGATTGCACCTTCCTCCTCCCGTAATCTCCACTTTGGCAAGTACCCTCTGTGCCTTCTCGAAGATGGTGACAGTGGAGTGGGGGAACTGTTGCTTTGCCGTTATTGCCGCAAAGAATCCCGCTGCGCCACCTCCTATGATGGCTATCTGTAATGTCTGTGGCATATTCGTCATTTCGTCAATCAGTTTGGTTCTTCCGTTTTCACTTTCTCAGTGTGTGGCTTTCCACCAGCCAGTCTTTTCTTTGCTACTGAGGGCAACGGAATGGATGCTGGGGTCGGAGATGGACAACCCGGAATAGTGCTTGACGGGAATGGTTTCTGTCCTTCCGGGCAAGACACTGATGACACTTCCTGTAGATTGCGCCGCCGTAACCGTTGCCTGCAGCTGGGTGGTGAACTGCGATTTGAGATAACCGCTGGGGTGGAGGCTGTCTACATACGTCTCCAAGTCATAGAAGAGGTGCTTCTTGTTGCCGGACAACATATCGAAGCCGTCCAGTCGCTGGATGGAGTCGAGGTTGACGGTCTCGCTCAGCTTGTACTGGTCGTTGATGTTCTTCATCACTTCAGCCAACTTGTCCATCTGCCTACAGTCGATGGCGGCAAAATTGCCATAAGGGCTTGATGAGCTGTTGTAGAAATTGTAGAAACCCGACACGACACTGGCGTAGTTGGGGGTGGCGGAGTTCAGATAGCTCCACAGACTGTAATAGGGGATACCCGTGGAGAGAATCTCGCTGGAGGAAGCCAGCATGAAGTTGGTCACGCCCTTCAACTCGTAAGCCGTCTCTACATTGCCCATGTAACAGGCGTCGAAGAGGATGTATTGCAGTTTGCTGATGCCGCTGTTCTTGATACCTTCAGCAAGGTCGGTCACGTCCATCATGTTGTCTCTGGAAGTGACACTTCCGAAGAAACGGGTGACGGGGTTGTTGGGGTCTGTTCCGAAGGAGAATGAAGGTGCATCCTTTCCGCTGGAAATAGTCTTCCTTGGATAGTCTGACCACGAGTCCTTGAATGTCCATCCGCAGCCGTGGGCACCGATAATCAGGGCATAATTCAGGGCTGGGGCGTTGGTTTGCACCTCTTTAAGAATGTTGGCAAAACCGTCTGACGTGGTGTAGGAGTTGTCGGAATAGGTGTTGAGGATGACATGGTCAACCCTTTTGGTCGTCTCATTGTAAACCAACTCGTACAGGTTTGCCTGGGTGGGGGCATTGCTGAAGAATACCAGTACGCGAGAGTTGGTCAGTCCCTTGTTCTTGACGATGGCGGCATCGATGCTGTCAATGTTGGCCTGCAAATCGGATGTAAGACCTGTCTTGGAACCACTGGTATCTCCCGTCCAGGGCATGAAGGCGAGGATGGTCTGCTTGTTGATGGTGGTGGTATCAATAGCCTCGCCCCCACAACCACAGAGTGTGGTCGTAGAGGCGAAGCCTATGATGAGGATTTTGAAAGATTTTCTCATGTGCTAACACTTAGGTTGGAAACTATTTCTTGCTAAGTTCCTCGATGGTGGCCTTGAGGGCTGCGATCTTCTCCAGAGAGTCGCTTTCCTTCTTGCGTTCCATAGCCACCACCTTCTCGGGAGCATGTGCCACGAAGTTCTCGTTGCCGAGCTTCTTGCGGATGCCTGCGAGGAAACCTTCGAGGTGCTGGAGCTGTGCCTTGGCCTTCTCTATCTCAGCCTCAACGTCGATGAGGTCGCCCAGTGGTACGGCAAACTCGTCTGTGCCCACCATGAAGCCGGAAGCGTCCGCACTCTTCTCGGTAATGACCTCTATCTTGTCGAGGTTCGCCATCTTCAGAGTCACATCGTCGTAGGCATCAAAGTCGTTTTTGCCCACCACCTGTAGGGTCAGTTTCTCCTTCTGGGCAATGTTCTTCTGGTTGCGGACGGTTCGCACGCCGGCGATGATTTGCTTCACGTTCTCGATGTCGGCAGCGAGTTTCTGCTCCTCTGTGGTAGGTGCCGGAATCTCCAGTTTCTCTCGCATGATGCTCTCTCCGTCGTTGCGGTCGTAGATGTGCTGCCACAGTTCCTCCGTGATGAAGGGCATGAAGGGGTGCAGCATCTTCAAGAGGGCGTCGAAGAAGCTCAAGGTTGCCTCGTAGCTCTTCTGGTCGATGGGCTGTCCGTAGGCGGGCTTCACCATCTCCAGATACCAGGAAGAGAACTCGTCCCAGAACAGCTTGTAGACGGTCATCAGAGCCTCGGAGATGCGGTAGTCCTTGAACTGCTTCTGCATCTCTTCGTTCACCTCCTTGAGTTTGGCATCGAACCACTTCACAGCGATTTCCGCACTCTTGGGCTGTGCGATGTCGGCAGTTTCCCAACCCTTGACAAGGCGGAAGGCGTTCCATATCTTGTTGTTGAAGTTGCGTCCCTGTTCGCAAAGGCTCTCGTCGAAGAGGATGTCGTTGCCAGCGGGGGCGGAGAGCATCATACCCATGCGTACACCGTCGGCACCGAACTTGTCGATCAACTCCAAGGGGTCGGGCGAGTTGCCGAGGCTCTTGCTCATCTTGCGGCCGAGCTTGTCGCGCACGATACCTGTGAAGTATACGTGCTTGAACGGCATCTTGCCACGATACTCATAGCCAGCCATAATCATGCGGGCCACCCAGAAGAAGATGATGTCTGGGCCGGTCACCAGGTCGCTGGTGGGGTAGTAGTAGCTGATCTCCTCGTTGTCGGGATGCTCGATGCCGTCGAAGAGGGAGATGGGCCACAGCCATGAAGAGAACCAGGTGTCGAGGCAGTCGCTTTCCTGCTCCAGGTCTTCGGCCTTCACGTCAGCCTTCTTCTCCTGTGCGAGTTTCAGTGCCTCCTCGGCGGTCTCTGCCACTACGAAGTCCTGCTTACCGTTGTTGTCGAAGTAGTAGGCAGGGATGCGGTGTCCCCACCAGAGCTGGCGGCTGATACACCAGTCCTTGATGTTCTCCAGCCAGTGGCGGTAGGTGTTCTTGTATTTCTTGGGATAGAACTCGATGTCATCGTCCATGACGGGAGCGAGGGCAATGTCGGCGAAGTGCTGCATCTTGAGGAACCACTGCGTGGAGAGCTTCGGCTCGATGGCCACGTTGGTGCGCTCGGAGAAGCCCACTTTGTTGTTGTAGTCCTCCACCTTCTCCATGAGTCCGGCGGCCTCCAGGTCGATGGCTATCTGCTTGCGCACGTCCATGCGGTCTTGTCCTACATACATTCCTGCAGCCTCGCTGATGGTGCCGTTGTCGTTGAAGATGTCGATGGTCTGGAGTCCGTGCTTCAGTCCGAGGGCGTGGTCGTTGATGTCGTGGGCCGGTGTCACCTTCAGGCAACCCGTACCGAACTCGATGTCCACGTAGGAGTCCTCGATGACGGGAATCTCGCGGCCCACGAGGGGCACGATGACGTGCTTGCCCTTTAGCCAAGTGTTCTTCTTGTCCTCGGGGTTGATGCACATGGCGGAGTCGCCCATGATGGTCTCGGGTCGGGTGGTGGCCACAACGGCATAGTAGCCCTTGTCGTCCTTGTGCATTACGTTGCCCTCGTCCACCTGCTGGCAGTCTTGCTCCACCACATAGTACTTGAGGTAGTAGAGCTTGGAGTGCTCGTCTTTATAAATCACCTCCTCGTCGCTGAGGGCGGTCTGAGCTTTGGGGTCCCAGTTCACCATGCGGACGCCACGGTAGATGAGTCCTTTCTCGTAGAGGTCGCAGAATACATGGATTACTGCCTTGGAGCGTGTCTCGTCCATGGTGAAGGAAGTACGGTCCCAGTCGCAGCTGGCTCCGAGGCGGCGCAACTGCTTCAGGATGATGCCGCCGTGCTCGTGTGTCCAGTCCCATGCGTGCTTGAGGAACTCCT
>CAVEJY010000120.1:0-4109 GCA_963616155.1 Acutalibacteraceae bacterium
TCATCCACCCTCCCCATCTTGTCTAATCTCTGGAAATATTGTAGAAGCCTTGAAGAATCTGCAATATTTCCAGAGCATATCAAAGGATGAGGCTATAATGCGGCAGCTATCCGCCTTACCCTGGAAAGCCTCTCCATAAAAGACGCATCTTTCTTGGCGGTTTGAATATTGTATTTTATTTGCAACTTCAGCAGCGGTTCGGCATTCACACCTAATGCCGCCTCAAACAGCAAGGCGGTCTTTTCCGTAACAGGCCTTCGGGCATTTAGAATCTCGTTCAAGGCCGAATAAGCTATCCCCATCTCTTCTGCCAACTTGCGCTGTGAAACACCACGATATTCTATCTCGTCTTTCAAGATTTCCCCAGGATGCGTAGGGTATGCTGGGGCTATATTATTTGCAGTCATAACGGAATTCATATCTTTATCCTATTTATAATGGTTAGACAGTTCGGTGATATTACATATAGAAGCTATAGTTTTACCATCTTTTATCTTTTCTTCAAATTCTATTCGATATTGGTCGTTAACTCGCACAGAAGACACCCCTTGCTTATCGCCAACCAAATGTTCATAATTCAAAGAGTTATATTTACATAGACCTAAGACGTCATCTTCTGCTATCATCAAGTCTATAATGCGAATATACTTTCTGATTATTTGTGGCTGAAAGCGATGTTTCTTGTCAGACTTCCCATATTGGTATAAGTCTCGCAGATAATCTTTGTTGAATTCAACTTCCATAGCTATTCTATTTTATGTTGGCAAAGATAAAACATAATTTTGATATTCACAAATTTGTGAATATATTTTAGTATTATTTCATACAAAAGCGGACAAGACAACTTGGAAAGTGGCGGTATCACTGCAATCAGGTACCAAGATTTTCCCAGGATGCGTAAGGTATATAAAAAATGCTTGCGCCCTTTGATAACTCTATCTTTTAGCAGAAAATAGCCTCGGATAAGTCTTTCTTTTAGCAAAGTTAACATAAAATAGTTGCGTATGCGGTTAATAGTCAGTATCTTTGCAATATCATTCTAAAAGACAGCACCATGGCAGGAAAATTATATCCCATAGGAATACAGACATTCGAAAGAATACGCAGGGAAGACAGGGTCTATGTAGACAAGACGGCGTATGTGTACAATATGACGCATACCAGTGATACCTATATATTCCTCAGCCGTCCTCGCCGCTTCGGAAAGTCTCTTCTTGTGTCCACACTCCAGAGTTATTTCGAGGGCAAGAAGGAACTCTTCCAAGGACTGGCGATAGAGAAGATGGAGAAGGAATGGGAGGAATATCCCGTTCTTCGGTTTGACATGTCGGGCGGAAAGCATCAGGATGAGGAGCAACTGAACAGATACATCAATTATGTCATTCTGGAGAATGAGAAGAAATATGGTATCGTAAACAATGATACGACAGATCCTAATGTGCGATTGGATGAGCTGATCAATACGCTTTATGCGAAAACAGGCAAGCAGGTGGTCATCCTCATCGACGAGTATGATGCTCCATTGCTTGATGTGGCCCATGACGGCGACAGGTTGGACAGACTTCGCACGATTATGCGCAACTTCTATAGTCCGCTTAAGAAATGTGAGTCTCTGCTTCGTTTCGTGTTCCTCACGGGCATCACCAAGTTCTCCCAGCTCAGCATCTTCAGCGAGCTGAACAACATCTCGAACATCAGTATGGAGGATGAATATGCTGGAGTTTGTGGAGTCACAAAGGAGGAATTGCTGACAGAGATGTCGGAGGATATCGATTGTCTGGCGGAGAAGTTGGCCTTGACGAGAGAAGAAACCATCCTGAAGTTGAAAGACCATTATGATGGTTATCATTTTACATGGCCGGCACCGGATGTGTTTAATCCTTACAGCTTGATTAATTGTTTTTCCAAAGGAAGACTTGGGGCATTCTGGTTTGGATCGGGCACGCCCACCTTCTTGATAGAGATGATGCGCAAGTTTGATGTCTCCCCCATAGAGATAGGTGAGAGGGAACTTGCGGACGAGTCAGACTTCGACGCGCCTACCGAGGAGATGGTTGCGATGACTCCGTTGCTTTATCAGAGCGGTTATATCACCATCAAGGGGTATGACGAGGAATCGCAGCTCTATGTCCTGGGCATTCCGAACCGCGAGATACGGGTGGGGCTCTTCAAGAGTCTTCTGCCCAACTATCTGGCGAGCCGCACGCCGAAGGGAAAGGTGGCTGTCGCCCAGATGTCTGTGCTTATCCGAAAGGGCGACATGGATGGAGCCTTGGAGTTGCTCAAGACCTTCCTGGAGACGGTGCCTTATTGCGACAACACGCAGTATGAGGGGCATTACCAGCAGATGCTCTATGTCATCTTCGCCTTGCTCACGGATTACCGCATTCAGGTGGAGCAGCGCACGGCGAAGGGCAGGACGGACATCACGCTTGAGACCCAAGACCATGTCTTTGTCATGGAACTGAAGTTCGACAAGACGGCAGAGGAGGCACTGGACCAGATCAACGCCCACCACTATGCCGATGCCTTCCGGATGAGCGGCAAGGAGATAGTGAAGGTAGGCATCAACTTCAGCGTGAAGGAGGAGAGGAATATCACGAAGTGGGTGATAGAATAAGCAGCGTTTGATATATTTCATGATTCTTAAAGATGATAAATATGAAAAAGACAGGAATTCTGGTCCTTGGCTTGTTGCTGGGGATCTTTACGCAAGCCACAGCCCAGCAGGCATGGGCGGAGAAGGTGACGGTGTTGAAGGGGATTGCCGTGGAGGGAGCGGATACGGCTGCCGTCCACCAGGACAAGACTTGTCCAGAGGTATTGCTGGAGACGACTTTAGGAAACATTCGCATCGCCCTCTATAACGACACACCGCTCCATCGCGACAATTTCTTGAAGTGGGTGGCCAACGGCTATTACACAGGGTGCATCTTCCACCGCGTCATCAAGAACTTCATGGTGCAGGCGGGCGACCCCTCCACCCGAAAGGTGACACCGGGTGTCGTGGAGAAGTTTGACACCGCCTATACGGTGCCGGCGGAGATACTTTACCCGAAGTATTACCACAAACGCGGACAACTCTGTGCTGCCCGGGAGGGAGACGATGTGAATCCTCAGTTTGCCTCGGCACCCTGTGACTTCTACATCACATGGGGCAGGAATTTCTCCACACGCCAGATGGAGTATACCTTCGAGAAGGAACGCAGGGAGGACAGGGCGTATGTGTTGCCCAACAAACAGGTGATGGACGGCTATGTGAAGCACGGCGGCGTTCCCCATCTGGATGGCGGATACACGGTCTTCGGCGAGGTGCTGGAGGGTATGGATGTCATTGACAAGATCCAGAATGTTGCCACCGACAAGAACAACAACGACCGCCCTCTTGAGGATGTCGTCATCCTGAAGGCTACGAGAGTGAAATGAATATGGAAAGAGCCAGCCCAAGCAATATTGCCCAGGCTGGCTCTTTTTGAATAGCTTTATCCTTGAAATACTAAAAGGTATTAGCCTTATGGACGGTAAAGCTCTTTGAGTTGACGTATTTGCCGTCCTTGTCCTGCAAGGTAATGGTTACATAGAGGTCTTCTTTGATTTTTCCGTCGTATTGCCTTTTTACCAAAGTTTCAATCTCAGATGCATTGGTTTGGAATTCAACAGAAGCCTCGAGGTGTGAGACACCTGTAAGTTTTATAATGTGTTCATTTTGGAAATTTTCCCGTTCTGTGTCAGACAAACCTCCTCCCTGAAGAGAAAGCACTACGGTGTAATCGCTTTTGTCCGACGAACTGTCATCGCTATTGGTGCATGACACTGCTAACATACTCACTACAGCCACCAGCATAGCGGCCAACATAAACTTCAACTTTTTCATCTTGTTCGTTTTTTTTATTAATAATATTTGTAGATTTGATGTTATAATCCTAAAATCTTCCCACGTTATTCCTCCATCAACTTGCGGTAGCGGCCTTTCTTGATTTCGGTGTCGCCAAGTCTGCGAGCCTTGTTGATCTCATATTCGGAATAGCTTCCCTCGAAGAAGAATACCTCGCCATTGCCCTCGAAGGCAAGGATGTGGGTACAGATGCGGTCGAGGAACCAGCGGTCGT
>CAVEJY010000121.1:0-2148 GCA_963616155.1 Acutalibacteraceae bacterium
TCGTTTCTTTGTCCATTTGCCTGTCTTATTCTAATTTTCCACCATTTATAATTTGCCGCTATGCGAAACGAGACATTCGAATCGCCCTGCTTTGCCTATAAAACAATCGACCTTCCGTTTTCCTAACCCTCAGCAGAAAGAAAAATGCAGGAAATCTGATGCAAAGGTACGAAATATATGGAGAACAACCATAATATGGGTAAGAATATCAGTAATTTGGTTATACGAGGTTTCGGGAAATCGTGATAACTTTGCAGCAGATTTAATTCAACAATATCTATAGTATGATGAAGAAACTTTTTATAACACTTGTAATAATTATGGCAACAATCAATCAGTCCATTGCGGCCAGCACACTGACCCAACGCCAGTTGCACTTGGCCACATTGGCAAGTCTCGAAGCACAGGGCGACATGCATCGCCTGGCACCAGCCATCCATGAGGCACTCGATGGCGGAGTAACTGTCAATGAAATCAAGGAGGCTTTCTCCCAACTCTATGCCTACACTGGTTTCCCCCGTTCGCTCAATGCCCTGGGCACCTTGGCGAAGGTGCTGGATGCCCGAAAGGCGGAAGGCAAGAAGGACGACGAGGGCAAGGCATGGAAACGACCGAAGGCTTGGGATGATGCCAAGTTGGCATTGAAGCAAGGCACGGAGACACAGACTAAGTTGAGCGGCAAGCCCTTCAACTATGACTTCTGTCCGCAGGACGACTATTACTTGAAGTCGCACCTCTTCGGCGACATCTTCGCCAGCGACCAACTCTCGGCAAGCGACCGCGAGATTGTGACCGTTGCCGCCTTGGCATCCCTCAAAGGCGTAGCTCCCCAGTTGACCTCCCACCAGGCAGGTGCCGTTCGCATGGGCAACACTGAGGAACAGATAGACGAACTGATGAAATTCCTCAGCAACAAGGGACTCTCCCAGTGCGACCATGCCTCCGATGCCTACGCAGGAGCATGGCCCAAAGGCAATCCCAACACTGCATACGCCAAGTACTTCATCGGCAACAGCCATCTGGCATCCATCGCCCCCAAGAACCTGAAGGAAGACGAGAAGACCGTCCTCCCGATGGCAAACGTCACCTTCGAGCCGGGATGCCGCAACAACTGGCACATCCACCACGGTGCCCGCCAGATACTCATCTGCGTATCGGGCAAGGGATGGTATCAGGAATGGGGCAAACCTGCCATTGCCCTCAATCCCGGCGATGTCATCGACATCCCGGAAGGAGTGAAACACTGGCATGGTGCCCAGAAGGACAGCTGGTTCCAGCACATCGCCACTCATGTGGCAGTGGAGAACTCGAAGCCAGGCTCTGAGCCTAACGAATGGCTGGAGCCTGTTTCGGACGAGGAGTACGAGAAGTTGTAATCGCTCAATCACATAATTACCGAAGTGCGGAAAATGTGTAGTTTTACACATTTTTGATACCTATTTTGTGTAAAGTTACACATTTTCCACACATAAGACAAGATTTCTGCTATTTTTCTTGAGTGTTTAAGGCTTATTTGTTTAAGTGATGGCAAGAATGACTTGTGACTTTGTCGTGAATTCAACAAGCAAGTGCAAATTTACATATGCGAATCCTGGGCAGTTCTCTTCTCACCAAGGACGACATCATGGAACTCTTTACCCCGTCTGAGGATGAGGAGAAGCCTGACAACATCATGATGCCCTATATCATGATGTTAGAACCCTGAAATGACAGTACTATCTTTCAGCCAAAAGTCGCTTTGCCTCCAACTCTTGCACATATCCATCCTTACCACTAACTATTACCGGTTGATTGTACAAAGCCTTCTCAACCAGCATATTGTATTGAGCTTCTTTCAATCCGCTCTCCACCTTATTCAAAAAATCTTCTATTTCAAAATCACTCATAATTCTCTATCTTTTGGAATTTCTCTTTATCTTTTACCTTCATCATAATATTCTTTCCTCCAAAGGCCACCCGCTCACCTTGATTTTTGCTGTTATCATACAAGACCCAGATATCTACCTCTTTCATAAAGAGACCAAAGAAATTCTCGACACCAGCCTTATACCTCCTTTCTATTACAGGAACAGGTATGTTATGGCCTCCGCTTGCAACCCTTGCAGCCACACGTCTCTTTGCCAGTTCTACACTATCGAGCCAGAAAAA
>CAVEJY010000122.1:0-2477 GCA_963616155.1 Acutalibacteraceae bacterium
GTATCTTTTTTGAAAGCCATGTTTCTATATCTTAATTAGGGGTTCTCAAAATTAATCCAGTTTGATGCTCAAGCCAAGACCGCGAAGCTCATGGAGCAACACGTTCAGAGACTCGGGGATGCCCGGTGTCGGCATCGGGTCGCCCTTGACGATAGCCTCGTATGCCTTGCTGCGGCCAACGACATCATCCGACTTGATGGTCAGGATCTCCTGCAACACATGACTGGCGCCGAATGCCTCGATGGCCCAAACCTCCATCTCTCCGAAACGCTGACCACCAAACTGTGCCTTACCACCAAGTGGCTGCTGGGTAATCAGTGAGTATGGACCGATGGAACGTGCGTGCATCTTGTCCTCCACCATGTGGCCCAACTTCAAGAAGTAGGTCATACCCACGGTAGCCGGCTGGTCGAACTGCTCACCTGTTTCACCGTCGTAGAGGTAAGTGGAGCAGAAGCGTGGCAAACCTGCCTTGTCAGTCCATACGGAGAGGTCGTCGAGCTTGGCACCGTCGAAGATAGGAGTGGCGAACTTCACGCCCAGCTTCTTGCCGGCAGCACCGAGGATACACTCGAAGATCTGACCGAGGTTCATACGGGAAGGCACACCCAACGGGTTCAATACCATGTCGACGGGACGACCGTCTTCCATGAACGGCATGTCCTCCATGCGCACCACCTTGGAAACAATACCCTTGTTACCGTGGCGACCTGCGAGCTTATCACCCACCTGGATCTTACGCTTCTTGGCGATGTATACCTTAGCCATCTGGAGGATGCCTGAAGGCAACTCGTCACCGATGGTGATGGCAAACTTGCGGCGCTTCAACTCTGCGTCGAGCTGTTTGTACTTGCGGATGTAGTTCATGATCAACATCTGGATCAAGCCATTGGTATGGTCGTCGGAAGTCCAGCCGTTGGACTGAACGCCGTCGTACTCCAGGTTCTTCAGCGCAGCAGTAGTGAACTTGCTGCCCTTGGTGATGACCTCGGCACCCGTATAGTCCTTGACACCCTCAGAAGACTTGCCCTCTGTCAGGGTCAACAACTTGTCTACGAGAATATCCTTCAAGTCCTCGTTCTTTGCCTCGTACTCCTCGTCGATCTTCTGGAGAATCACCTTGTCCTGCTTCTTGGACTCGCGAGTCTTGATGGCACGGGAGAACAACTTCTTGTCGATCACAACACCGCTCAAGGATGGGTTCGCCTTCAAGGAAGAATCCTTCACGTCACCGGCCTTGTCACCGAAGATGGCGCGGAGCAACTTCTCCTCAGGAGAGGGGTCGCTCTCACCCTTAGGTGAAATCTTACCAATCATGATGTCACCCGGCTCGATGCGGGCACCGACACGAACGATACCGTTGTCGTCGAGGTCCTTGGTAGCTTCCTCGCTTACGTTAGGAATATCGCTTGTGAATTCCTCTACGCCACGCTTGGTCTCACGAACATCGAGAGAATACTCGTCAACGTGAACGGATGTCAGCACATCCTCGCGAACCATGCGCTCTGAGATAACCACGGCATCCTCGTAGTTGTAACCCTTCCAAGGGATGTAAGCCACGAGCAGGTTGCGACCCAAGGCAAGCTCACCGTTCTCGGTAGCGTAGCCCTCTGTCAGGATGTCACCCGCCTTCACGCGCTGACCCTTGTTACAGATAGGACGCAGGTCGATGGTCATGTTCTGGTTGGTACGGCGGAACTTAGGAATGCGGTACTCCTTCAAGGCAGGCTCGAAGCTCACGAACTCCTCGTCCTCGGTGCGGTCGTAGAGGATGCGGATAGTTGTGGCATCCACATATTCGATAACACCCTCGCCCTCGGCAGTAACCATGGTGCGGGAATCCTCGCACACCTGCTTCTCAAGGCCGGTACCCACGATAGGAGCGTCGTTGTGCAACAGAGGCACAGCCTGACGCATCATGTTACAACCCATCAGCGCACGGTGACCATCGTCATGCTCCAAGAAAGGAATCAGACCGGCTGACACAGAGGCAATCTGCTGGGGAGAAACATCCACATAGTCCACCTCGTCGGGAGAAACCACTGGATAATCGGCATCCTGGCGGCACTTCACCACGTCGCGGATGAAAGCACCATCCTCTGTCAGAGGAGCATTTCCCTGACCGATGATCTTGTCACCCTCGTCCTCGGCAGTCAAGAACACCACGTCCTTGTTGTCCATGTCCACCTTGCTGTCAGTCACCTTGCGGTAAGGAGTCACGATGAAGCCGAGGTCGTTGATTTTGGCATACATGGAGAGTGAGGAAATCAATCCGATGTTAGGACCCTCAGGGCTCTCGATAGGACAGAGACGGCCATAGTGAGTATAGTGTACGTCTCGCACCTCGAAACCGGCACGCTCACGGGAGAGACCGCCAGGACCCAGGGCTGACAGACGACGCTTGTGGGTAACCTCTGCCAAGGGGTTGGTCTGGTCCATGAACTGAGACAACGGGTTGGTACCGAAGAACGAGTTGA
>CAVEJY010000123.1:0-10932 GCA_963616155.1 Acutalibacteraceae bacterium
ATGATTCCCCTACCAAACATCCGCTCTATTCGGTCAGAATAGCCTATCCTATCCAATATCTCTTGTTTCATATAAGTAAAACTTTACACAAAAACACCATTTTTGTTTCTCATAAGAAAAACTTTCCACAAAAATACGCTTTTTGTTTCTCATGAGAAACAAAAACGGCAAGAATCTCTGTTTTGTTACTTATAATTAACAGAAAAAGCGAAGAAAAAGGGCATATCAGTGATGACATACGACTCTTCTCCGCTTCTTACTTATCCTAACTTAAACCTTACTGTCCTGTAGCTTTCTTCAACTTCTCCACGGCAGCATTGATCATGTCGTGGGTTCCGCTTCCGTCGGTCACGTATTTCTGTACCATTCTGCCGTAGCTGATGGCCTCCTTCAGTTCTTTGCTCGTGGTCTCGTCGGGCCAACCTGCCCTTCTGAGGAGGGCGGAGAGGGGACGGAGGTCTTCCATTTCGGCAAGGTTGCCGGGGCGCATCGTATTGATGGCACGGTTAAGGATGGCGGTGTTGCCCTCCAACTCGTCTTGTGTCACCTTCTTCTTGCCCTTCTGGATGAGTTGCTGAGCCTGGTCTACAGCCTTCAACATACGCTCATAACCGTTGGGAGCCCATGGCGCATACTCAGGCACCTTTTGGGAGAGGGCATTCCACTTCTCCTGGTCTGCCTTGCGCTGCTGGGCGAGGGAGAGGAGGGAATTCAGCTCGGTGAAGTCCACCTTCACCTTCTTGCTCTTCTTGGTCAAGGCATCGGTGAGGTTGATGCGATAGTAGTGGGTACTGTTGGCATTGCGGTAGTAGTCGGGCTGGAACTCCTTGCCGTCCATCTTCAGGGTGAGGAGGTTGGCACCGGCACCCTTGCTGACACCGTTCGACTCTCCCACAGTCACCTTGCTCAACTTGGAGTCTACGTTCAGGGTTGCCTGGTTCCAGGTCTGTGCGCCTGTACCCGTCATCACGAGCGGGCCATACATCAGGGTTCCCACCCAGGCTGTCTTCAGCGGAGTGCCGTCGAGACTTGCCACGTCGCTGGAGAGCTTGTCGGCTCCATACTCGATATGTTTGCTGAAAGGCATCTCTATCTCAATGACATCACCCGCCTTCCAATGCTTCTGATCCAATGCCAGATAACTGCTGGGCTGCATATTCCTTGCCACTTCCTTTCCGTTCACCTTCACGACGAAACCCTCTGTAGCCCAATAGGGAACACGGAGTTTCAGCGTAAAGTCGCCTTCGCCTTCCGCAATCTTGATGGAAGAATGCTGGGCTGGCCAGAGACAATCCTGCTGGATAGTAACCCCCTTCTCCTTCCAGTGGAGGGTGGTGGGCATATAGAGTCCCACCCACAGGGTGTTGGCATTGGCGAAGTAGGCAGCCTGCTGGTACTTGGTATGGTTCTCCGAACCCGTACCGCCGCAGCAAGTGCTCTGTGGGGTCTCGTTGCCGAAAGGCTTGGTGGCGTTGAGACCTACGGCATACTGGTAGCAAGTCTCGTACTTGTCGGGGTTGAGCGAACCGATCACCTGATTATACAAGGTACGCTCGTAGGAGTCCATGTACTTGGCATCATCAGGATTGTAGCAGTTCAAGTCCTTGGTGAGTTTCAAGAGGTTATAGGCACAACAGGTCTCGTTGATGTCGGGATTCGCCTCCGACTCGCCCTCCTGCATACCATTGGTCGCCATACTTAGTATCTGGGTATAGGGCTGACGGAACATCTCACCGTTGCCCACGCCACCCGTAGCATACATATATCTGCCCTGAATCAAGTTCCAGAAGTTCTGGGAGAGATTGTAGTAGAACGGATTTTTATTGGTCTTGTAACTGCGCAACGCTCCGATAATCATCGGGATATGCTGGTTGGCATGGCGAGTGCGGATGTCGTCGACGTTGACCGACAACGGCTGATAGAACTTGGGAGCGTCGAAGCAATTGCTCGCCTCGATGAGCTTCGCCTTGTCCTCCTGGTCTGTCACCATCTCGGAGAGGCGTGCCAGCGACTCACTGATACCGCCCACCTCGCCGGCGATGTACATATCCCACATCTCATAGCGGTTGCCCGGCTTGCTGCGGCGCTCGTCCTGAGTGCCGTCCTGCTTCACGAAAGTGCGGTAGTGCATACGGTTCCATACCCACAGGCCCATGTCCTTGGCTATCTGGAGTGCCTTGTCGCAAATCTCCTTGTCGTCGAAATAGGTGGCGATGTCGATGAGACCCGCCAACTGCTTGTGTACACTATAATAAGGTGCCCACACCCAGTCGGAGTTGTTATAGGCACGATACATCTCGATAAGGGCACAGTGCTGGGCAGGGATGGCATTCAGATAGCCATAGCCATACTGCTCAGGGTGCTTCTTGTATTCGTCGAAAGCCTCCCAGGTGCCCTTCATCTCACGGAGTTCCGCCTCGGGTGCGAAGTCACGGGCTTCCCAGTTGCGCTTCAAGTCCTTATTATATACGAAGGTACGTTCCTGGCACTCACGCAGTTCGTTCACCATACGGGTGATGTTCTTGCGGAGGATAGCCTTCTGGTCGGGATTGGTGGCAACGGCGTAAGCCTGTGCAATGGCCGACATATAGTGGCCGGAACCATGTCCCTTGAGTTTGGTGTCGGGAGAGTCCCACCCATCCGCCTTGGTGTAGCCCTCGGTGGGCAGACCGTAGGTGTCGCGGTAGTTATAGAGTTGCTGGGTGACATCCCAGGAACAGATTTCACGGATAGCCTCGTCGCGGTTGTGGGTGAGGCGGTTGTCGCCGTCCACGGTCACGTCGGCGAGCGAGAAGGTGTGCGCCACCTCCTGCTGCGGAGCCTGATAGCCCTGTGCCACCACCTTCACCTGTGCCTTGATGGGATAACCATTGTCGGTAGTCTCGTCACCGATGATGAAACCACCCACCTCATACTGGGAGCCGACAGCGTGTTTCTGTACGTCAGCCTCTGCCTGCTCATCGGCAAGCGGACTGTTGGACCAGCGCACCTGGCGATACTCCGAGTAACCGTCAGAATAGGTTACCCAAACAAGATAAGGAAGACGAGGGGCTGTGCCCTGTGGACAATCCACCGTCACCGGCGCCACCTTGGAGATGGCGCGGTAGACAGTGGCTGCTGTTGCCATACCTGGCAAACATGCTATACCTATTAATAATGTGAACTGTTTTGAATCCATTTTGTTCTGGGTTAACATTGTTTGTTATTTACGTCGGCAAAATAACTGAAAAATCCGCATTTCGGATGAAAGTATCGTACAGAAAGATAACATTATCGTCCCTATGGACGGATTCGGGACGATTTTACCATATTTTTGCACGTTTTTGTCACGTTTTCAACGATACTATTTGTAAATTTGCACCAGACAACGAAACTTTAGTAAAACAAAATCATCAACCTAATAAGGATATGACTAAACGAATCTTCTTTATCGCCACCTTATTATATATGGCGGCATCGGTATCGGCAGACAACTATCTGGTGAAATCACCAGACGGGAAGATTGCCGCAGAGTTGAACACAGACAATAATCTCTCTCTTAAATTTAGGTTTAATGACTCCGAAGTCATGAAGGAGTCTTCAATAGGTATGAAACTGATGGATGGAATGGAGATTGGTAGTCGACCGAAGGTGAAGAGCCACAAGCTCACCACCCACAGGGAGACTATCAACTCTCCCTTTTACCGTCAGCGGTCGTTCAGCACCGCCTACCAGGAACTGAACGTGGCATTGAAGAACGGCTTCGGCATCATCGTCAGAGCCTACGACGAGGGAGTGGCATATAGATTCTACACCACACAGAAGGGAAAGACCGTCATCATGAACGAGACCGCCGACTACAACTTCGGCAAGGACAAGAAGGCATGGCTCCCCTATACCACCACCCCGGAGAAGCCATTCGCCATGGCTTTCCAGAACATCTACGACGAGACACGCATCGACACCGCCAAGCAGACACTCGCCTTCCTGCCCGCCACCGTAGACTGCGGCAAGGCGAAGGTCACCATTCTGGAGAGCGACCTCGTGAGCTATCCTGGCATGTGGCTACAGGCTGACGGCGACAAGCTGAAGGCAGTCTTCGCCCCCTACCCCAAGAAGATGGCTTACTACCCCTGGCGCCACATGACTCATGTGGCAGAAGCCTGCGACTACATCGCCGCCAGCACCGGCAAGCGCAACTATCCCTGGCGTGTGTTCGCCATCACGGAGAAGGACACCGAGATGCCCACCAACAACCTGGTGTACGCCCTCGCCTCCCCCAACAAGATTGGCGACACCTCCTGGATCAAGCCCGGCAAGGTGGCATGGGACTGGTGGAACGACTGGAACCTGAAGGGAGTGGACTTCAAGGCAGGCATCAACTACGAGACGTACAAATATTATATAGATTTCGCCCACAACCACGGACTGGAATACATCGTGCTGGACGAGGGATGGTACAACTCCAAGGAGGGAAGCATCCTGAAACCTATCGATGAAATCCAGTTGCCAAAGCTCATAGAATATGCGAAACAGAAAGGCGTTGGCATTGTGTTGTGGTCAGTTTTTAACGTTATGGACGAGAACTTGGAGACCATTTGCAAGACGTATGCCGACATGGGCATCAAGGGATTCAAGATAGACTTCATGGACCGCGACGACCAGACTGCCGTCGAGATGATCGACCGCCTGGCCGCCTGCACCGCGAAGCATCACTTGATTCTCGACTTGCATGGTCTTTACAAGCCCGTGGGCCTGAACCGCACCTATCCCAACATCCTCAACTACGAGAGTGTGTTCGGTATGGAGGAGAGCCGCTGGACAGAGCTGAAGAACGACATGCCGCTCTACGACGTCACCTTCCCCTACATCCGCATGATGGCAGGACAGGTGGACTTCACGCCGGGAGCCATGCGCAACGGCACCAAGGAAGACTGGCGCGCCGTCTACACCAAGCCCATCTCCATGGGAACACGCTGCCATCAGGCCGCTTGCTATGTAGTGCAGGACAGCCCGTTCACCATGCTCGCCGACACGCCGACCAACTATGAGGAAGAAGAAACCTTCACCCAATATATCGCCTCCCTGCCCGTAGTCTTCGACAAGACCATCGTGCCACAGGGCGAAATCGGCAAGTACATCGTCACTGCCCGCCAGAAAGGCAACAACTGGTATGTGGGCGGACAGACCAACTGGGACGAGAGAGACCTCACGCTGACATTCGACTTCCTCGGTGAAGGCGACTACGAGGCACAGGTGATGAAGGACGGCATCAACGCCAACCACAACGCAGAGGACTACACCATCCTGTCACAGACGGTCAACAAGCAGTCGAAGATGGACCTCCACCTCGCCTCCGGCGGTGGCTTCGTCATCAAGATCATCAAGAAATAAACATTTCCTCTTAATACAAACATTTTTCAAGACTTAGGTTTTATGGTTAATAAAGGTATAATTGTAACATTGCTGATGGCAGCAGCTGCGGCAGTACCCCAGACGGGTGCTGCCCAGAAGGCTGCCTACAACACTCCCGGTGCCGGCAACCCCATCCTTCCGGGCTATTTCGCCGACCCCACCATCAAGAAATTCGGTGACACCTATTATATATATGCCACCACCGACGGCAGCGGCGCCGGTTTCGGCCCTGCCCAGCTCTGGTGCAGCAAGGACTTCAAGAACTGGACACTCATGCCCATGAACTGGCCCGACAGCCACTGGATATGGGCACCCGACGTGATGAAGAACGAGGCAGACGGCAAGTACTACTATCTCTACTGCCAGCCCTGCAAGCTCCATCTCGGTGTGGGCGACACGCCAAGAGGTCCCTGGAAGAATGTTCTCGGCGAAAGCGAGGCGGTACTCGTGCCCGACAGGTTCGTGAAGAACGCCATTACCCTCGACGGCCAGACCTTCCGTGACGATGACGGTTCGGTGTATATGTACTGGGGCACCTGGGGCATCTATCCCGGCTTCGGTTGCGGTGCTGGCAAGCTCAATCCCGACATGAAATCATTCTCCGAGACCAAGCTGATCGAGAACACAGAGGTGACCCACTTCTTCGAGGCTCCCTTCGTATTCAAGCGCAACGGCACCTACTACTTCCTCTACTCCTGCGAGCATTGCGAGGATGCCAGCTACCGTGTGGACTATGCCACGGCGAAGAGTCCGCTCGGTCCCTACACCTACCACGGCACTATCCTCAAGACCAATGCCGACGGCACGGTGCACGGTCCCGGCCACAACAGCATTCTGCAGGAAGGCGACAACTACTACATCGTATACCACCGCCACGACAATCCTCACTCCAACCGCGGTTTCCACCGTCAGGTGGCGATAGACAAGTTGGAGTTCAATGTCGACGGCACCATCAAGGAAATCGAACCCACCCACGAGGGCATCGACCTGAAGCCCGAGCTGAAGGTGGCAAAGAACCTTGCCTTCGGTGCCAAGGTTACCGCCTCTTCCTATTATGACAACGACTTCCGTCCCGAATATGCGGTGGACGACAACAACGGAACGCTCTGGCGTCCCCGCACCACAGGGCCCGCCTGGATTCAGATAGACCTCGGCAAGAAGCAGAACATCAAGAGTATCTGGACCCAGTTTGAGTATGGCACGCAGTTCTACCAGTACATCATCGAGACCAGCAACGACGGCATCCACTGGCAGACCTTCTCCGACAAACGTCAGAACCGCCTGGCAGGATCGCCCATGGTAGACTTCGGCAACGCCAAGGCACAGTATGTGCGCCTCACCTACACCGGCGGACAGAAGAACGGTTTCGGTGGAGCCATTTGGAACATCAAGGTATATGGCAGTGCCGAGGACTCCGCTCCACAGCAGTGGCTCGGCTTGACCGCCGCCGACTTCGACGGAAGCACATGGCACAACAACGAGGGAATGCTCGGCGGAGAGTTCAAGCTCATCCAGGGCACGGCACTCCGGGAGCGCGTCAACGGCAAAGATGCCATCACCCTGCAGCCAGGTACCCAGCTCGTGATGAGCCACCCACAGATCGGCAAGGCCCGCAAGCACACCCTTACCGCACAGGCATTCGACAACGGCGCATGGCGACAGATTGACGAGAGCGATACCCGCCTCATTCTCTCCGAAGGAAAGTTGGAGATCAAGGCAGGAAGCGCACCCTTCACGCTGACCAACCTGCGCTACTACAACTGGGAACAGGAAGCTCCCGAAAAGGCCTTCGACGCTGAGAGCGACATCGTTCGTGAGGACGTGGCAGACAAGGACAGCCGTGGACTGGTGGTAGACCTCAACGCCGACTACTACAACGAAGGCGACACCGTACCTTACATCAAGAACGGCAGTCCGCTCGACGTTCACCTCAAGGGTATGTTCGAGACGCAGAGCGACACCGCCGCCATCATCAAGACCATCAGCGGCAAGAAAGCCTTCGCCTTCACGGGCAAGGAGAGCTACAAGAGCAACTTCATGTTGCCTGCCACCATCCGTGACAACGCTCCCTACACCATCGAGGCATGGATCCTGAACCCAGAGATTGCCGAGAACGAATGTGTGGCAGACTTCACCTCATCGCATGACGAGTTGGAGAAGTTGATGCTCGTGAACGGCACGGAGCCACGCTGCGGTGTCATCAACCACTATGGTTGGTATGAGGACGCTGGCTATAAGGAGATGAAGAGCCTCGCCGGCAAGTGGCAGCATATATATGTATGCTTCGACGGTAGAATTGAGAGCGTCTACATCAATGACCAACTCATCAGCCAGAAGGACATCCAGCTCCTCATCAAGCCCTCCCAGTACATGCTGCTGGGCAAGAATGCCGAGGAGGCTTGGCCTTTCACAGGCTATCTCCACTCATTGAAGCTCTGGGACGAGTATCTTCCCAAGAAATGAAGAGTGAAGAATTCATTTACAAATAAACAAAACAACGACGATACATGAAGAAAATCTTAGTAACATCAGCCTTGGCGGCATTGGCATTGATGCCAGCCTTGGCACAGAAGGCTAACAAGAGCACTGGGGGCTACCCTATCACTCCCGTGCCTTTCACATCGGTAAAAGTGTGGAACAACTCGTTCTGGGGACAACGTATCGAGACCTCTCGCGCCGTCACCATCCCATTGGCTTTCAGCAAGTGCGAGAGCGAGGGACGCTACAAGAACTTCGAGCGTGCCGCCAAACCCAGCGACACCTACGACGTGGGTAAGTTGATGCCCTACAGCTTCGACGACACCGATCCCTACAAGACCATCGAGGGTGCCAGCTATGTGCTGCAGACCTATCCAGACAAGAAGCTCAAGGCATACATCGACAGTGTGCTCGACATCATCGCTCCAGCCCAGGAGCCTGACGGCTATCTCTACACCGCCCGTACACAAAACCCCAAGCATCCCCACTTCTGGGCCGGCGACACTCGCTGGAGCATGGAGGAGGACTTGAGCCATGAGCTTTACAACCTCGGCCACATGGTGGAGGGAGCCGTGGCACACTGGCAAGCTACAGGCAGCCGCAAGTTCCTCGACATCGCCATCCGTTACGCCGACTGCGTGGTGAAGGAAGTAGGCCCCAATCCCGGTCAGGCTTGCGTGGTGCCCGGACACCAGATTGCCGAAATGGCGCTCTGTAAGCTCTATCTCGCCACAGGCAACAAGAAATATCTCGACGAGGCTAAGTTCTTCCTTGACTATCGTGGAAAGACCAAGATTCAGACCGAATATTCACAGAGCCACAAGCCTGTATTGGAGCAGGACGAGGCAGTGGGCCACGCCGTGCGTGCCACCTATATGTATGCCGGTATGGCTGACGTAGCTGCCCTCACTGGCGACACTGCCTACATCCACGCCATCGACCGCATCTGGGACAACATCGTGGGCAAGAAGCTCTACATCACCGGCGGCATCGGTGCCACCAACAACGGTGAGGCTTTCGGCAAGAACTATGAGTTGCCCAACATGAGTGCTTACTGCGAGACCTGTGCTGCCATCGGCAACGTATACGTCAACTACCGACTCTTCCTCCTCCACGGAGAGAGCAAGTATTATGATGTATTGGAGCGTACGCTCTACAACGGTCTCATCAGTGGCGTGAGCATGGACGGCGGCGGCTTCTTCTACCCCAACCCCTTGGAGAGCATGGGTCAGCACCAGCGCCAGGCATGGTTCGGTTGCGCTTGCTGCCCCAGCAACATCTGCCGCTTCCTGCCTTCCCTCCCGGGCTATGTGTATGCCGTGAAGGACCGCAACGTATATGTAAACCTCTTCCTCAGCAACTCCTCTTCACTGAGCGTGGCTGGCAAGAAGGTTTCTCTCAGCCAGGACACCCAGTATCCTTGGAACGGCGACATCGCCATCAAGGTGGACGACAACAAGGCTGGTCAGTTCGGCATGAAAATCCGCATCCCTGGATGGGTGAAGGGTCAGCCCGTGCCCAGCGACCTCTACTACTATAGCGACGGCAAGCGCCTCAGCTACTCCATCACCGTAAACGGCAAGAAGGTGGATGCCAAGGTGACAGAGGACGGTTACTACACCATCAACCGAAAGTGGAAGAAGGGCGACGTGGTACGCGTTCACTTCGACATGGAGGCCCGCACCGTGCGTGCCAACAACAAGGTGGAGGCAGACCGCGGTTGCGTGAGCATCGAGCGTGGTCCTATCGTTTACTGCGCCGAGTGGCCCGACAACAACTTCGACATCATGAACGTCCTGGAGAATCAGGAGCCCACCTTCACAGAGGGCAAGCTTTCCTATGACGGTTTCATCGACCCCAAGTACAAGAATGCCTTGACCCTCTACAAGGGACAGAATCTGGAGACACTGACCACTCCCGTGCAGACCCTTGCCTTCGACAAGAGCGGCAAGCTCACCGCCAAGGACGAGAACCTGAAGCTCATCCCCTACTTCGCATGGGCTCACCGTGGCAACGGCAACATGAAGGTATGGTTGCCACAGGACATGAAGGCAACTCGCCCCTCTGCCCCTGCTACACTGGCATCACAGGCAAAGGTAGAGTTCTCCTCTCCAGTACCTGCCAAGAGCAGTATCACCGATGGCTTGGTACCTGCCGACGAGAACGACCGCAGCATCCCCTACTGCCACTGGTGGCCCAAACAGAACACCACGGAATGGGTAAGCTACACCTTCCCCGAGACTCAGGAAATCAAGAGCAGCACCGTATACTGGTACGACGACCAGCCTTGGGGCGGTTGCAAGGTGCCAGACTACTGGAAGATCTACTACCAGGACGAAACTGGCAACTGGAAGGAAGTGACTGGTGCAGACGGCTACCCCACAACCAAGGGCACAGCTTGCACCGTCAACTTCGACCCCGTGAAGACCAAGGCAGTAAAGCTCGAACTGAAGCAACCCGAGAAGCACTCTTGCGGCTTGTTTGAGTGGAGCGTAAGATAATGAAAAATATCATTGATGATAAAACCGCCCGAGTATCGATACTCGGGCGGTTTGTTTTGTGGAAAATTTCTATTCAGAATACAAACACGAGATTTCTCGCGTCAGAGTTTCTTTCGGGAAAACTTGAGCAGTATCAACAAAAAAGCAGCAAAAGCCTTGCTCTTTCAAATAAAAAGCGTAACTTTGCAGCAAGATTGCAACATAACTTAGGAGGAAGAAATATGATATATTCTGTAGCCAACCCCATTTATGACTCTGTGTTCAAATTCCTGATGGAAGACGAACGCATTGCCAAGACTGTACTCTCTGCCTTGCTGAAGAAGGAGGTGGTGAGCGTGGAAATGCGTCGCCACGAACACCCGAATGTGACGCGCGACAACATTTCCATGTTCAGAATTGACTTTGCAGCAAAGGTCAAGGAAAACGACGGCAACACGCACCTGATACTGATTGAGCTGCAAAAGACATGGCTGGACACAGAGACCCTGCGTTTCCGCCGCTACCTTGCCTTGCAGTACAATGCCGAGGAAAACATGCAGAAGGAAGGCGACAACAAGGG
>CAVEJY010000124.1:0-5943 GCA_963616155.1 Acutalibacteraceae bacterium
ATTCCTACAGGATATTTGTTTACGATTTCAGTCATAATCTCAATGCTTTACGTTTAACGCCGCTAAGTTACGAAGTTTTTATGAGATACACAAACTTTTCAGCTCTTTTCAGCCGGCAAGGGCTTCAAAAGTTGATGATACTTAACTTTAGGTCTCCTTAAATCATCATCAGTTTGTGGCAGGCAAGACGGTGAGGAGGGATGAGAGATTACTCCTTGGGCAAAACGTCTATGGACCAAAGAAACGAGTCTTTGACCTCTCCGCTTGTGGTATAGGCATCCTTCGACGTGAGAACCAAAGCGGGAGAGCCTGTTACTCCCAACAGTCTTGCATCGCTTTCCCCCAAGGGACGGATGGCATACAAGGGCTTGTCATTCTTGTCATTGCGTATGAAGATGAATTCCCATTCCGTTAACTCTCCATTTCTCAGGGAACGCACGACAATGCCATAGTCTTTTTTACTGTTGGCGAGAAGAAAACCTTGGCTTTCCTTCTTGTCATCACGGTCAGACAGTAGGGCGATGCATTTTTCGCCGTCCTTTCTCAGGTCGATGTACTTTTGTGCTTGCTGGTTCTTGAACTTTACATAGAGGTTTTGCGAACCATCCAGTCCTTGTGGATTGAGGTGACGGAGTTGCGGCTGGAAGGGAGCTTGCATATAAAAGGCTTGCAGTACGTCCTTGACCTCATAGAATCTATTAGCTGTCTTCTTTTGGCTTATGCTTGATGGTTCTGCATAGTCGGCAAATGGTTTTACGGGGCTTTTCCCATAGAAGAAGGTGTCCTCGGTTGTCAGGACATCACCCACACCGATGTAAAACAACTTGGAGAACAGTTTCTTGCCGGGACGGGAAAGGGAGAGGAGACACTTGTCCTTGGTGGTGGACAGACAGAAGAATATCCATCCGTCGGCAGCATCACCGGGAGCGGGATAAATGCCATCCTGGGAAAGGGTGAAGTCGGACTCTGCGATGGGACTCAACTCCGAGGGGTTGAGACGTGTCCGCTTCCTCACCACAATCCTGCCGTTCTTGATAGCAACATCTGCCTTGATGTCTTCGGCGTTGTCGGCAGACTTTCCCCAATATCCGATGCAGACGTTCTCCTTGGGCTGGTCAAGCCGTATCCAGCAGGATAGGGTCTGTGCGTTGTCCGTTGTAAGGCGCAACACTTCCGTGGAATCAAACACTTCCTGCGCCTGTACTGTTGGGGCGCATAGGGCAATGAGGAGAAATATGAAAGAGAATACTTTTTTATTCATGACGGTGTATGGATTGGTAAAACTCGTTGAGAAGGAGTGCGTCGTCGGTGATGATGGAACCGTTGACACCGATGGAGGTGTTGCCTTTCTCTAAGGGGTCGAGCAGGAAGATCCAGTCTCCTCGACGGTCGTGTTTGGAGTTGGCTATTTGTCCTACATTCAACTGTCCTTTGTATCTGCCGTAGTACATGTCGGGAATGGTGTTGAAGGCGTGTACTCTCGTACGGTTTCTTTTGCGTACGTCGGCAACGATGTCAAGGAGCGTCTTGTCTCTTTCGGATTTGTTGTCTTCAAAAGAGATTTCGTATCCCTTGGCTATCTTGGACTTCTCCCATGACAGGTAGTAGTCCTTCGTGTCGGGCTTTTTCCCGTCAATGATGATGAAGAGGATGAGTTGCTTTTGTTGCTTCTTCGTCAGCTTGTCATAATACTTCTTGCGGAAATCTTCCACTGATGTTCCTTTCAGTTTGAACATCGCCACATCGAAGGCGTTCTCTTCTTTGACGACCTGCCATGAGGCTTCGAAGATCTCATCGTTGGCAATGTCAAGCTGGATCATCGCCTCGGTGTGGTCACGAACGTATCTTACCACATCCCGAAGAGAGGGCACACGTTCATTGGTGTAGGTGAAGTCTGCCCGTTTGAGGACGAGCTGGCTGATAAGCGACCAGGGATAGTTGTTGTACTTGCCGTATGGGTCTTGTCCTGTTCCTGTGCCGGGCACTATGTCCAGAAAATTGGTCGTGCGCTGGAGGTAGAGATCGTGCAGGAGGTAGGGGATGCCGTCGCTTGACAGCTTGACGTCAATCTCTACAAGGGAAACTCCTAAGTGGGTGACGTTCCGGATGGCGGACAGGGAGTTCTCCGGGAATTGTGGATAACCGCTCATTCTGCCGCGGTGCGACATTGCTTGGAAATAGTTGGGGTGGTATTTGGCGTCGGTGAGGCGCTTGGCCACCTCGGTGCGCTTGAGTACAATGGACTGATGGCCCTGTGCGGATGCTCCAGTCCACAAGGCCATCAGTGTAAGTAGGATGAATAACTGTTTCTTCATATTTGCCGTTTGTTAGTTGAAGGTGTAACGGAAGCCAATCTGCATACTCCATGCAGAGGAAGCATCCATATAGGGTGTGTACTCCTTCTGTGAGAGATTGGTGGGGTTCACCGTAAAGGAGTCCTTAGTCTTGGCCGTAATCAACTTGGCATTTGAGGCGGTCTTGATGACACCCCAGTTCTTGTTGAATATGTTGAGGAAGTTCTTGATGTCGCAGGTAATCTCAAACTTGTGTTTCTTGGAAGGGATGATTCCTTCTGCCAGATGGAGGTCCAACTGGCAATACCAGGGGGCGATGGAACCGTTGCGCTCGGCAAACTGTCCTCTGTGCTTGCTCAGGTAAGAGGAGTTGTTGATGAAGTTGTCGAGTGCGTTCCACTGTTCCTCTACAGTGATGGTCTTGCCGCCTTGAGTGTACTCCACGAGGTTGATGTCACTCTGCTTGGCAGGGATGAAAATCAGGTCGTTGCCAGTAGAGCCGTCGCCGTTCACATCGCCCGATCCACCATAAATATAAGAGGTGCGTCCCTGCTGTGATGCACTGAGGAAGAGCCCCACCACGGTATAGAGCTTCTGCTTGGCATAGGTTGCCTTGTAGCTCAGGTCGCCCACGAGACGGTGGCGCAAGTCGTATGTGGCATAGGTGTTGACGGGCTTGTTGGGATTGCCCACCACTGGCGCACCGTTGAAGGCAGAGCCTGGAGTGGTTGACGCAAACTCATACGGAGACTTGGTCTGACCGTATGTGTAGGCGAGACTGGCGTTGAGACCGAAGTCGAACGCTTTTCTCACGCTGGCTGTCAGGAAATAGGAATATCCCATGTTGCATTCCTCCAGCACATACGCCTTGGTAACGGCACTGTTGAGTCGGTTGTTCGTATAGTACGTCTGACCATTCGCCCCCGTAGTGGTAGTCTTCTGGTCGATGTTGGCGTTTACATAGTAAGCAGAATGGAAGTCTTTGGAGTAGACTCCTTCCAGACCGAATGTCCAGCCGTCCTGGGTTCTGATGTCGATGCCGAGGGAAGAACGCCATGTCTGTGGCATCTTGAACTTGGAATTGACGAGGTTCAGTTCGTAGGTGGAGTTGGCACTGCCGCCGTCGGGCTTGTAGTATGCGGTCTCGCTCTGGAAGGGATATTTTTGGAGATCCTCGGTCTTGCTGACTGAGATGGCTCCTTCGTTGAGACCGTTGATGCCATACATCTTCTCAAGATATACGAATGGGATAAGACCTGTGAAGAGGCCGCTTCCTCCCTTCAGGGCAATGGTTCCCTCTTCGTTCAGCTTCCAGTTGAAACCGATGCGGGGAGAGACGAGGAGACTTGCACCGGGCACATTGCTGGTGTTGTATTTCACGCTGTTGCCGTCTGCGTCCTGGAAGGTCATGTCGTGTACGGCAATGTTGTCCTGTGGCTTGTTGGTGATAGAGATCAAGTCGAAGCGGAGACCAGCGGTCAGGTTGAAGCGGTCTGACAATGCCATCTCGTCTTGCAGGTAGAAGGCCAACTGGCTGATCTTAGGATTGGACAACGTTACCATTCTGCCTTCCTGCGTAGTGTAGTTCAATTCATATTTGCTGGGGCGCCCCAGTCCTGTACTTACACCGATGGGAGTAGTGGTGCCTGCTTTGCTGCTGTTGTAGAAATCTTCCAGTGTATTGAAGGTGAATGTACCGAAAGGATTGTAGGTGAAGCTGTTGGAGAGATTCATAAACTGCCAGTTGAGACCTGCGGTGAACTTGTGGTTCTTCAACAGGTAAGTCACTTCTTCCTGGGCTTGGAATATCTTCTGGTTCACCCGGTTCTGGTAGGCAGCCTTGTCTGTACCGAAGACGATGTTGGCACCGTTGTTGGTGATGGTGACATTGGGGAACAGACCGGCGTATGGCTCACGATAGTCGGGCATGGAGTTGTAGGAGACGAACACCTTGTTGTTGAGCGACTGTGAGAGTTTTGAGTTCAGTTCGCCGGTGATGTTGTAAATGTCGTTGTTGCGCCAGTAGAGCAAGTCGGAGAACTTGGCGGCGGTTGCTGTGGACAGGGTTCCGCCAAGGCTCTTGGCGTTCAACTGGTTGTAGCGTACCGTGAACTTGTTGTTGTCGTTGATGTTCCAGTCTAACTTGATGAGGAACTTGGTGGATTTTGTCTCCTTGTCCACATTTTGATATGAACCTGGATTGTAATTGTAGTTGCTGACGAGAAAATCGCGCAGTTGGTCGGCTGTGGAGGCTGGTACGGAAGAGATGTTTCCCTTGCCGCTTCCATCGCCCAAGATGTAGTTGGAAACGGGAGTCGTCGCCTTGTTGTATTCAAAGTTGGCGAAGAAGAACAGCTTGTTCTTGATGATGGGACCGGAGATGTTGGCGCCGAATGTGTTCTCTGTGTAACTGTCGTTGGAAAGTTCGCCGTCGGCCACCTTGTGTCCCGCCATCTTGTTGTTGCGGATATAGTCGTAGGCGGCAGCACGGAAAGTGTTGTCTCCGGATTTTGTCACGACGTTGATGCCTGCGCCAGTGAAGCCGCCCACCTTTACATTATAGGGAGAAGCCTCTACGGAAATCTGGTCGAGGGCATCGAGGGATATGGGATTGGCACCGGCGTTGGAGCCTGGAAGGCCAGACTTCTCCGAGCCAAGACCAAAGGTATTGTTGAAAGTGGCACCGTCCACGGTCACGTTGTTGCTCTTGCCGCCCTTTCCCATGATACCGTTGTCGCCAGCCTGTGGCAGCATTCGGGTGAAGTCGGAAATGGAGCGCGATATGGTCGGCATGGAGCTGAGGGCATTCTTGTTGACTACCATTCCCACGCCACTGCCAAGAGATTTCTTCATGTTGTTCAAGGCGTTGCCCTGAATGACTACCTCTCCGAGTTGCTTGGAGTCTTCCTCCATCTTGATGTCGAGATGTGCCTCCTCACCGAGGTTGAGGATCAAGCCTTTAAGTACTTGTGTGCGATAGCCGATGTAAGTCACAGTCACGACATAGGGACCTCCCACGCGCAAACCTGTGCAAACGAACTTGCCGTCCATGTTGGTCACGGTCTTGGTGCGAGTGCCTGACGGTTCGTGAACTACGTCGATACTGACACCGATCATAGGACCTTCTTTGTCCTCGACATTTCCGGACAAAGAACTGGTTGTGACACCCTGTGCCATAATGAGCAATGGCAACATAAGCACCAAAATCAAACTACTGATTCTCTTGTACATACTTTCCTTTTCTTTAAATAAAAATGATAGATTAGAATTTCCGCTGCAAAAGTATAATTTTTTATGCAGATTGCGCCCCCCCTAAAAGTGACATTTTTATTTCAAAAGGCAAAAAAGCATAGGTTTTAACATATTTTATGTGCTTTTCGGAACAACGAGACTCATTTCTTGTTAAATATGCAAAAATAAATATATGAATAAAGATACAGAAAGTCATGTCCTTGATGGAAGGAACATGACTTTTTTAGTGCTAAATCTCCATCATCCTTCCTTGATAATCCAGTCACCGATGGTGCGCTGTTGGCTGTCGTAGTTGACACCCACCTTCACCAGTCGTTTGCCGTCGGCGGAGTAAGGAATCAAGTATCCCTTGTCGTCTATCTGCTTGATGGCTTCCTCGGCAGAACCGTCGTATTTC
>CAVEJY010000125.1:0-14997 GCA_963616155.1 Acutalibacteraceae bacterium
GCCGCCTCCTTTCAACAGCCTCAGGTTTCAAATGATTCCTGAGGCTTTTTTGTGTTTATTCCCTTCTAAAAGGGCGATGTTCTTGTTATAAAGTGTTTAATTACCTAAAAATGAGCTGATAATCAGCTTGTTATTTGTATATCTCGTTTTTTTTTAGTACCTTTGCAAGCGATAAGGATAAGGATATCTTTTCTTGTGCTTGCTTTGCACAAAGAGGTATCCGTTAAGGTATCTAACGGAACTGAGGTGAGCAGCCTTTCTTTTTCTCACAAGTTGCCGCCGCGAAATCACTGATGTTGTAGTTCAGCTTTTCAGGTTCCATAAAACAATTAATATGAAGAGAATAGTAGTAGTGGTATTGACCAGTATGTTGATGCTGGTATTGAATGTAAGTGCAGCATCGGCTGCGAATGATGGGGAGGTTTCCTCCAAAGATTTTGATTGGACTCCAGTGATGGAGGCGATTATCCAAGTGGAAAGTGAGGGGAATCCTAACGCTAAGCGTGGCAATTCCGTAGGCGTTATGCAGATTACTCCGATTTTGGTAGCAGAGTGCAATGTGATTTTGAAGCGCAACAATAGTAAGAAGCGTTACAAGTTGTCAGATAGGCTCAGTGTCTCCAAGTCAAAAGAGATGTTCCTGTTGATGCAGTCTGTTTACAATCCGTTGAATAGCATTGAACAAGCGATTCGTGCATGGAATGGTGGAAACCATTACAGCATCAAGCGAACGCAGCGCTATTTTGAAAAGGTCATGAAACTTTTAAGAAAGTAAATTGGTTTTTGTGATATGGTCCGGTTATTCCTGTTTTTAGGAATAATCGGATTTTTCTTTTCCCCTGGTCTGGTATAAATACAAAAAATGGGCAAGAATGTTGAAAACCAACTTCTTGCCCGATTCTTAGTTGCGGCGGCAGGACTCGAACGTGCGACCTCCAGGTTATGAGCCTGGCGAGCTACCAACTGCTCCACGCCGCGATCATATCAACTCTTCAATGTGACCATTTCTGAATTGCGTGTGCAAAGGTACTGCTTTTTTTCGGAATAACCAAATGTTTGCGCTATAAAATGTTGTTTTTAACTGATTTTAAATTATTATATTTGCTTATGTCATCGAAAACTCGTATTTTTGCACACGGAAATAATCATGTGCAACAATATTTGTAAATAACGGAGGAACTTAGACATGTCAATATCCAAGACAAGACAGAAATTAGTGGATGTCGCCCGTCAGCTCTTTGCCAAGAACGGCATTGCCAACACGACAATGAATGACATCGCCTTGGCATCGGGAAAGGGACGCCGTACCTTATATACCTATTTCAGCAGGAAGGAGGATGTCTATTATGCGGTGATTGAGTCGGAGCTGGAACGTCTTTCCGACAAGTTGGACGAGGTGGCAGCTTGCAAGATTCGACCTCAGGACAAGATCATAGAGTTGATTTATACGCATCTGAGTATGATCAAGGAAACGGTTGTGCGCAATGGCAATCTGAGGGCAGAGTTCTTCCGAAACATCTGGATGGTGGAGAAAGCCCGCAAGAACTTTGACGAGGATGAAATCGAGTTGTTCCGCAAAGTATATGCCGAGGGAAAGGCCGACGGCGAATTCGATATCGACAATGTCGACTTGGTGGCTGACATCACCCACTATTGCATCAAAGGACTGGAGGTGCCGTTCATCTATGGACGTCTGGGACATGGACTGACGGAGGAAAGCAGCAAGCCTCTTGTTGCGAAAGTGGTCTACGGTGCACTGGGAAAGACAGGGGCGCGGATATAGAGAAATAGAGAAATATAAATTCAGAATTAATAAAACAAAGAAAATGGGATTATTAACAGGTAAGACTGCCCTTGTTACAGGTGCAGCCCGCGGCATCGGAAAGGCTGTCGCTATGAAATTTGCTTCTGAGGGTGCCAACATCGCATTCACAGACCTCGTACTCAACGATGACATGGCTGCCGGTTTGGAGGCTACTCGCAAGGAGATTGAGGCTCTCGGCGTTACATGCCGTGCTTACGCAGGCAACGCTGCTGACTTTGAGGAGACACAGAATACGGTGAAGCAGATTCACGCTGATTTCGGTTCGATTGACATCCTTGTCAACAATGCCGGTATCACAAAGGACGGTTTGATGCTCCGCATGAGCGAGGCTCAGTGGGACGCAGTGTTGAACGTGAACTTGAAGTCTGCCTTCAACTTCATCCATGCTTGCTCCCCTATCATGCTCCGTCAGCGCAGCGGTTCCATCATCAACATGGCTTCCGTGGTAGGTGTTCACGGTAACGCAGGTCAGTGCAACTATGCAGCTTCCAAGGCAGGTATGATTGCGCTCGCCAAGTCTATCGCACAGGAGTTGGGTCCCAAGGGCGTTCGTGCCAATGCCGTAGCTCCCGGTTTCATCGAGACTGCGATGACTGCCCAGTTGCCCGAGGAGGTTCGCAAGGACTGGATGCAGAAGATTCCATTGCGTCGTGGTGGCCAGACAGAGGACATCGCCAATGTATGTCTTTTCCTCGCGTCGGATATGTCGAGCTATGTCAGCGGTCAGGTCATCCAGATCGATGGCGGCATGAACATGTAATCCATACTGCCGGTAAATCATGCAGGTAGTTTACGAAGACAACCATATCATCATCGTCTCCAAGAGTAGCGGCGAGATCGTGCAGGGCGACAAGACCGGCGACGAACCTCTCTCGGAGACGGTGAAAAAGTATATCAAGGAGAAGTACCAAAAGCCGGGGAACGTGTTCCTCGGTGTGGTGCATCGACTTGACAGACCTGTTTCCGGACTTGTGGTCTTTGCCAAGACCTCCAAGGCTCTCAGTCGTCTGAACAATATGTTTCGCGACGGAGAAGTGCACAAAACCTATTGGGCGATTGTCAAGAACATGCCTAAGGAGACGGAGGCGACCCTGACCCACTGGATCGTGAGGAACGAGAAACAGAACAAGAGCTATGCTTACGACCATGAAGTGAAGAACTCGAAGAAGGCAGTCTTGAAATACAAGGTGATAGGCCATACGGATCATTATTCCCTGTTGGAGGTGAACCTGATGACGGGCCGTCATCACCAGATCAGATGCCAGTTGTCCAAGATGGGATGTCCCATCAAGGGCGACTTGAAGTATGGCGCCCCTCGGAGCAATGTCGACGGCAGCATCTCATTGCTGTCACGCAGGGTGGAGTTCGTCCATCCCGTGTCGAAGGAGGCTATCGCTGTCGAGGCACCGTTGCCGGATGATAATCTTTGGAAAGCCATTGCTGACATTTAAAATCCATGCCTATGAAGAAGTATATGAAATGGGTGGGCATCGCCGTCCTTTCGCCAATGCTCCTCATCATATTGCTGACGCTGTTGCTTTACTTGCCCCCCGTGCAGAACTGGGCGGCAAGGCAGGTGGCTTCATATGCTTCTGAATCCACGGGCATGGATGTCTCCGTGAGACAGGTGAGACTGGTCTTTCCCCTGAACCTCGGGGTGGAAGGTGTGCGGGTGCTGCAACCCAATGACTCCATCAAGAACCGGAAAGACACGGTTGCCGACATCGGGAAGATGGTGGCGGACGTGCAGCTGTTGCCTCTCTTCGACGGTCAGGTGATGGTGGACAGGCTTGAATTCGCCAAGATGAAGGTGAACACCACCAATTTCATCCATGAGGCGAGAATCAAAGGAAATATTGGAAAACTCTATCTGAAGGCCCACGGTATCGACTTGGGGAAGGAGCACGTCAACGTGAACGATGCCTTCCTGTCGGATGCCCGTCTGTCGGTGGAACTGAGTGATACTGTTCCGCCAGACACGACACCTTCCTCGAATTTCTGGAAGGTGAATGTGCGACAACTAAAACTAAAGAACACTGACTTTACCTTACACATGCCTGGAGATACCCTCCAGGTCCATGCTTTTTTCGAGAAAGCCTTGGCGGAGAAGACTTACCTGGACTTGTACAAGGGACTTTACCAAGTGGGCAGGCTGGACTGGCAAGGTGGGCATTTTGCCTATGACAACAACTTCGAGCGTCCTGTCTCGGGAATGGACTTCAACCACCTGTCGCTCGGCGGGATGGTGCTGGAGGCTGAGTCTTTCTCTTATTGTGACTCCAAGTTGGACATCAAGGTGAACGGCGCCCGGTTCAAGGAAAAGAGCGGTTTGAAAGTGGACAAGCTCTATGGCAGGGTGGTGATGGACTCTACCAAGTTCCAGTTGCCAGACCTGTCTGTCGCTACTCCCGTATCCCGTCTGCAAACGACGTTGGACATGGACTTGAACGCCTTCGATGACAGAAACCCCGGCAAGCTGATGGCGCAGGTACATGGTTTCGTGGGGCGTTCCGACCTCTTACTTTTTGCGGACGGCTTGCCCAAGGAGATGCGTGACAACTGGCCTTATTACCCTCTGAGCATAGATGCGACCGTGCGGGGAAACCTGCAGAATATCTCGTTCTCGGGCGTCAAACTGAGCCTTCCCACAGCCTTCCAGTTGGAGACGACGGGAAGTGCCGCCCATCTTACGGACATGAATCGGCTGAAGGTGAATGCCGACCTGAAGGCCCGTACTTATAATTTAGCCTTTGTGACAGCCCTGCTCGATCCTTCCCTGAGGAGCGAGGTGCAGATACCTTATGGCATCGGCATACAGGGCAGCATCGGTATCGACGGAACGAAGTATGCGGCGAAGTTGTCGATGACGGAGGGAAAGGGTTGCATGAAGGTGGATGCCACCATCAATGCCCCTACGGAAAAAGACGGCAGCATCGACATGAACCGATTGGCGTATCAGACAAAGATACAGACGAGCAATCTGCAGGCAAAACATTTCCTGCCACGGCAAGACCTGCACTCGTTTACGGGAACCTTGGAGGCAAAGGGTACGGGGACAGACTTCCTGTCATCCCGCACAAAGTTAGTTGCCAAGGCGAAAATCGTCAATCTCCACTATGACAACTATCAGCTGAACAATATCCAGGCGGCTGCGGATGTCGCCAATGGAAAGATACATGCAGACATCGACAGCAAGAATGAACTGTTGACAGGTCTCGTCAGCGTCTATGGGCTTACTGATACCAAGCGGTTGCGGGCTTCAGTGATTGCCGACGTGCGCAATGCCGACCTTTATCAGTTGCAGTTGACCAAGAACCCGATGAATGCGTCGATGTGCGGACAGGTAGACCTGAACTCCGACCTCAAGGACAACCACAGGGTGTTTGCCACGATGAGTGACGTTACCCTGAAGACCACCGACAAGACCTATCGTCCGGTGGGTCTCAATCTGGATGTATATACCCGTAGTGACACTACCCATGCCGTGGCAGACTGTGGCGACTTCCATCTCGACCTCGATGCCCATGGCGGCTATAAGAAGCTGTTGGACAGGTTGGACATCTTGCAGAAGGAGGTGATGAACCAACTCAAGAACCGCCATATCGACCAGGTGAAGATACGCCGCAACTTCCCGATGGGACACATCGCCCTCTCAACGGGCAAGGACAATTTCATCTCCCGATTCGCACAATACTGTGGGTGTCATTTCAAGTCGGTGGAGATGGATCTGAACGCCTCTCCTGTAGACGGACTGAATGGTTATCTGAATGTAGACTCCTTGGTGGCAAACGGCATACAGTTGGACACCATTCGTGCCAACGTCATGACGCAGGGTGACACCATCCGCTACACTGCCCGCATCGAGAACAACAAGAAGAATCCCCAGTATGTGTTCCGTGCCCTGGTGAAAGGCGAACTGCAGGACAGGGGTTCCAACATCGATGCCCGCATCTATGATGCCAACAACCGTCTGGGTGTGGATGTCGGCTTGGCGGCGATGTTGCAAGATGACGGCATCATGGTGTCGCTCTTGAATACGCATCCCGTATTGGGATATAAGAACTTTACTGCCAATGACGACAATTACCTGAAACTGGGTGATGACGGACGAGTGTCCGCCAACCTTGTGCTGACAGCCGCCGGTGGAATGGGCGTGCGTGTCTATTCCAACGACGACAACGAGGACGTGCTGCAGGACATCACCGTCAGCATGGGCAACTTCAATCTCGACAAAGTGTTGAGTGTGATACCTTATATGCCCGACGTGTCCGGCATCATGAACGGAGACTTCCATGTAATCCAGACGAAGGACGAACTTTCCGTGTCTTCCAATCTGTCTGTCAATAACCTGTGCTACGAGAAGTGCCCGATGGGAAATGTCGGATCGGAGTTCGTGTATATGCCCAAGAGCGACGGTTCCCACTATGTGGACGGCATCCTGCAGTATGAGGGCAAGGAGGTGGCATCTGTCAAGGGTACCTATCTTTCCGAGAACGACGGCTATCTGGATGCCGATGTGAACATGGCCAAGTTGCCGCTCCATTTCGTCAACGGCTTCGTGCCCGACCAGCTTGTCGGCCTGAAGGGATATGGCGAGGGCAAGCTGTCGATGAAAGGCGCACTTGACAAGTTGGACGTGGAGGGCGAGGTGTTCCTGGACTCCGCTTACTTGGTGAGCGTGCCATACGGTGTGACGATGCGTTTTGACAACGACCCCGTCAGAATCGTGGACAGCAAGTTGCTCTTCGAGAACTTCATGATGTATGCCAACAATTCCAGTCCTCTCAACGTACAGGGAAGTCTCGACTTCTCCAATCTCGACCGCATGATGCTGGATGTCCGCATGAGGGCACAGAACTTCCTGCTCATTGATGCCAAGGAGAACGCAAGGTCGGAGGCATACGGTAAGGCATACGTCAACTTCTTCGGAATGATGCAGGGACCCTTGTCTTCCCTGAGGATGAGGGGAAAGCTGGATGTGCTGGGCAATACCGACATGACCTATATCTTGCGTGAGTCGGAGTTGACCACCGACAACCAGCTGGACGAACTGGTGAAGTTCACCAACTTCAAGGACGGCAAGCCGGTGGTGGTGGAACGTCCTGCCTTGGAGGGATTCGACATGTCGTTGAGCCTGTCCATCGACGAGGCGGCGCATATCCTCTGTGCCTTGAACACCGACAAGTCAAACTACATCGACCTGATGGGTGGCGGCGAGTTGCTGATGAGCTACAATCCCACTGACAACCTCCAGCTCACGGGTAAGTATACCCTGAGCAACGGAGAGATGAAATACTCCCTGCCCGTCATCCCGCTGAAGACCTTTACCATCCAGGACGGAAGTTATATCGAGTTTATGGGTGACCCCTTTAACCCCACGTTGTCCATCACGGCGACGGAGAGTGTCAGGACTACGGTCAACGAGAGTGAAGGTTCCGGGCGTTCCGTGGATTTCGTCTGCGGTGTCAAGCTCAGTCAGACGCTGAGTCAGCCCGGTATACAGTTCATCATCTCAGCCCCCAACGACGTTACCTTGCAGGACGAGTTGAACACGATGAGCGTGGAGGAGCAGGGCAAGATAGCCATCACCATGCTGGTGTCGGGTATGTACCTTTCCGATGGCAACACCAGCTCGTTTTCCATGAACAGTGCCTTGAGTTCCTTCCTCAACTCCGAGATCAACAATATCGCCGGTACGGCCATGCGCTCCATTGGTTTGGATGTCGGTATGTCGGTGGACAACTCCCTGACGGCGACGGGCGCGCTGCATACGGACTACAACTTCAAGTTTGCCAAGCGGTTCTTCAACAACCGCTTGAGTTTCAGCATCGGCGGACAGGTGTCTACGGGTGCGGAGCTGGAGAATGCCACCAAAAACAACACGTTCTTCAACAATGTGGAAGTGCAGTACCGTCTCAACGAGGGGGCGAGCCAATATATCCGTGCGTTCTATACCAACAACACCTATGACTGGTTGGAAGGACAGATAGGGGAGTATGGTGTCGGCTTCAAGTGGCAGAGGAAGCTGCAGCGTTTCAGCGACATCTTCCGTTTCAAGACGGAGAAGCAGAACGTTCCCGCACCTCCTGCCGAGAAGGTGTCAGGGAAAGACTCGACACAGGCGAAGCCACAGTCGTTCGACCCGTTGAAAATACAAAAGAATTAGTGATGTGAGATATGAGACAGAATAAACTATACCTTATATATATAGGTGTGATGGCACTTTTCTCCGTCACATTACTGGCAGGGTGTTCCTCCACGAGTGCCCTCAAGGAAGGCGAGCAGTTGTTTACGGGACTGAAGCCTATCGAGTACACCAACTACGAGGAGGGGACGTATGCCGATTCCACGAAAGCAGAGATGGAGTCGGTGCTGGCATCTGCGCCCAACGGATCGCTCTTCGGGAGCAGTTACCATCGCACCCCCTTCCCCATACGCCTTTGGATATGGAACGCTTTCTCACAGTCCAATGGCATCATTCCCAAATGGATCACCAAGACCTTCGGCTCCCAACCCAAGTTGATGGGGAATGTCAACCCACAGCTGAGGTCGCAGGTGGCAGAGAACCAGTTGATGAAATATGGCTATTTCAACGGAAAGGTGAAGTATGATATTATCACGGGGACGAACCCGAAGACGGCGAAGGTGGCTTATCATGTCGACTTGGGCCGTTTGTGTACCCTTGACTCTGTGGCGTATTTGGGGTTCCCCGACTTCGGCAAGCAATTGATAGACTCCACGCATTCCCAAGCCCTGATAGGCAAGGGAACGCCCTTCAATGTCTCCCTGCTGGAGCAGGAACGCCAGCGCATCACCCGCCTGTTCCGCAACAATGGATTCTATTACTACAAGAACGGCTATGCCTCTTACCTTGCCGACACCGTCAACGTACCCGGCAAGGCACAGGTGAAACTGGTACTTGCCGACAGCATCGACACCCTGGCGAAGCGACAGTGGTATATCGGCAACATCAGGTTCAATTACCGCAAGCAGTTTGGCGAGCAGCTCACCGACTCTTTCGTGCGCCGTTACCTCAGTTTCCATTATACGGGCAAGAAGATGCCCATCCGCGGCGGTGTGATGTTGCGCGACCTCCATCTCCGTCCTCGCCAGCTCTATAAGGTGGAGAACGAGGAGGCAGCGAAGAAGAGTCTTGTCTCCATGGGACTTTTCAGTTATACCAATATCCAGTTTACCCCTCGCCGGCAAGTGCTGGCGGACTCCACGTCGGTGATAGCTAACGACACGCTCGATGCCAACATCGACCTGGTGTTCGACAAACCCTACGACTTCTATGTGGAGGCCAACGCAAAGGCGAAGACCACGCGCAGGGTAGGCCCCGAGCTGGTCGTCGGTCTTGTCAAGCGCAATGCCTTCAAGGGCGGCGAGAAGCTCGACATCAACCTGCATGGCTCCCACGAGTGGCAGACCATACGCAATGGCGAGGGCAACAGCAACAAGATCAATTCCTACGAGGTGGGAGCGGAGGCCTCGTTGTCGCTTCCGCGTATCATCACCCCCTGGAATATGTTCCGGACGATGGAGCAGAATGAACGCCGTTTCCGCCAGGGACACTTCCCCCGGCGTTATTACGGCATACCGACAACCTCTGTCAAGGCTTCCATGAACATCCTCAACCGCGCCGGCTATTTCCGCCGTCATGTCGTGTCGGGAGAACTGACCTACGACTGGGCAACGTCCTATCAACACAGTCATTCGTTCAGTCCGCTGGTACTGTCATACGAGTATATGAACAGTAAGACGGATGCATACGAAGAGGTGGTACTGAATTATCCTGCATTGATAGTGGCGATGGAAAACAAGTTTGTGCCTAAGATGAGCTATACCTATACCTACAAGAGTCCCCAAAACTACCAGAACCCTGTCGTGTGGGCAACGACCGTAAGCGAGGCGGCCAACATCCTCTCCTTGGGCTACATGGCGGCTGGCAAAAAATGGAACGAGACGGACAAGACCATGTTCAAGAATCCGTTTGCCCAGTTCCTGAAGGTGGAGACAGATTTCGTGAAATATTGGAAGATGGGAGAGAAATCCACCCTCGTCGGTCATGTGGACGCTGGTGTGATTTGGAGTTATGGCAACTCCGTGGAATCACCTTATACCGAGCGGTTCTATGTGGGAGGTGCCAACAGCATCAGGGCTTTCACCGTGAGGGGTATCGGGCCGGGCGACTTTGACATTTCGGAATTTCCGTATATCCTCCGGACCGGCGACATCAAGTTTGTTGCCAACTTAGAGTATCGTCCGCAGATATGGGGCAGCCTTTACGGTGCATTGTTCCTGGATGCCGGCAACGTGTGGAACATGGACAAAGAGTACGCTTACGGTGCGTTCAAGTTCAATACCTTCTATAAGCAGATGGCAGTGGGAACGGGTGTGGGCTTGCGCTACGACATCGGTATGTTCGTGGTGCGGGTAGACTGGGGCGTAGGTCTCCATCTGCCCTACGATACGGGCAAGGGCGGCTTCTTCAATGTCGACAGTTTCAAGAATGCCCAGAACCTCCATCTGGCAGTGGGCTACCCATTCTAATATCCTACCTGAGTTCGGGATAACATACCGTTCTTGAACAATGTCTGCGCAGTTTCAAATACGGACACGGAATCTTTGCATCCGTCCATGGTATTGGACAGATGCAAAGATAGGAAATGTCACATCAATTTCTCTGTATTGTTAGAAAAGCGGAAGAACCCCAAATGAATGGATTTTAAGTGTTTTTATATCCCAAGATGGTTGTTATTCGGAAAAAATATGTAAATTTGCATCGTTAAACGTAACAAACCATTAATAATTAAAGATATGAAACCAACTTTATTGCTCTTAGCGGCTGGAATGGGTAGCCGTTACGGTGGTCTGAAACAGCTTGATGGCCTGGGACCCAACGGAGAAACCATCATGGATTACAGTATTTACGACGCTATCCAGTCTGGATTCGGAAAAATCGTCTTCGTCATCCGCAAGGACTTCGAGGACCAGTTCCGTGAGAAAGTCCTCTCCAAGTATGAGGGACACATCCCCGCAGAGCTTTGCTTCCAGGCACTCGACGACCTCCCTGAGGGATTCTCTGTTCCCGAGGGACGCCAGAAACCTTGGGGTACCAACCACGCCGTACTGATGGCAAAGGACATCATCAAGGAGCCTTTCTGCGTCATCAACTGCGATGACTTCTACAATAGGGATTGCTTCAAGGTCATCGGCAAGTTCCTTTCCGAGCTTCCCGAGGGCAGCACCAACCGCTACGCCATGGTGGGCTTCCGTGTGGGCAACACCTTGAGCGAGAACGGTACCGTGGCACGAGGCATCTGTTCCAAGGATGCAGAGGAGAACCTGACCACCTGTGTGGAGCGTACCGAGATCATGCGCATCGACGGCAAGGTATCCTACAAGGACGAGGAAGGACAGTGGGTGGCTGTCGGCGACAACACACCTGTGTCCATGAACGTATGGGGCTTCACTCCCGACTATTTCGAGCATAGCGAGGCTTACTTCAAGGAATTCCTGAGCGACCCCAAGAACATGGAGAACCTGAAGGCTGAGTTCTTCATCCCATTGATGGTGAACAAGCTCATCAACGAGGGTACCGCTACGGTGAAGGTACTTGATACTACCAGCAAGTGGTTTGGTGTGACTTACTCCGCAGACCGTCAGGGTGTTGTGGATAGAATCCAGAGCCTCGTGGACGAGGGTGTTTACCCCAACAAGCTCTTCTAAATGGACATCAATTTATTGACAGAACAGGAAGCCGCTACCCTTCGAGAGATGATAGCGGCTTCTCAGCGTATTGTGATATGTTGCCACAAGTCGCCCGACGGCGATGCCATCGGATCTTCCCTCGGCTGGTACTGGTATCTGCGCTCGTTGGACAAGGAGGCAACGGTTTGCATTCCCGATGCCATGCCCGATTTCCTGGCGTGGTTGCCCGAGAACCAGAAGATAGTAAGGTACGACAAGCATCCGGATCAGGTGCAGCAGACCTTCGATGAGGCGGATCTCGTCTTCTGCCTCGACTTCAGCCGTTCCGACCGTGTGGACGAGATGGAGGGTGTGCTTGCCTCCTGCAAGGCGAAAAGGGTGGTGATAGACCATCATCTCGCTCCTGCACTGGATGCTGCCTTGATGGTGTCTCACCCTCTCCTGAGCAGTGCCAGCGAGATGGTGTTCCGCCTCGTGTGGCAGTTGGGTGACTTTGAAAAGGTGGGCAAGGAATGGGCCACTTGCGTCTATTGCGGTATGATGACCGATACGGGCGGCTTCGTCTACAACTCCAACGACCCTATCATTTACTTCATCATCAGCCAGTTGCTCACCAAGGGCATCGACAAGGACAAGATCTACCGCAACGTTTTCAATACCTGTAGTCCGTGGTCCATCAAGTTCCGTGGTTATCTGATGGGCAAGAAACTGAAGGTGTACAGCGACCTGCATGCCTCCTATTATACCGTTACCCGTTCGGAGATGAGACGTTTCCACTTCATCAAGGGCGACCTGGAGGGACTGGTCAACGAGCCGCTGCGCATCAAGGGGCTGAAGTTCTCCGTATCCCTCCGTGAGGACACCGACAAGCCCAACCTTATCTTGGTGAGCCTTCGTTCGGTCGATGATTTCCCCTGCAACAAGGTGGCGGAGGATTTCTTCAACGGTGGAGGACACCGGAACGCCTCAGGCGGCCGGCTTTACTGTAGTATGCAAGAGGCAGAGGAGGTCGTGATGAAGGCATTCGAGGCATACGCCGGTCTCTTGCGCTAAGGGCGTAATGGCAAGCGGAATTATAAGAAGTGATAAATTATAATAAAATCAATGACATAGTTTCGCTTGTTTCTTATCTTTTTCGTACCTTTGCCGAACAAATCAGATAAAAAAGAATAATGAAGAAACTTTTGTTTGCTGTGATAGCTGTTGTGGCAATGGTCTCCTTTGCCGCCTGTAGCAGTAGTGAGACTTATGCCGACAAGCGCAACAAAGAGCGCGACTCCATCAGCGCATTCCTGCGCAACGAGAATATCAAGGTGATTACAGAGGCGCAGTTCAAGGAGCGTTTCGCGAATGGACTCACCCTGACCGACACGGCGAAGAACAACAACGAGTATGTGCTCTTCGAGAGCAACGGTATCTATATGCAGGTCGTTGACCAGGGATGTGGAGACTATATCAAGCAAGGCGAGACCACCGATGTGCTGGTGCGCTTTACAGAGTATTATCTTAGCAACGAGGCACGTATCAGCGACACATCCTATGCAATCAGCAACAACCAGACTTACTATGGATATCTTCCCGACAAGATGAGCGTCACCAACACCTCCGGCACTTTCACCGGCTCGTTTGACGCGTCATGCAGTTTGATGGCGCTGGCCTATGGCTCCTCCAGCAGCACGGCGGCAGTACCTTCCGGCTGGCTGATTCCTTTCACCTGGGTGAAAATCGGCCGTCCGCAGACTGAAGATGACAAGATTGCCCATGTGCGCCTCCTTGTGCCGCATACCTACGGCACGTCTTCTGCATCGGCAAGCGTCTATGCTGCTTTCTATGATATGACCCTGCAAAGGGGAAGATAAAAAAGAAAACCTTATAAGATTTTAGCCAATATGACACTGATTAAGTCTATTTCCGGCATCCGCGGTACTATCGGCGGACCGGCGGGCGATACTCTCAATCCGCTCGACATCGTGAAGTTTACTTCTGCATACGCTACCTTCATCCGTCGTAGCGGTGCTTCCAAGAGCAATGCCATCGTCGTGGGACGCGATGCCCGTATTTCCGGCGAGATGGTGAAGAACGTGGTGTGCGGCACCCTGATGGGCATGGGATATGATGTGCTCAACATCGGTCTTGCCACTACGCCTACTACCGAACTTGCCGTTACAATGAGCGGTGCGGCTGGCGGTATCATCATCACCGCTTCCCATAATCCCCGCCAGTGGAATGCCCTCAAGCTCCTCAACGAGAAGGGTGAGTTCCTGACCGCTGCCAACGGCAACGAGGTACTTGCCATCGCTGAGAAGGAGGACTTCGAGTATGCTGACGTGGATGCATTGGGTAAATATACGGAGGACAATACCTTCGACAAGCGACACATCGACTCCGTACTGGCATTGAAACTCGTGGACGTGGAGGCTATCAAGAACGCTCACTTCAAGGTGTGTGTGGACAGCATCAACTCCGTGGGCGGCATCATCCTTCCCGAATTGCTTGAAGCCTTGGGCGTGGAATATACCTTCCTCAACGGCGAGGCAAACGGCGACTTCGCCCACAACCCGGAGCCTTTGGAGAAGAATCTCGGCGGCATCATGGACGAGTTGAAGAAGGGGGATTACAATATGGGTATCGTGGTGGATCCCGACGTAGACCGTCTGGCTTTCATCTGCGAGGACGGCAGGATGTTTGGCGAGGAGTATACCTTGGTGAGCATTGCCGACTATGTACTGGGCAAGACTCCGGGCAACACCGTGAGCAACCTTTCCTCTACCCGTGCACTCCGCGACGTGACGGAGAAGCATGGCGGCAAGTACACCGCTGCTGCTGTAGGCGAGGTGAACGTGACCACCAAGATGAAGGATGTGCATGCCGTTATCGGTGGTGAGGGCAACGGTGGAGTCATCTATCCCGAGAGCCACTATGGCCGTGATGCCCTCGTGGGCATCGCCCTCTTCCTGAGCAGTTTGGCGCATAAGGGCTGCAAGGTGAGCGAGCTTCGTGCCACCTTCCCCAACTATTTTATCGCCAAGAACCGCATCGACTTGACTCCATCTACAGATGTGGATGCCATCCTCGTGAAGGTGAAGGAGATGTATGGCAAGGAGAAGGACGTGACCGTGACCGACATCGACGGTGTGAAGCTCGACTTCCCCGACAAGTGGGTTCACCTCCGCAAGAGCAATACCGAGCCTATCATCCGTGTTTACAGCGAGGCTTCTACCATGGAGCAGGCTGACGAGCTGGGCAAGAAACTCATGCAGGTAGTATATGATATGCAGTAAGCTTTGGCGATAAAGCCGTAGAAGCCTATTGTAAACTATAGAATATAAATTGGATTTCCCTAAATACAACTTAGATTTCGTTAAATATAAGTTGTATTTAGGGAAATCCAGCTTAGGCGCAGTGCTTGGTAATAGGCTTTGCGACCTTTATATATTAGGTGCTTCCGTTTATTCTAT
>CAVEJY010000126.1:0-13895 GCA_963616155.1 Acutalibacteraceae bacterium
TTGTCTGAGCAAGTAATATCGTCTACACACATACATCGAATGTTTCGTGAATGTAACTAAATGTTTCGTTCACGAAACATTTGCTTTTTAAGGGGCTTTTTTCCGATATAAATTATCTTAAAATGCTTGTTGTTACGAAATATTGTTGTACCTTTGTGCTCAGATAAACAGTCTGAAAAAACATTTTATACAAAAACTTAAATATAATAATACAATGGTAAGTAACAACATTCCACAGGTCAAGCTCGGCATCATCGCCGTGAGCCGTGACTGTTTCCCCATCGCGCTCTCTACCCAGCGCCGTGAGAACATCGTTAAAGAGTACAAGGGTGAGATTTTCAACTGCCAGACCACTGTCGAGAACGAACAGGATATGCTCAAGGCTTTGGGCGAGGTGAAGGAGCAGGGATGCAACGCTTTGGTGGTGTTCCTCGGCAACTTCGGCCCTGAGACCCCCGAGACCCTGATTGCAGAGAAATTCGACGGTCCCTGTATGTTCGTGGCTGCCGCCGAGGGCGACGGCGACATGATCAATGGACGTGGCGACGCTTACTGCGGTATGCTCAACTGCTCTTATAACTTAGGTATGCGCCACCTGAAGGGCTACATCCCCGAGTACCCCGTGGGCACTGCCGAGGATGTGGCCAAGATGATTGCCGATTTCGTGCCGGTGGCTCGCGTCATCCTCGGTCTGAAGGGTTTGAAGATTATCACCTTCGGTCCGCGTCCACAGGACTTCTTCGCCTGCAACGCTCCCATCAAGGGCTTGTATGAGCTGGGCGTAGAGATTGAGGAGAACTCAGAACTCGACCTCCTCGTGGCTTACAAGGAGCACGAGAACGACCCACGCATCGACGAGGTTTGCGCCGACATGGCCAAGGAGATGGGCGAGGGCTGCTACTATCCCGACCTGAGCCGCCGCATGGCACAGTTTGAACTCACCTTGCTCGACTGGGCCGAGGCCCACAAGGGATCCCGTCAGTATGTGGCATTCGCCGACAAGTGCTGGCCTGCATTCCCAAGCCAGTTCGGTTTCGAGCCTTGCTATGTAAACAGCCGCTTGGTAAGCCGTGGCATCCCCGTGGCCTGCGAGGTGGACATCTACGGAGCCCTCTCCGAGTACATCGGTATGTGCGCTTCCGACGACACCGTGACCTTGCTCGACATCAACAACTCCGTGCCCAAGTACATCTATGACGAGGACATCGTGGGCAAGTACGACTATAAGTTGACCGACACCTTCATGGGCTTCCACTGCGGCAATACTCCACAGTGCAAGATGTGCTCCAGCCGCAAGATCAAGTACCAGCTCATCCAGAACCGTCTCTTGGAGAACGGCGGTACTCCCGACTTCACCCGCGGTACCCTGGAGGGCGACATCGCTGCCAGCGACATCACGTTCTACCGTCTGCAGTGCGACTCTGAGGGCAATCTCCGCTCTTACATCGCTGAGGGCGAGGTGCTCGATGTTCCTACACGTTCCTTCGGTGGCATCGGTATCTTCGCCATCAACGAGATGGGCCGCTTCTATCGCCATGTCTTGATCCAGAAGGGTTATCCTCACCACGGTGCCGTGGCATTCTCTCATGTGGGCAAAACTTTGTTCGAGGTGTTCAAGTATCTTGGCATCAAGGACATCGCCTACAACCAGCCAGCAAGTCTGCCTTATCCAACGGAGAATCCCTGGAAGTAAGCCAAGGAGGCAAACGATATTTTACAAGGGCGATTGTTTTCCTTTACAGAAGGAAGGCAATCGCCTTTTTCTTGTTCATAAATTTGCATATCTGCTCTTTTTTTTGTACTTTTGCAGTCGGATTAGGGGATGGTCTCTTGTTTCTTCTAAGACAAGTCGCCTTAATCCATAGGATAAAAAGATGTATTTATGACAAGAAAAGAACAGATTATTTCGTTTTTATGGCAGCACGTCTTGCTGCTCGTTTCGTTGTGTGTGATGACCCTCGGTGTAGCTGTTTGCGTGAGGAGTATGTTGGGGTCGAGTGTGATTTCCACGTTGCCGTATGTGTTTGAGACGGCAGGCAAGCAGGGCTTGGGCGTTCCTAAGTTTACCATCGGTCAGTACACTTACATCATGAACGGAGTCCTGGTCTTGGGGCAGATACTGGTGTTGCGCAAGCGTTTCGAGCCAGTGCAGCTGTTCCAGCTCTTGGTGGGCTTCGTCTTCGGTTCGCTCATCGATGTCAACATGATGCTTACCGCTTGGCTTGCTCCCGTGGCGTTGTGGGAGAAGATTGTCTCCCAGGTGCTGGGATGCACCGTCTTGGGACTGGGCATCGCCCTGGAGGTGAGATGCGGTTCCGTCACCATGCCGGGAGAGGGATTCCCGGTGGCCGTGAGTCAGGTGACGGGCGTGGAGTTCTCCAAAATTAAAATATGTGTGGATTGCAGTTTGGTAATCCTGGCAGTCATCTTCAGTTTCGTCTTCTTCGGAGTCTGGCAGTGGTACATTGTGGGCATCGGCACCCTCTTCGCCATGGTCTATGTGGGTATGGTGGTGAAGATGGTGGGCAAGCACCTGGGATGGTTCGACAGGGTGTTGGCTTACCAGCCGGGCTTCAGACGCTATGTCTACGGTTTGGCAAGGTTTATCTTCAAGCAGAAGTAGGGGGCTTCATAGCCTCCGGTCTTCTCGTCTGACAGGATTGCTCTCACGCAGGAAATTATATAATAATGGTGACAAAGAAAGTCATATACGGAAAAATATAGTAAATTTGCAATCAGTTTGCAGATAGAGACTTTAAAATCAGAAACGAATAACGATGGAGAAATATCAAGGAAGACCTACGGGTAACGAGGGGAGGAGCGAGGCAGAAATCAACACTTACGATTTCCTGGACAAGACGGGCATTCCGTATGAGACCTTTTGTCATGAGGCGGCTTATACGATGGAGCAATGCCGGGAGGTGCAGGGCACGGTGGGGGAGGATGCTCCCATCTGCAAGAACCTGTTTCTTTGCAACCGCCAGCAGACGCAGTTCTACCTGCTGATGTTGCCGGGCGACAAGCATTTCAAGACGAAGTTCCTGTCTTCCGAGTTGGGATGCGCCCGACTGTCGTTTGCCGATGAGCAGCACATGATTGATTTGCTCGGCATTCACCCGGGGGCAGTGTCGCCCATGGGACTGATGAACGATGGGGAGAAGAAGGTGCTGTTGGTAGTGGACAGGGATTTGCTGACAACAGAGTGCTTCGGTTGCCATCCCTGTGTCAATACGGCAACCCTGAAGCTCCGTTTCCAAGACCTCTTTGAGAAATTCGTGCCTGCCACAGGGCATGAATACCGGGAGGTTGTGCTGAAGGCGGAGGAATGAGATGCTCACAGTTGGTCTTTGACATCGTACCCTCACCGACAGCATGGACGGAACGCAGGATAGCTGTTCGCCGTTTCCGTCTGTTAAGCAATGTCGTTGTCAGTCTTTTTGTGTATTGATAAGTTCTTGTATTGTTGTAAGAAAAAGGTGTGCTGATTCTGACATAGACTCAACTTCTTCCTTTGAAACATCATACTCGCAATTGTAGTCTGCTTTCATTCTTAGTTGTTCCATTCTGGAAAAGAAGGCACCAAGTTCCTTGTCAATTTTCCCCGTTTTGACAAAGTTCATTCCGAATACTCCTAAAGTTCCTGCATGGGTATGGGCAGATAAGCCATGGCAGATGAGCAATGCTTGTGCAGCATGGAAACAAGCGTAGTAAAATCGGTTGGCGGCCAAATCCCATAGTTCAAGTTTAACCATATGGTCGGCTTCTTGTAGAAATCTCTTTGACTTGCCTACTCTGAGTTCTACTAAAGAATTTCTTTCATCAGTTGTTAGCCCCATATTATTACTCCTTCCTTTTCTATATTCTTGTAAAACGGTGTAATCTTGTATTTTTGCCATTCCTTGGCAGAATACATCACAGGATTGATTTCTTTGCCTAAGTCCCAGCCTAACATCGTAAGGGGGTATGTTACGTTGTCGTAGTCAGAGGGTAGCAGGCACTCTTTGTCTAAGATAACGAGAATGTCCCAGTCACTATTTTCTCTGGCGGTACCTCTGGCCTGAGAACCAAAAAGTATCGCTTTGCCGTAAGAAGGCATATTCTTAGCCAAGCATTCACGGATAGCTGATAAAGTAGGTTCTTGTCCCTTCATATTTTTGATTGAATATTCTATACTGCAAAGATTGTGCAAACGAGCGCAATGAAAGTTTGCAATTTCAAATTGCCGAGTGCAGCCTATCTTCTGCAAAGATAGGCCAAATAATTGAAAGTTGCAAATGTTTCGCCGACTTTTTACGTTTCAGTGTTTCTTTTCCCGTGTTTGGACCGTTTTTTATGCTGATAAGATAAACGAAGGCAGACTCCAAAACACTTGGAATCTGCCTTCTCTGAAAAATCAACCAATCTAACTTTATGAGAGAGCTTATGGACGAAGGTGGGCCTTGCGCCGCCTTCGTGGGGGAGTGTTATTTCACCTCGATGGTCTTGGTGGTCTTTGCCGCCTCCTTGGGAGTGAGCTTCGGAATCTCTACCTCAAGCACACCGTTCTCCACCTTTGCCGAAATCTTCTCGCGGTCGGCATCCTCTGGCAGGGTGTAGCTCTGCTGGTAGTTGCTGTAGGAGAACTCGCGGCGCAGATAGTGCTCGTGCTTGTCCTCGTCCTTGTGTTCCATCTTGTTCTCGATGGCGATGCTCAGGTTGCCGTCGGTGTCGATGTTGACGCGAACCCACTCTTTCCTCAGGCCAGGGGCAGCTACTTCCATCTTGTATTCCTTCTGCGTTTCCTTCACGTTGATGGCGGGAGCCGTGGCGTTCATGCGTGGCATCAACTCTGTGTTGAAGAATGCGTCATCAAAGAAGTTACTCAACCAATCTGAATCATTGTTTCTACGTGCTAACAACATAATCTTACCTCCAAATTCTATTTTTCTCATCCTCTCTTCGCCTTGCGGCTCCGTCGGGATTTCTGTTTGTTGAACATTGATGTTTGTCTTTCGCCTCCGCCTTTGGGCTTTGGCTTTCACTCTCTACATTTGCAACTTATGTGCCAGTGGCAGGGAAGGTGACAAAGTTGTCAGCAAAAGATAATTTTTTTAAACTTTACTGCCAAAACTTGCAACTTTAGAGGAAAAATATTATTTTTGCACACGGAAAGGCAAGGCTGATTTGTCTTTCGGCAGAAACTCTATCATAAACATGAGAATATATATATAATAAGGTATGGACGGTTATAAGCAAAAGAAATTCCCGGTTGGCACCAAGCGGTATGTGCAGTGGCTGGAACTGGAGTCGGACGAGGAAGCCATCAGCGAGTACCGTAAGTTGCATTCCGAGGGAGTGCAGTGGAAGGAGATACGCGACGGCATCCGGCAGGTGGGCATCTTGGAGATGGAAATCTACATCTCGGGCAACCGCCTGGTGATGGTGGTGGATGCTCCCGACGGCTTCGACTGGGACCAGTCGATGGCAGAACTTGCCACGCTCCCCAGACAGGCAGAGTGGGAGGAAGTGGTTGGCAAGTTCCAGAAATGCGGCAAGGGTGCCACCAGCGACCAGAAATGGCACATGATGGAACGTATGTTCTATCTGTACGACTAAAAGAAGCGACAAGAGATGAAAAAGAACAGGAAAAAGATAGTAGCGGGAACCGTGTTAGCGGTCATCGTCATCCTGTTGGCGGCTTTGCTGGGCGGCAGCTTCTATATGCTGGACTACTCCCTGGCTTACGCCAAGAAAGACAGGAAGACAACGGAGCAGCAGTTGCAGCGCGTCAGGAAGGAATGTCCCTGGACCGTCGGTTGGATGGACTCCATTTATACCCATCAGGCAGTGAGGGACACCTTTGTGGTGATGCCCTCGGGTTACAGGGCGCACGCCATCTATCTCTATGCTCCGAAACCATCCTCCAAGACTGCCGTGGTGGTGCATGGTTATAAGATGTGTGCCGAGGCAATGCTGCACATCGCTTATCTCTACAACCACGACTTGGGCTACAATGTCCTCTTGCCCGACCTCTATGGGCATGGCAGGAGCGGGGGCGACCATATCCAGATGGGGTGGAAGGACCGGTGGGACGTGATCCGCTGGACGGAGGTGGCGCACCAGGTGTTTGCCCCGAAGGAGGGCGAGATGGTGCTCCACGGCATCTCGATGGGAGCGGCGACGGTGATGGCGGTCTCCGGCGAGAAGACACCTTCTTATATCAGGTGCTTCGTGGAGGACTGCGGATATACGAGCGTATGGGATGAGTTCTCCACCCAACTGAAGGAACAGTTCGGCTTGCCCCAGTTCCCCCTGATGAACATCACCTCGGTGCTGTGCCGGAAGAAATATGGTTGGTCTTTCGCCGAGGCACGCCAGATAGACCAGGTGAGGAAATGCCGCAAGCCCATGCTCTTCATCCATGGCGGCGACGATGACTTCGTGCCTACCTGGATGGTGCATCCGCTCTACGAGGCGAAGACGGGAAGGAAACAACTCTATGTCGCCCCGGGTTCCATCCATGCCATGTCCTATCGTGACCATCATGTGGAGTACACCCGGGTGGTGAGTGGTTTCCTGAAACAGTGAACATCAATATACAATTATACAGAATATGGTAATAGACTTTGAGAAAATCGAGGAGGCCCACTTGGAGGGCTTCAAGGGCGGACAGGGCAAACTGGACACCCGCAACTATGTGGACGACAAGGTGAAGATCATGTATTCCACCTTGCGCCCCGGTGCCTCAACGGGACTCCATACCCACGAGGGCAACTGCGAGATTATCTATGTGGTGAGCGGCACGGCAACGTTCCACTACGACGACACCGTGGAAGAGGTTCGCACAGGACAGGTGCATTACTGTCCGATGAACCATGCCCACTATATGGAGAACCTCACCGACCACGACCTGGTGTACTTCGCCGTGGTGCCCGAGCATCATGCCTAAGTGGGAGAGGAATGACAATTATCGTTCATGCAATGCAAAAAATGTTGCATGAACGATTTGTTTTATCAGAAGAAACGGTGCTTATCGTTGGTTATCGGGAAATTACGTAATTTTGCAGCAGATTTAAACAACAACGCTAACAATTTTAAAAACGTAACAATCATGAATTCCAATTTGATGATTACCAAGGCAGCTTGCCTCATGATGATGGCATCCGCCACCACATCCTCATTCGCACAGAAGATGAACATCGAGCACAAGGGTGACACCACTATTATTAAGGTGGAGAATCCTACGAAGTATCTGCTCCTCCCCATCCAGGAAGAGAAGGACGAGGCTCAGGTGTTGCTCGACACGGGCAGCAAGGACGATACTTGGATGGATGTCCGCCTGGCGCAGAACGGTTCCGACTACTATGTGCCTTTCGCACTGGGCAAGGGCAAGACCGCCACGGTGAAGATCCTCGGTCTGAAGAAGGATGCCCTCGCCGTGAACCTGATGAAGCTCAGCGACACCTTCGATACCACCAACACGGACTATTACCGTCCTTCCTATCACTTCACGCCGCTCTACGGTTGGATGAACGACCCCAACGGCATGGTGTACAAGGACGGCGAGTATCACCTCTATTTCCAGCATAATCCCTACGGAAGCAAGTGGGGCAACATGCACTGGGGCCACGCCGTGAGCAAGGACCTCATCCACTGGGAACATCTCGACCCTGCCATCGCCCGCGACCCCGTGGGACACATCTTCTCGGGAAGTTCGGTGGTAGACAAGAAGAATACCGCAGGCTATGGCAAGGACGCCATCATCGCCATCTATACCAACAACAGCGTGAACCATGACGAGGTGCAGTGTATGGCTTACAGTACCGACAACGGCCGCACCTTTACCAAGTATGAGGGCAACCCCGTGGTGACTCCTTTCGACGGTCTGAAGGACTTCCGCGACCCCAAGGTGTTCTGGTATGAGAAGGGAAAGTGCTGGTTTATGATTGTCTCCGCCGACAAGGAGATGCGCCTCTACAGGTCGAAGAACCTCAAGAAGTGGGACTATGTGAGCGCGTTCGGCAAGGACATGGGACAGCAACCCTGCCAGTATGAGTGCCCCGATTTCTTCCAGTTGCCCGTGAACGGCGACAAGAAGAACATGAAGTGGGTGATGATTATGAACATCAACCCCGGTTGCATCTTCGGCGGCAGTGCCACGGAGTATTTCGTGGGCGACTTCGACGGCAAGAACTTCACTTGTGACGATCCCAAGGACATCAAGTGGCTCGACTATGGCAAGGACCATTATGCCACCGTCACCTTCTCCAATACTGGCGACCGGGTGCTGGCACTCACCTGGATGAGCAACTGGCAGTACGCCAACCTCACACCGTTCAAGCAGAACCGCGGTGCCAACGGATTGCCACGCGAGTTGAAACTCTATGAGAAGAACGGCAAGTACTATGTGCAGGAAGGTCCTGCCCCCGAGGTGTTGGCACTGAGAAAGGTGAGCCATGACCTGGGTAACGAGACCGTGGACGGCAACAAGAACTTCATCGGTGCGGCAGCAGGCATGGAGGGTGCCTTCGAGATAGAGGCTGACGTTACTCCCGATGCCAACGGTATCGCCGGTATCGAGATCTACAACAACAAGCGTGAGCGTACCCTCATCTACTTCGACATGAAGAAGGGACGCATCGTGACCGACAGAACGGAGAGCGGCTTGACAGACTTCGGCAAGAAGTCAGTTCCCCACGACATCGAGCTGGCATGGGACAAGCAGCGCGAGGCACAGGCCAAGTTGCCGGCCCGCGAGGTGAACTCCATCAACTACAAGAACGACTTCGCCCTTGCCACCTGGGCACCGTTGAGCCTTTGCGAGGACGGCAAGAAGACCTATCATGTGGACATCTTCGTGGACAAGTCATCCGTGGAACTCTTCGTCGACGGCGGTCGCATCGCCATGACCAACCTCGTCTTCCCCGTGGCACCTTACGAGAACGTGAAGTTCTACACCAAGGGCGGCAAGGCTGAGTTCCAGAACGTGAAGGTACACAAGTTGGCACTGTAAATGATCAGGAATTACTAATGGAAGCATTTTGTTTCATTCAATACATATAGGTTTTAGTTGGTTTTTAGGTAAGAAAGAGAGAGCCGCAATACGACGAGGTGTCGTGTTGCGGCTCGTTAGTTGTATCCGGGAGAAGCGAAAAGCACCTCGTTGAGCGACGGGTTGTCCATCAGCAAGAGGCAGAGCAGTGCCGGCGCACTCAGTTCCTCTCGCAGGTGGTTGATGGCGCGCCGTTTCTGCACCTTCACCGTCTCGGCGGAAATCTGCAGCTGCTCCGCAATGTCCTTGTTCTTCTTGCCCTCCATGCAGAGCAGGAAGACCTCACGTTGGCGAGGCGGAAGCTGGTCTACTGCCAAGAACAGCTGGCGATAGATTTCTTCCTTGCTGAAGGATTCCGTGGTGTCGTCCACCAGCATGAACTCCTGCAGGTTGCCGACAATGTCTTGCCGGTAATTGTTGCGTACCGTCTGGTGGCGCAGGTGGTTGAACGCCATGTTGTGTACCGTCGTATATAAATAGGTGGAAAGTTGGGACGTACTTGCGAACTGCGGTTGGCGTTCCCACAATACGGAGAACGTCTCCTGCACGATGTCTTCGGCAATCTCTTTTTCCACGAACTGGCAGCCATACGCTACCAAGGCACGATAAAACCTATCGTACAACATCTTGATTGCCTTTTCGTCCCATGTGATTGCCATTACAAATGTATTTCGATTTGCAAAGATAACGTTTTTTGCCCAAAATCAAGTGAAATTGCAAGATTTTCTCATTTTTTCTTAATCTTTTGTAACCCAAAATCCCTCTTTGAGTGTTATACTATAAAACAACCGCCTTTACTCAAGGCCATCAAATGATAAAATATGAGCAACAACTACAATATCAATGACCTCGTCAGCAAGATGCTTACCGGCGAGATTACAGAAGAGGAATGCGAGGAACTGCTGCAAAAGGCAGCCGCCGATTCCTTGTTGAAGACGAAGATACAAGCCCTCCTGGAAGAGGATGATTTCGTGAGCAGATACAAAGCCTACCGCTCCGTCAATGCCGAGAAAGCAGAGGAGAAATTTCGGGAGGAAATCAATGACAAGGAGAGAGAAGGGGTTTCGCATGGTAAAGTCGTATGGCTGCGAAGTCTTGCCGCTGCTGCCGTTTTAGCATTGGTAGTCATCAGCGGTTGGAGGGTATTAGGCAACCGAAAGGAAAAGGCTCCTGTCGTAACAGCCGAGATTAGTCACGCCATCGAAAGGGTGCAACAGAATGGAATGAACGGTGCCACCTTCATTGTCAACGGCAAGAAGATGCCCGTGAAGGATGCCAAGGCTGTGTTGGCAAAGGTGGAGCAGATAGACGGCGGTCATTCTGTTTTTGGGGCGGAAGATATAGTGGAAGGGTCGCTGGTCACCAAGAAGGACAAGGAGTTCTGGATGGTACTCGACGACGGTACCTATGTACACCTTAATTATAATACCACGCTCGTCTATCCCAATCATTTCACAGGCAGCGAGCGCAGGGTGAAGTTGCAGGGTGAGGCATACTTTGCCGTAGCCCCCGACTCAAGGAAGCGTCCTTTCATCGTGGAAACGACCCACGGCGATGTACACGACTACGGCACCGAGTTCAATGTGAACACGACGGGGACGGAAGGCGTGACCAACGTGGTGCTGGTAAAGGGCAAGGTAGGCGTAAGCAGCAAGCATGGCAAGGAATACCTCCTGAAGCCCGGCGAGATGGCTACCTTGCAGGCTGGCAGGACTCCCCTTATAGAAAAGGTGGACGTAGACCTCTACACTTCCTGGAATACCGGCAACTTCTTCTTCGACGGTTGTACGTTGGAAGATCTGATGCAAGTCATCTCACACTGGTACAACATGAAGGTAGAGTACGCTACGGACGACTTGCGCAACATGCAGTTTACGGGCAGCATCGACAAGTATGAACCGATGGCTCCGACGCTCAACGCAATAGAGAAAGTCACCGGGCTGAGGATTGCTGCCAAGGACGGTCTCATCACCATCCGCCACGGCAACTAAGAGAATATTAACATAAATATCGCATAAGAGATGAAAAGGATTCTATCAATGATGGTGCTTGCCCTGGTGGTCTGTGTGGCAACCATGGCAGCCGTGAAGAAAACCAACCTGAAGGTGCTCTATGTCGGTGGACATTCCGACATAGAGACCTTCGGCAACAACGATTACGACAAGGAAGAAAACGCCAAGGGCGTGGTGGCTCGTACCGCCGCATGGAAGTCATTTCTGGAGACTTACTTCACCACCGTGAAAGCGGTGCCGGGGACTGACTACAACTACAAGATGTCGTACGACTACGACGTGACCATCATAGACGGAGACCCGAAGCCATTGGAGGCGCAACGTACAGTTTCGCTGAACGGAAGAGCCGAAAAGATAGTCTACGCCAAGTACTTTCCCGATGACTTCGACCGACCTGTCATCACCATTGCCGAAGAGGGCGAGACCGTAGGTCGCCGCTTGGGCGTGAAGAACGACTGGTACTGTCTCTGTCTTCTGGGTCATGCCTACAATATGCAGACCAAGAGTGCCATCTTCAAGGGACCTTATAAGGTGAAGCTCACCACCACCTTGTTGCCTACCCCGGAAGGGGCAAAGTCTTATGCCAGCATCTGCCAGGAGCAACTGCCCGACAGGATACCGATGTGGAAGGTGCAGAACAAGGACTATGGCAATACCAAAGGATACAAGGTGGGTATGGTGACCCGTCAATGGGGCTACCTCGACTCCCCCGACACAGAAATCATGTCGGGCGGTGAGAGTGCCAAGAGCTATGGGGCCGTAGCCATCGGCCGCCATGCCAACTGGCTGCACTGGGGCTTCTCCGCTTCTCCTTCCGACATGACCGACGAGGCAAAGCCCGTTTTCCTGAATGCGGTGGTGTACATGAGCAAGTTCAAGGGTCACCGTATCATCGCCCGCAAGCTCAACGAGGGTATTGCCACCCGAACGACCGCTGACGAGAGAAAATACACCGTCAGCAAAGCAAACTATGAGGCTTACAAGGCGATGCTGGAGAAAAGTAACCGGCAGATGAAGCATTATGCCGACTCCCTTGGAAAGGTGGAGGCGGCTGGAGGAAAATTGACCGCAGAGGATAGGCTGTATATGCAGATCGGTGCCAACCCACAGCCCATTCCCTCCTATCTCGACTATGTGAAGGAGATGGCTGGCGACCTGTATGATAAGTTTGGTACGGACATAGATGCCTATGCAAGATACTACACCGACAACCGTCCTTACTTCTATGGTAGTCTCAATGACCATGACGTAAAGGTGGACGAGGATGCCAAGAGCCTCGGTATCGCCAACAACGACAAGCGCATCCTCGATAAGGCAATTTCCCTCTGGGAGAGCGGTGCGGACGTTGAGAAGGCCAAGCGCATTCTCTATCGCTATACCTTGCTCCGCTACGACAACGTCCAGGAGTGGCGCAACTGGTACAAGAAGTACCAAGGCAAGCTCTTCTTCACGGAGAGCGGTGGCTGGTTGTGGTTGGTCAACGACCTTGACCCCAAGACTCCCGGCAACGACTACGGTGTCCTGAAGTATAACGAAATAGACGAGAGCAGCCTCGTCCCCATGACGGAAAAGGCTACGGAGGAAGACCCCGTGGCATTTTCTTCGGCAGTAGTGTGGAATGGCAGCGAGGGGGAACTGGTCATCCGCATGAAGATTCATCCCGGCTACCACATCTACAGTACGGTCAGCGAGCAAGACCCCTACATAGAGACCACCTACGAAATGCACACCGAGGGAACCGTGGAACTCGTGGGCGAACTACAGAAACCTGTAGGCAAACTGTTGGCAGGCTCCAAGTCTGTCGTCTACGAGGGCGAACAGGTGTTGCGGCAGAAAATCACGGGCACTGGCAGCATAACAATAGATGTCACCTACCAGGCTTGCAATGCACATGCTTGCCTGATGCCCAAGACCAAGACATTGAAGATAAGAATATAAATGAGGAGAACATATAGTGTTTACACAATAAGAGATAAGAGAGAATATGAAAGAATTTGGAAGAAAAAAGCGTGACCTCTTTGCCGTCGCCCTCCTTGCGGGAGCGTTGGCTTGTGGAGGTGCAATGCCTGCCATGGCGCAGCAGCCCAAGAGGCAAGTCGTGACCATCAACGCCAAGTCGATGACTGTGAAGCAGTTCTTTGCCGAGGTGAAGAAACAGACAGGCTTGAACTTCATCTACAGTACCGACCTGGCAGCCAAGTTGCCTCATGTCAGTGTGAATGCCACCAACCGCCCACTGCGGGAGGTGCTGGACGAAGTGATGGGCAAGTTGAACTGTGTGTACGAGATAGAGGGCAACATCGTGACAATCACTCGCCGCATTGCTGGAGAACGGGTACGCAACGTGTCGGGTATCGTCACCGACGAGAGCGGCGATCCGCTGATCGGTGTTTCCATCTGCATCGACGACAGTAAGGTATGTACCATTACTGACAGTAAGGGCTTCTATACCCTGAAGGTGCCAGCCAACCCTTGCAAACTGAAATTCAGTTATCTGGGCATGAGTACCGCCACGCTCAAGTTGGGCGGTGGCAAGTCTCCCTTGCAGCGCAACCTACAGATGGCCACCGACCATGAATTGGACGAGGTGGTGGTGACGGGTTATCAGGAAATCTCCAAACCCAAGATGACAGGTTCCGTGACCACCATCACTTCTTCCAAACTGGACGATCGTTACACCACCAATATCATGAACAACCTGGAGGGGCGTGTGGCAGGTCTTTCTACCTATAATGGCAAGATGACCATCCGTGGTACCTCCTCGCTCTATGCCGAGACCACTCCCTTGTTGGTAGTGGACGGTGTGCCTGTGGAGGGCAGCATCGAAGACCTCAACCCCTACGACATCGAGA
>CAVEJY010000127.1:0-24463 GCA_963616155.1 Acutalibacteraceae bacterium
CACCCACATGGGGTGCGACGGGAGAATTGTTTATTGTCTGCAAAATAACCTTGTTTCAATCCACGCACCCACATGGGGTGCGACTATAGCCTTTCTGAATCCTCTATCATCCCAATTTCGGTTTCAATCCACGCACCCACATGGGGTGCGACTACATTCATCCACCGCATCTAACGTGGTGGAGATGTTTCAATCCACGCACCCACATGGGGTGCGACGAGATTGCCCGCCGTGTTCACGCTTCACTTTTGGAGTTTCAATCCACGCACCCACATGGGGTGCGACCCCATATTCAATAAAAGTTTGAATATCACACTGCAAAGGTACTTATTTTGCGAATGATGGCAAAATTAAAAGGATTAAAAGATGATAAAGGGGCAAAAAAAGGACAAGTTGTTGTTTGATAGGAGGTGCGAAACTATAGGACTCTTGTGCAACGCTATAGGTTCGCACCCCGTATACTTAGATAATGAGTTCGCCAGTAAAGTCGATGCCCGTGTCCTTGCCTAAGGTTTCCACTTTACGTTTCCAATTCTTTCCTAAGATATAAAAGCGTATGCTGTCTTGCTCTGAATCTATTATCGACTTTATCTTGTTCTTTAGCACGACGTACTGTGCTTCTGTCAGAATGCATTCAAAGACGGAGTTCTGGACACGCTTTCCATAGTCCAAACAAGCCCTTGCTACATTGCGCAAGCGCTTGGCTCCATGCGGAGACGTGATGTTGACATCATATGTGACAAGTATGAACATAAGCTATTACTTGATTAAGAATACTGGGTAGTCGTCCAACTCCTTACGGATAAACCGTGCCAAGAGCATGGATTGGATGTATGGAATCAGGCCGATGCTGACTTTCTCGTTCAGATAGGGATGGGTTATTTGCTCCTTCTTGCGACTCTGCCATGCCGTGAGAATCGTCTTGCGTCCCGAGTCGGTCATGACGATGCCTTCGTCGCCCTGACAGACAAAGTCCTTGATGGTGATTTGCTTCCTATTAATCAGCGACAAGACCAACCTGTCGCCAAGATAGGCGCGCAACTCCTCCATCATATCTAATGCCAATGAAGCCCGACCAGGTCTCAGCGTGTGCATGAATCCCACATAGGGGTCCAGTCCGATGGTCTCCAGAGCCGCTGTCATATCGTTACAAATCAGCGTATACACAAACGAGAGCATGGCGTTGACGGCATCCTTGGGAGGGCGGCGGTTACGTCCCTCAAAGATGAAGTCCTCCTTCTGGTTGAGCAAGAGACGGGAGAATACACCGAAATAAGCTGTTGCTGCCTCGCCCTCTATGCCTCTCACGCTGTCTACGGTGGTAGCATCAAAGACCCTTCTCTTACATCGGAGCAATTCTTCGGCAGCTTTCTCGACAGCCTCATCCGCTCCATTGTCACGGATGAAACGCCGGAGGATGTTGCGGTAGTTCTGTATTTTTCCGCCTATAAAGAGTTTGCAGAGATGCAAGGCGTATGGTGCATCATCGGAATTGCAATACTGAGCCTTGCGGAGCAGCACGTTGCCTCTCGTGGGGCCTTGCGAGCGGCTGATGTACCTGCCTTGCGGCGAGAGGAATGTCAAGGCTACGTTGTTGTCGGCACAAAGTTTCATCAGTCCGGGACTTGCTCCCATATACCCGAACGTCACAATCTGCTCGACGTTGTGTATGGGAATACGGAATATCTCGTTTTGCTTGACCGACACCACTACATTCAGCCCATCCTTGCTCAGATAGGCCTCGGGCGTTGTGACGTATAAAGTGTTAAGCAAGATCCTCATATAGATTCTGGTTTAGATAAGTCTTCACTTGGATACAGTTGCTCATCTCGGGCATACAGATGTCCTTTAGCGAACAGTTTCTGCAATGCGCCGCCTTGACGGGCTTTGGCATGATGCCGTTTTTGAATATGTCGTGCATCTGCTTGGCGCACTGCCGTGTCGTTCGCCGCAGGTTTTCCGAGATGGCAATGGTTTCCCTGCGTTTCACCTCGTCATAGTACAGAGCTCCGTAGGGGATGCTGATGCCGTACATTTCCTCCAGACACATAGCCTGCGCCGCCAATTGCACCTCGTCCCTCTCGTCGGGCTTGCTGTGTCCGCGCTTATATTCCACGGGGTAAGGTGTCCAGTAGCCGGGGTATCTGGCGTGGGTGATGGAGTCCTCAGGAGCGTCGGAGGGGATAAGCTCTACGGCATCGGTGATGCCGTAGAGTCCCAGTTCCTTGGAGGCAATGTGGAGGGAGCGAAGCGTGATGGTGTCGCCGTTCTTCTGACGGTAGAAGGGATTGTCCACGTTTTTGTGCAGTAGCCGTCCCTCCGTGGTCAGCCTGTTGTCCGCCCACTGTTGCTCGATATGAATCAAAGCCCATTGCCGGGGACAGAACATATAGTGCTGTATCCCCGACAACATGAGCATTTCGTCTTCCGTGTACATAAATGACGGTAAACTAAATCAAGTCTTCGATGGTGACACCGCTTGGTACGGATGCCTCGTCTATGGTAATCTGATAGTCGCTGAAAGACCTTGGAGTGGCATCGGTCAGCTTCTCTATCTTCACCAAGTCGAAGAGCTTGTTTGCTGGAGCATTACCCAACTCGGAGTCGTGTCGGAACACAATGAGTTTCTGTGCGCTCATCAGTCCACGCGCTGCGGAGCGATCAAGGTCAAACATGTTCTTCAGTGCTTCGAAAAAGAGCTGTAAGTCGGCTTCCGTAAAGCCAGTCTGCTTGGCAAGGTTGGCAGAGATGAAACCGTGGCACACATAGAGTCCGTATGGAACAGTTGCCTTGCGTCCCATCGTACGGTTGCCGCCATTCTGCTTTTCCGCTTCCTTGTCTGTGGCTACCGCCATTCGGGTGATGGAATGTTCTGCTGTGGCAATGGGGTCAACGGAACGTGAGAAGGTCAGCTGGATGGGGCCTCTTACCTGACCGGCATTCTTGCCTGTAGACATCACGGCACCGAAGGTACGGATGTCGTAATAGTTCTTGCACATGAAGGCACGTGCTGCAGAGGTCTTGTCCTTGGCACTCTTCACCTCGGAATCATCGTGAGCCTTGTCTATCTCATTGTTGAGCACGGCCTTTTCCTTGATGAAGATGTCGTAGCCATCTGCAAGACCCTTAGCCACCTGCACATAGTTGCGCACCTTACGCTTGAGGCAAACGTCCGTTACAAGCCCCATGCCTGTCTCTGCGTCAACACGAGGGAGATTGCCTGCGTCTGGGTCTCCGTTGGGATTACCATCTTGTACGTCGAATACGTAAACGAAATCAATTCTGTTGTTCAATTCAGCCATAATTGTTGTATGTTTTTAGATGTGAATATTTTTTAGTCCTTGTTCTCTTCCTTCTTGGTGAAGAAGTCTTGTCTCTGGTGGTAATAACCGATAAAGAAGCGTCCCTGGTCCTGAAGGTCAAGGTGGGCAGGAAAACCGTCTGCAGGAATCTTGTCTATGATTTCTTGCTTCAGCTTCTCATATTTCACTTTCTGACCCTCGTTGGAGAGTTTTTCTATATGGTGGGCAGAGAGGTTGAGGATGGTGGCAAACACGGACGAAGGTGTTGCACTGGCGGCGTTCATGTATCGCTCGCGGATGCTGTTAATTTTATTTGCATCTTCCTGTATTTTGTCGAGAACGGCAAACAGGCGGCCGCAAAGGTAGCCGGGGTTGGTGTTTGTTTTGTCTAACATAATGTCTATTTTTTTGTTGTTGTCATTTATTCTGTTGAGATACGCTTTGAGAATGGCGATGCGGGCAATGCGATTTGCCCCATTGTCGCCGCTCTCTGCCCTGATGCGTCGGATACAAGCAGAGAACAGAGTGTAGGGGTAAGGCGTTCCTTGGAAGATGCTCTGCACGATAGCTTCGGGCAGGTTGGGCATCGCCTCAGACCGCTTTCCGTCTAATGTTACAGCAGAGAGAATGTCCTTGATGCCCATATATGGTTTTCTGTCCCTTCTTGTATCTTCTACTATCTCCATATCCCTGAAATGTTGCAATATTTTGGCGGCAAAGTCTTTCAGACTGCTTTCTGACCAGTAGACCACTGCAATTCTTGCAGAGTTGGGAGCGAGCCCGAGGATATAGAACCTATCGTCGAGAGAGGTGTTCAGAGTTCCTGAATAGATAGCGGTAAAAACCTTCCTCACCTGCTCTATCTTCGCATTCGGGTCATCCGTCTTTTCTTCCGTATATCCCAGCAAGTCAAAGAGGCTATCCTCTGCCTGTTCTGCCGCTTCACTCTGCGATGAAGCCCAAAAGACGAACGTGCGGTTGCCAACACTAAACTTGTTGCGGGAGCCACTTTGTAACAATGCATTAAGTGCAGTGGTATAGGCAAACTCTGCGTCCTCGCTAATAGGTGCATTATCACATTTCTTCTTGCCATAGGAATCATATCCAGAATTGACCTGAAAGGCAACAAGTTTGGCGGTGGCCTGGCTGCCAGGAATCATTGTAGCGGTTGTTGTTTCAACAGGGATACCTTGGTTTCCTGTTACCAAACAGATACTCTTTTGTCCTCCGTCGCTTTCATCATTCCCCAATTGCAAGAGTTCCTTCTTCTCTGCGACTATTTTAGTGTCGCCATCTATTCTGAATGAGAAAGTGGAATATTTCTTGTTCAGATTTTTTTGAATATCCTCCCATAATGGGTCAAGGGAAATAGCTGCGACGATCTTCTCTCTGCCCTGTTGGTAAAATGCAGACAGAGCATGTAAATCTTCGTTCTCAGGAAAACTGTCCAGGATACTTTCCACACGTTGCTTGAATGTGTCAAAATACAGCTGCTCCTTACCATTGCTTTTGTCAGAAACGCCCAACACATAAGCACTGTTGTCATAGAGATAATTGGCTACGGCTGCACTAGACCTTCCGACATGTTTCTTCACCAAGTAAGTTCTTGCGTGATTCTTGTCTATTCGGCAATCCTCAAAGCGAAGAAACTCTCCTTCCTTTGAGATAACAACCAGAAATCCTATTTCCTTTTCTTCCATGCCTGGCATTGGAAGATTGTCGCATCTGTTATAATAGTCATATAAAGCTTTCAGTATCATCTTAGTATCTCCTCACTATTTAATGGTGGAACATTGATTACTCCTTCCGTCATCTGCGCACGGTAGAACATGGGCGTGACGTCCTTGGGATTGCTGAAATCCATATCGTAGAGCATAATGCCCAAGTCTTTTGTTCCGCCCTGCTCTGCCGTAATGGCTGGCTGAAGGGTCTCGTTTTCAACGTCAACTAAACGGAACGAGGCAGAGAACTCACGAGCTCCGAGATAGGGCTGGTTGAAGCACTGTCCTTTGCTTGCCCTTCGCTCAAACATCTGGTAATACTTCATGGGATTCTCGTCGTTCCCCGGTTCTCTTGAAAACAGGTCACCCTGTGCCTTTCGTTTGGCCACGGAGCGATATTCCATCTTTGCCCATATCCGGTACTTGACATCTTTCAGAAGCAGGGAGTTTTTCTGCTGGCGTTTGTCCTCTATATAGATGACAGACTTACTCGCTACGGCACCCACCTCGTTTCTTCTCACGGATGTCCACTTGATGGGGTTCAACACTTCTATCTTGGTAATCTGCCAGTGGATGGCAGGTTTCCAGAAGATAGCCTCGAAGATGGCGCGTGCCGCCGATGGCGTTATCACATCGTAGCTCACTCGCTCCACCTTCAACTCTGGTCGGGTGAAGCAAGCCATGTCGCCCCACACCTCCAGGCAGTATTCTTTGTCGGTATATTCCATATTCATTTATCTTGGTTTATATGATTAACGATTCCGTAGTCCAGTTGTTGTCAGTAAGCAATCCTAAGTTCGAGTCATACTGTTGTTGGTATTCTACAACGAAGAGCCCCTCTTTCTTCTCACTTACAACACCCATGTCGAGCAGTTTCTTGAAATCTGTCTGATAGATGTTGACCGTGTATTGGGCAAGTTTCTTCATCAACGTATACGATGGACCGCCTTGTAGTATTTGGTGTACCAAATCCATACTATCTTTCCAACAAACAACGACAGATACACCTGAATCCTCAATGAGTCGAAATGCCTTGGCACCTGTGGCAAAGCAGATTTCCTTGGGATTATAGAGGTAATGCTTGATGCCTTTCTTGTCGAAACTTTCTTTTCGGCAATACAACTGCTTGAAATACTCTGTCATGGTGGATGGCGCAAACCAATCGGACGTATTGTCAAGACTAAGCCTTGCCTGATTGGCGGCCTGCATGTCTCCTCTTGGCAGAGGATGTTCTTTCGTCAAACTGAACACGTAGGTTGTGCTCATGCCGTTCTTTCCTTCGCGGTTGCACCTACCTGCCGCTTGCAGAACAGAGTCTAAGCCTGTTTCTTGTCTGTAGACTACAGGGAAGTCGATGTCTACACCTGCTTCTATCAACTGGGTGGACACTACACGGATAATGTCTTGTTCTTCATCCCTTAAGGAGTCTTTTAGCGTGGCTATAGTCTCGCTGATATGAGCAGGGCACATATTCTTTGACAGATGCAGTGTAATGCCCTCTTGAGGTAGGCGTTTGTATATCTCTTGAGCATCCTTACGGGTATTGACGATACAAAGTACCCGCTTGTGACGCAAAATCTTTTCTGCTATTTCATCATAGGATTTTCCTTCGTTGTCAATGCTCAGTTGCACACGCCTCAACCGGTCATGCAACCTGAATTCTTCCGGGATAATCTCTTCTATATGCCCTATGCCTGAAAAGGAAGCCTTTGGATTGCACCCTTCTATCAGTCCACTCAGTATAGGCTGACTTGCCGTAGTAAACAAGACCGACACCTTGAAAAGCCTATTGTATGTATTGAGTGCATCCACTATAGGCTGAAGATAGTCTGTCGGCAAAGTCTGTACTTCATCAAGAACAATGACACTATTCGCTATGTTGTGCAACTTCCGGCAAGCAGAAGGTTTGTTGGCGAACATTGACTCAAACAGCTGCACATTGGTAGTCACCACGATTGGGTAGTCCCAGTTCTCCGTGGCCAATTTCATTTTCTCCTTTAGAGTTTCATCCTTTATATTCTCCGGATCAACATTGCTGTGATGCTCCAACACGTTTTCGCCTCCAAAGATACCTCGCAGCACGGAAGCCGTCTGCATAATGATACTGGTATAAGGTATAGCTATGATGACCCTTTTCTGCCCATTGCGAACGGCATGTTTCATTGCCCACAGTAGCGACGACAGCGTCTTGCCGCCGCCCGTGGGAACTGTCAGACTATAAAACCCGACAGGGGAGTCTGCCTTTCTTGCACACTGCTCTTGTATCTGGTTACGGATGACGTTAATCTCAGAATTGTCAGTCTGAGACTTCATTCTGTTCAGTCTGCTTTCGAGTAATGGCAACAAAGTCTTCAAGTCTGCTTTATCTTGCCTTAACCTGCAAGACTCATTATCCATAAACCCTTCGGTATCGAGATAATCGGCATCTACCAGGCAGGAGAACAGCATACGCGCCAAGTGATGGAAGTCGAAGTCATTTGCCTTTGGTGCAAATGGCGGTTTCTCCAAGTTTGACTTTTGAACATTCTGGTCTATTTCGGCAGGTATCTCTTTGTGTAGGATTCCTTCCATCTCGTCATAATCGTGCAAACCTGTATGGTGGGACACTATCTGGTTTACAAAGAAATTGTCAGAGGACTTTCCATAGATACGTCTTGCTATGATGCCGCCAACATAGGCATGATGGGTATCGCCAGTTACAGTACAGTCGGGATCATACCCGCTTTCCTTCTTGATGTGTTGTTGAAAAGCATCCGATTCCTTCCCCTTGTCGTGAAGCAAGCCTATCACCTTGCCCCACGAAGCCATGCCAAACTCGGCTGCATATTGAGCACAGAGCTTGGCTACGCCTGTAGTATGGTCGCCATTGGACTGTATCACCCAATGACCAGCCACATCTTGATATAGGTGCGAAATATATTCTTTCATCGGTTTTGAGGTTTTGAAGGCAAATATAATAAGAAATATTGAGTCCGTCACCATTTGTGAATGAGAATTAACATAAAATTCACAGCTTTCGTGAAATCTTTCTCCATAGTTGTTGAATTTACGAGCTCCCGAATACGGAGCAGCATACAAAAAAAGCTAAAAAAGCCGCCTTTCCTTTGTTTTGTCACCAAATAACCGTACCTTTGCATCCATCATGATCAGTAAAAACAAGATAAAATATATCCGCTCGCTCGAACTGAAGAAGAATCGCAACAAAGAAGGCAAGTTCGTAGCCGAAGGCCACAAGGTGGTGGGCGACCTTCTCGCAATGCAGCCTGCCGAGTGCATCGTTGCCACAGCCGAATGGTTGAGGAGCAAAACCATTGCGCCCGATACAGAAGTGATAGAGGTGACGGAGGAAGAACTGAGGAAGGTGAGTTTCCTCATGCACCCACAGCAAGTGCTCGCCGTCTTCAGGCAAGCCTCACGAGAGAGCCTCGCCCCCCACTCCATTGACACCACGGAGCTGAGCATCGCCCTCGACGGCGTGCAAGACCCCGGCAACTTAGGCACCATCATACGCATCGCAGACTGGTTTGGCATCACCCACATCTACTGCAGCGACGACACCGCCGACGTATACAACCCCAAGGTGGTACAAGCCACCATGGGAAGCATCGCCCGGGTAATCGTGGAATACGTTGACATCAAGGTCCTCGTGGATTCCCTCCCCGACGACTTTCCCGTCTACGGCACCCTGCTCGACGGCAGCAACATCTACCGGCAGGAGCTGGAGAACCGCGGGCTTATCATGATGGGCAACGAGGGAAAGGGCATCTCGCCCGAACTGGCGAAGAAGGTCAACCGACGGCTACTCATCCCCAATTTCCCCGAAGGAAGGGACACCGCCGACAGTCTGAATGTGGCTATTGCCACCGCCATCACCTGCGCCGAGTTCAGAAGACGGACATACTAACTTTCATAAAAAAAACATGAAGGATTTATACAAAACCCGCAGCATAACAGCTTGCATGAAGTCGTCCTACGACCTGATTACAAGTCATTTCGCTTCACTCCTCAAGAAGACATGGTGGGCGGCACTCCCCTATGCCATTGTGGCAACATGCTGTTGCTACCTCCGCCTCCCCAACAAGGGACTCCACGACTGGGGAGTGGAGAGTCCGATGGCGGCGTTCGTCATCCAGACGGCAGTCCCCCTGCTTGCGTTCGTCACCAACATCCTGGCGGGCGCATCCCTATGGCGGTGGCTCAACCGCCAGTCGCTGTGGCGTAACCTCAAGCGTTACCTTGCCATCACCCTCGTCATCGACCTATTGGCGTGCGTCCTGACGCTGGCAGCCCTGTTCACGGGAACCACATCGGCAAACACAGCCGCCCAGATAGCCATCCCAGCGGGCATCGTGATACTCGCCATCGGCATCCTCCTGCCCTTCGGCTACATCCTGCCCCGCCTGATGCTGATCGACAAGGGAGAGAAGCTGAAGCCATGGAAGTCGTTCGTCACAGGTCTGCGACACAGCGGTGGCATTCTCCTGTTAGGATTCTTGGGCACGCTCATCATGGGCATCATCGCCCTCATCCTGTCCATCCCCGACATCATCCTCGGCGGCGCACAGACCATCTCACAACTCGGAGCCTTGGAGGGCGACCCTTTGGGCCTGCCTCCCTACTTCACTCCCCTGCTGTTGGTGGTGACAACGTTCCTGCTGTTCGTGTTCTTCTATGTCAGTTCCTGGATCACCGTCTCCTACGCCTACCTCTACGGCTCTTACGAGACACAGGACGCAGAGAAGCGGGAACTGGCGGAAAACAAGCAAATCGCAACATACCAACCATAGAATCATGAAACAGACAAGACTACTCTTCATCGACCGCGACGGAACCCTCATCGAGGAGCCCCACGACGAGCAGATAGACAGTTTCGAGAAACTGAAGTTCACCAAAGGCGTGATGCGCAACCTCGCCTTCATCGCCCAGCATACCGACTACCGCCTGGTGATGGTGAGCAATCAGGACGGACTGGGCACCGCCTCCTTCCCCGAGGACACGTTCTGGCCCGTACACAACTTCATCATCCAGACCTTGGAGAGCGAGGGAATCACCTTCGCCAAACAACACATCGACCGCCACTTTCCCGAGGACAACTCGCCCATGCGAAAACCCGGCACGGGAATGCTCCAGGAATACATCGGCAACCCCGAATATGACCTGGCGGGCAGCTATGTGATAGGCGACCGCGAGACCGATGCACAACTCGCCGACAATCTGGGCTGCAAGAGCCTCATACTGGGCAAGGACGGCATGGACTGGGACAGGATAGCGGAGATTCTCTTCGCAGGAGACCGCATCGCAGAGGTGAGTCGCACCACCAAGGAGACCGACATCCACATCAGGGTGAACCTCGACGGATCGGGCAAGTGCGACATCTCCACGGGGCTTGGCTTCTTCGACCATATGCTGGAGCAGATAGGCAAGCATGGCATGATGGACCTCACCATCCACACCAAGGGCGACCTCCATGTGGACGAACACCACACCATCGAGGACACGGGCATCGCCCTGGGCGAATGCCTTCTCCAGGCGTTGGGCGACAAACGGGGCATCGAACGCTACGGCTACTGCCTCCCCATGGATGACAGCCTCTGTCAGGTGGCTCTCGACTTCGGCGGCCGTCCCTGGCTCATCTGGGACGCAGAGTTCCATCGTGAGAAGGTGGGCGAGATGCCCACGGAGATGTTCAAGCATTTCTTCAAGAGCCTGAGCGACGCCGCCAAGATGAACCTCAATGTGAAGGCCGAGGGCGAGAACGAGCACCACAAAATCGAGGGTATCTTCAAGGCTCTGGCCCGCTCGCTCAAGATGGCGGTGAAGCGCGACATCTACCATTTCGAGCTGCCCAGTTCCAAGGGTATGCTATAATAAAAAGGCTAACTTGGTACGGGAACAAAGGGAATCCCAGCCAAGTTAGCCTTTCTGCTTTCAAAGTAATTCTATCAAGCCGGATACTGCCTGAGCACAGCCAGCAACTCCATGTTCTCGCTTTTCTTGCCGATGGTGATTCGGAGACAATTCCCGCAGAGCTGCACGCTGTTGCGGTTTCTCACGATGATGCCCTGCGCCACAAGGTAATCGTAGATGGCCGTGGCATCCGTCATCTTCGCCAGGAAGAAATTGGCATCCGTGGGATAAACCTTCTCGCAGATGGGCAGGTCGCCGAACGATGCCACCATCCTGCCACGCTCCTGCAGGATGTTCCTTACCCACTCGTCCACCTTGTACTGGTTCTTCATCACCTCCAGTGCCTGTTGTTGGGTGAGCAGATTGACATTGTAGGGATATTTCACCTTATTAAATATATCGATGATTTCCTCGCTCGCATACGCCATACCCAGTCTGAGGGCGGCGCATCCCCACGCCTTGCTCATGGTGTTGAGCACGATGAGATTGGGGAAATGGGCGAGATAGGAGCGGAAAGGCTTCGTGCCGCAGGCGAAGTCGCTGTATGCCTCGTCCACCACGACAATACCCTCGAAGCCCGTCAGTACGTTGGCTATGGTGTGCGGATCGATGAGGTTGCCCGTAGGATTGTTGGGACTGCATATCCAGATTACCTTTGTATTGGCATCACAGGCAGCAAGCAGTTTGTCTGCGCTCGTCTGGAAATTCTCGTCGAGCAGCACGGAGCGGTACTCCACATCGTTGACATCGGCACACACCTCATACATACCGTATGTTGGCGCAATCGCCACCACGTTATCCAGTCCCGGGCGACAGAATACCCTGTACACCAAATCTATCGCCTCGTCACTGCCGTTGCCCAGGAAAATCTGCCGCTCGGGCACGCCCTTCACACGGCTAATCTGTTTCTTCAACTCCGTCTGCAAGGGGTCAGGGTAGCGGTTGAATGGCTCGTTGTAGGGATTCTCGTTGGCATCGAGGAACACATGGGCGTTCCTGCCGCTGAACTCCGTGCGTGCGCAACTGTAGGGTGCCAGGTTCCAGATGTTCTCCCGGCACAGTTTCTCCAAACTTCTCATGACCTCACCTCCTTCACTCTCAGTCTCATGGCGTTGGCGTGCGCCTCCAGTTGTTCGTTCTCCGCCATCGTCACCACCGCATCGCCAATGCTGCGGATTCCGTCCTCCGTAAGGTGCTGGAAGGTAATTTTGCGGTTATAGCTGTCCAGATTCACGCCGTTGTAGGCAAGCGCATATCCGTGGGTGGGCAGCGTGTGGTTGGTTCCGCTGGCATAGTCACCGGCACTCTCACAGGCATAATTGCCGAGGAACACACTTCCGGCATTCACCACCTTCTCTGCAAGCTGCTCATAGTCATCGGTGGCGATGATGAGATGCTCGGGAGCGTAAGTGTTGCACAGCTCCATCGCCTCCTCCTGGGAATGGACGAGGATGAACTTGGAGTTGTCGAGCGACTTCTGCGCCATTTCCTTACGGGGCAATCGCTCTATCTGCTCCTCCACCTGCTGGCGAACCTCTTCCAGCACCTTCTCGGAGGTAGTAATGAAGAACACCTGCGAGTCCACACCGTGCTCAGCCTGCGACAACAGGTCAGCGGCAGCAAAGACGGGGTTGCAACTCTCGTCGGCAATGACACACACCTCGGAGGGACCGGCAGGCATATCTATCGCCACATCGTGCAGCGACACCTGTTGCTTGGCAGCCATCACATACTGGTTGCCCGGTCCGAATATCTTGTACACCTTGGGGACGCTCTCCGTGCCGTAAGCCATCGCACCGATTGCCTGCACACCGCCAGCCTTGAAAATCTTGCTGACACCGGCAGTCCTGGCAGCCACGAGGATGGCAGGGTTCACCTTGCCTTCACGGTTGGGAGGGGTGCAGAGCACAATCTCGGCGCATCCCGCTATCTTGGCGGGCGTGGCGAGCATCAGTACCGTAGAGAACAGCGGTGCTGTTCCACCGGGGATATAGAGTCCCACCTTCTCGATGGCGACGCTCTTCTGCCAGCAGGTGACACCCTTGCAGGTCTCCACCCGCTCGCCCTCGAACTTCTGGCTCTCATGGAATGCGGCAATGTTCTGATGGGCGAGCAGCAGTGCAGCCTTCAGTTCGGGCGACACCAGTTTCTCCGCCTCTTCCATCTCCTCCCCGGAAACCGCCAAGGTCTCCAGACGGGCATGGTCAAACTTTTCCTCATAACGTTTCACGGCATCGTCGCCGTCATTCTTCACGTCATCGAGCACACCCTTCACCACCGCATTGAGCTGCGAGGTGTCGAGGTGGGGTCGCTTCACGATCTCGCTCCATTCCTCCCTTGCAGGATACTTGATTACCTTCATTCCTTAATTGTTAATTATGAATTCTTAATTATTAATCCTTAATTGTCACAGTATCATCTTCTCGATGGGGGTCACGAGGATACCCTGCGCACCCAGCTCCTTCAGCTTTCCGATGATTTCCCAGAAACGCTTCTCGTCGAGCACGGTATGGATAGAGCACCAATCGTTGTCTGCCAATGGGATGACCGTGGGACTCTTGATGCCTGGCAGCACCTCAGTAATCGCCTCCACCTTATCCTTGGGGGCGTTCATCATCACATACTTCTTGTCCTGTGCCGAGCGCACTGCCTCGAAGCGGAAGAGCATCTCGTTGAGAATCCGGTGCTTCTCCTCGTCCATATTCCAGTTGCCGATGAGGAGCGCCTCGCTCTTCATCACCACCTCCACCTCGGCGAGGTTGTTGCTGACGAGCGTGGAACCTGAGCTGACGATGTCGAAGATGCCGTCTGCCAAACCGATGCCCGGACTGATTTCCACGGAGCCGGTGATAACGTGTACGTCGGCACTGATGCCGTTCTTCTTCAGGAAGTTGCGCAAGATATTGGGATAGGACGTGGCAATCTTCTTGCCGTTGAACCAGTCGAGTCCCTTGTAGTCCACCTTCTTGGGGATGGCGAGGCTCAGGCGGCACTTGCTGAAGCCGAGGCGGTCAATCACCTGTGCGTTCTCCCCGCGCTCCATGAACTCATTCTCTCCAACGATACCAATGTCGGCGACACCCGAGGCTACGCTCTGCGGAATGTCATCGTCACGGAGATAGAGCACCTCAAGGGGGAAGTTGCTGGACTGTACCAAAAGGGTACGCTTCGAGGCACTCACCTTGATGTCTGCCTCTGATAGAAGATTCATCGTGTCGTCAAAGAGGCGTCCCTTTGACTGGACTGCTATTCGTAACATATTTCTACTTTTTCGTTAAAAAACAATGCAAAATTAGTGTTTTTCATCCGAATGTGCAAGTATTTTTGTAATTTTGTGCCCTGAATCATGAAGAAAGTATATTTATTGGCGTTATTTGCGCTTTTGGCGATAGTTGGGTGTTCCTCCAAGAAGGAGCAACCGCAACTCACTCCCTGGGGCACGCCCGTCGACAACACGGAGGACGGTGCTGCATCCGATTCCACGCCGTCCAAACAGAAGGGCTTCTCGCTGGGCGACATCCAGGAGAACGGCGAGCTGATCATGCTCACCGTCAACGGTCCCACCACCTATTATGACTACCACAACCACGGCATGGGCCTGCAGTACCTGCTCTGCGAGAAGTTCGCCCAGCAGATAGGCGTGTCTCTGCGTGTGGAGGAATGCAAGGACACCGCCGAGATGGTGAGCAAGCTGGAGAAGGGAGAAGGCGACATCATCGCCGTACCCCTGCCCCGCAAGTCGACCCGTGGCGACCTGCTCTTCTGCGGTGCCACTCCCGACAGCTCCAGGACACAATGGGCGGTAGTGGGAGGCAACAAGAGCCTCGCCGACACCCTCAACCGGTGGTTCCGCCCTGCCATGATAGCACAGGTGCAGAAGGAGGAGACCTTCCTGCTCTCCGCCAAGAGCATCACACGTCATGTCTATTCCCCCTTCCTCAACCGCTCCAAGGGTGTCATCTCCAAATACGACCGCTACTTCCAGATGTACTCCGGCACGGCGCGTATGGACTGGCGACTGATGGCGGCACAATGCTACCAGGAGAGCTGCTTCGACCCCAATGCCCGTTCCTGGGCAGGAGCACGCGGACTGATGCAGATCATGCCGTCCACCGCCGACCACCTGGGACTGCCGATGGAGATGATCCACGAGCCTGAGCCCAACATCGCCGCCGCCGCCCGCTACATGAACGAGCTGCAACAGAAGTTCTCCGACATCGGCGACCCCTCTCAGCGCATCCTCTTCGCCCTCGCCTCCTACAACGGCGGCTTCTACCACATCCGCGATGCCATGGCACTCACCAGCAAGCACGGCGGCAACCCGCAGAACTGGGGCGAAGTGAGGGAGTATGTACTGCGACTCTCACAGCCTGCCTACTACTGCGACAAGGTGGTGAAGCACGGCTACATGAGAGGCAGCGAGACCGCCGACTATGTGGACCGCATCCGTTCCCGCTGGAGCGACTACTGCGGCGGTGTCACCCCCCGCACTTACAGCCGGCAGGGAAGCTCCCTCGGCGGATCCTACCACGGCGCACCCATGAAGGCGCACAGGAAATACCAAGGCAAGTATCATATATAATAATGTATATTAGCCAATTTGGCGAAACAGCCGTCCTTATTTGGTTAAAAAAGCATAACATAAAGAAAATATCGGGCGCAAAAGCTCGGCAATTCGATGAAAATGAGTAATTTTGCGCCCGATTTATACAATTCACATAAAGTCTAACTTTATTAGTTTTAATATTTTATTAATTATTTATGTCAAATTTTAAGAACGTACAGCCATTGGACGACTTCAACTGGGAAGAGTTCGAGAATGGCGCAAACGCAAACGTCAGCAAGTCAGACCTCGAGAAGGCCTATGACGAGACCCTTAACAAGGTAACAGAGCACCAGGTTGTAGAGGGTACTGTAATCTCCGCAGACAAAAAGGAGGTAATCGTAAACATCGGCTACAAGAGCGACGGTATCATCCCTGCCTCTGAGTTCCGCTACAATCCTGACCTGAAGGTGGGTGACGTAGTAGAGGTTTATGTAGAGAACCAGGAGGACGTAAAGGGTCAGCTGGTACTCTCCCACAAGAAGGCACGCCTGAGCAAGTCTTGGGAGCGTGTAAATGCAGCTCTTGAGAGCGAGGAGATTATCCAGGGCTACATCAAGTGCCGCACTAAGGGTGGTATGATTGTTGACGTGTTCGGTATCGAGGCTTTCTTGCCAGGAAGCCAGATCGACGTTCACCCTATACGCGACTACGACGTATTCGTAGGCAAGACAATGGAGTTCAAGGTTGTCAAGATCAACCAGGAGTTCCGCAATGTTGTTGTTTCTCACAAGGCTCTCATCGAGCAGGAGTTGGAGCAGCAGCGTAAGGAGATCATCAGCAAGCTCGAAAAGGGTCAGATCCTCGAGGGTACTGTCAAGAACATCACTTCTTACGGTGTATTCGTTGACCTCGGTGGTGTTGACGGTCTCATCCACATCACAGACCTCTCTTGGGGCCGCGTAAGCGATCCTCACGAGGTTGTTGCTCTCGACCAGAAGATCAATGTCGTTATCCTCGACTTCGATGAGGAGAAGAAGCGTATCGCTCTCGGTCTGAAGCAGCTTACTCCACACCCATGGGATGCTCTCGACGCTGACCTCAAGGTGGGCGACCACGTGAAGGGTAAGGTTGTCGTTATGGCCGACTATGGTGCATTCGTAGAGATTGCAGCTGGTGTAGAGGGTCTTATCCACGTTTCTGAGATGTCTTGGAGCCAGCACTTGCGTTCTGCTCAGGACTTCATGAAGGTGGGCGACGAGGTAGAGGCTGTCATCCTGACACTCGACCGCGCTGAGCGCAAGATGAGCTTGGGTATCAAGCAGCTGAAGGAAGACCCATGGGAGACCATCGAGGTGAAGTATCCTGTAGGCAGCAAGCACACAGCCAAGGTTCGCAACTTCACTAACTTCGGTATCTTCGTAGAGCTGGAGGAGGGTGTAGACGGTTTGATCCACATCTCCGACCTCTCTTGGACCAAGAAGGTGAAGCACCCATCAGAGTTCACACAGGTAGGCGCAAGCATCGACGTAGTAGTTCTCGAAATCGATAAGGAGAACCGTCGTTTGAGCCTCGGCCACAAGCAGTTGGAGGTTAATCCTTGGGAGGAGTACGAGTCTATCTACACTCCAGGTTCCATCCACAAGGGTACCATCACTGAGATGATGGACAAGGGTGCTGTCGTAGCTCTCGAGGAGGGCGGCGAAGGCTTCGCTACTCCTAAGCACCTCACCAAGGAGGACGGCTCACAGGCCAAGAAGGGCGAGGAGCTTGACTTCAAGGTAATCGAGTTCGTGAAGGAGACCAAGCGCATCATCCTCTCTCACTCCCGTACATTCGAGGAGGGCAAGGACGACGTGAAGCCAGCAGCTCCACGCAAGCACTCTGGTGCCCGCAAGAGCAACAACGAGACTGCCCAGATCAACAACGTGGCAGCCGGTACTTCTCTCGGCGACATCGACGCTCTCGCCAAGTTGAAGGCTCAGATGGAGGGTAAGGTTAAGTAATTCAGACTCACTTCATTCATAAGAATAAATCCGAATAGGAGGTGAACAATCATGTTCGCCTCCTATTTTTTTGCCCTTTTGTGTCTTTTTGTATTAATATACCTTAAAAGAACGCATCCATTCATACGACCTAACGATATTATCACTACATTTGCAGGCGATTATCACGGGGTGCTGAGAAATCGGCTGAGATTATACCCATCGAACCTGACGCAGGTAATGCTGCCGCAGGGATTGGATAGACTTAGGATATTTTCAAGAATACAAGGCCCCTACTCCATGGCTCTCTGAAGCCGGGAATAGGGGCTTTTCTTCTTCCTCCACTTTCAGGAGCATTTCCGTGTGTTCACATTTTTAGCAATCATCAAGAACAAAGGAAAGAGCATGAAAGTAAACATCAACAACAAGGAGACAGAGACCCACGCTGCCAACGTGCAGCAACTCGCCCAGGAGCTTCAGCTCCCCGCCACAGGCGTAGCCATCGCCATCAGCAACAAGATGGTTCCGCACGACAACTGGGAGGGAACGCCCGTTACAGAGGGTGCCGACATCGTCATCGTCAAGGCTTTCTGCGGAGGATGACCGGCATGAAGAGGAATTTCATCTACGACTGCCCCCTGCAGTTCATCTCCCACCGCAACGACCATCTGGACTACCTCGACGGCATCAGTCTCGCCCTCCTCGGCGGTTGCCGATGGGTGCAGCTGCGCATGAAGGGAGCCACCGACGAGGAAGTGCGCCCCATAGCCATTCAGGCGCAGGAAATGTGCCGCCAGGCAGGAGCCACGTTCATCATCGACGACCGCATGAACCTGGTCAAGGAACTGCACGCCGACGGCGTACACTTGGGCAAGAACGACCTGCCCGTCAGCGAGGCGAGGCACATTCTGGGTGAGGACTTCATCATCGGCGGCACCGCCAACACCTTTGCCGACGTAAGGGCGCACCATGAGGCAGGAGCCGACTACATCGGTTGCGGTCCCTTCCGCTTCACCACCACCAAGGAACGTCTCTCCCCCGTCCTCGGGCTGGAGGGCTACCGCCGCATCACGAATCAGATGAGGGAAGAAAGCATCCACCTGCCCATCGTCGCCATCGGAGGCATCACCCTTGCCGACATCCCGGAGCTGATGCAGACGGGCGTGAGCGGAATCGCCCTGAGCGGCAGCATCCTGGGTGCCGAAGACCCGGCAAAAGAAACTAACAAAATCGTAAATACTATCAGAAAATGGAAAAACTGACTATCGCAGGCAGGGAGTTCAACTCCCGCCTATTCTTGGGAACAGGAAAGTTCAACGACAACCAGACCATGGCCGCCGCCATCGCCGCCGCAGAGACGGAGATGGTGACCGTGGCGATGAAGCGCATCGAACTGGAAGACAAGGAGGACGACCTCCTCGCCCACATCATGAAGACCCCGGGCATCCAACTGCTGCCCAACACCAGCGGCGTGCGCAACGCCGAGGAGGCTGTCTTCGCCGCACAGATGGCGCGCGAGGCATTCGGCACCAACTGGCTCAAGCTCGAAATCCACCCCGACCCGCGCTACCTGTTGCCCGACTCCGTAGAGACGCTCAAGGCGACGGAGCAACTGGTGAAGCTCGGCTTCGTGGTGCTGCCCTACTGCCAGGCCGACCCCACCCTCTGCAAGCACCTGGAGGAAGCGGGAGCCGCCACCGTCATGCCCCTCGCCGCCCCCATCGGCACCAACAAGGGTCTGCGCATGAAAGACTTCCTGCAGATTATCATCGAGCAAGCCACCGTGCCCGTAGTGGTGGACGCAGGCATCGGGGCACCGAGCCACGCCGCAGAGGCGATGGAGATGGGAGCCGCAGCCTGTCTGGTGAACACCGCCGTTGCCGTGGCGGGAGACCCCGTGGAAATGGCAAGAGCCTTCAAGGAAGCCGTCATCAGTGGCCGCCGCGCCTACGAGGCAGGATTGGGAGCCGTCAGCGACTCAGCCGAAGCCAGTTCTCCCCTCACCGCATTCCTGAACTAAAAAAGTATCACCAAAAGGAAAAGAAAAGAAAAGAAGCTAAAAGACTTCATAAAAATTCTTTTTACCCTTTTACATTTTTACCTTTTTACCTTTAAAACAATGCCCAACGACAACAAAGCATACGCCAAACGGGAGAAAGCCTACATGACAGGCAAGCTCTTCCCCGAGATAAAGGTCGGAATGACCAAAGTGAACCTCACCCCCACCGTGGTAAAAGACGAGCGGGGAATCCCCCACACCGAACCCAACGCCCCCGTGTACATCTACGACACCAGCGGTCCCTACAGCGACCCCTCCTATCAGGTAGACCTGCACCGGGGACTGCCCAAGCTGCGCCAACCCTGGATAGACAGCCGCCCCCACTGCGAGGGTGGCATTACCCAGATGGCCTACGCCAAGGCAGGCATCATCACCCCGGAGATGGAATACGTGGCCATCCGAGAGAACATGAATTGCGGGGAACTCGGCATCGAGACCCACATCACCCCCGAGTTCGTGCGACAGGAGATTGCCCGCGGACGTGCCGTACTGCCCGCCAACATCCACCATCCCGAGAGCGAGCCGATGATCATCGGCAGGAACTTTCTCGTGAAAATCAACACCAACATCGGCAACTCCGCCACCACCTCCAGCATCGAGGAAGAGGTGGACAAGGCGGTGTGGTCGTGCAAGTGGGGCGGCGACACGATCATGGACCTCTCCACCGGCAACAACATCCACGAAACCCGCGAGTGGATTCTGCGCAACAGTCCTGTGCCCGTGGGCACCGTGCCCATCTACCAGGCACTGGAGAAGGTGAACGGCAAGGTGGAAGACCTGAGCTGGGAAGTGTACCGCGACACGCTCATCGAGCAATGCGAGCAGGGCGTGGACTACTTCACCATCCACGCCGGCATCCGTCTGCACAACGTGCACCTCGCCGACAGCCGCCTCTGCGGCATCGTGAGCCGCGGCGGCAGCATCATGAGCAAGTGGTGCCTCGCCCACGACCGGGAGAGTTTCCTCTACGACCATTTCGACGACATCTGCGACATCGTGGCGCGCTACGACGTGGCACTCTCATTAGGCGACGGTCTGCGCCCCGGCTGCATCGCCGACGCCAACGATGCGGCACAGTTTGCCGAGCTCGACACCATGGGCGAACTGGTGACCCGTGCCTGGGAGAAGAACGTGCAGGCGTTCATCGAAGGTCCCGGGCACGTTCCCCTCCACAAGATCAGGGAGAACATGGACCGACAGCTCGACCGCTGCCACGAGGCACCCTTCTACACCCTCGGTCCCCTCGTGACCGACATCGCCCCCGGCTACGACCACATCACCTCCGCCATCGGAGGCGCACAGATCGCCTGGCTCGGCACTGCCATGCTCTGCTACGTCACGCCCAAGGAACACCTCGCCCTTCCCAACAAGGAAGACGTGCGCACGGGAGTGGTGACCTACAAGATTGCCGCCCACGCCGCCGACCTGGCAAAGGGACACCCCGGAGCCACCATCCGCGACAACGCCCTCTCCAAGGCACGCTTCGACTTCCGCTGGAGAGACCAGTTCCACCTCTCCCTCGACCCCGACCTGGCACTCCAGTACTTCGAGGAGGCAGGACACACCGACGGCGAGTACTGCACCATGTGCGGTCCCAACTTCTGTGCCGCCAAACTGACCCACGACCTGAGGAAATACAAGAAATCATGATGGAAGAAGACAGATATCAGCGGCAGAAACTCATCGGCGAGTTAGGCGAGGAAGGACAACGCAGGATAAGGAAAGCCAAGGTGTTATTGGTGGGCGTTGGAGGACTCGGTTCCCCCATCGCCACCTATCTCACCGGGGCAGGAATCGGCACCTTGGGACTCATCGACGACGACGTGGTGAGCCTCACCAACCTCCACCGCCAGGTGCTCTACACCGAGCAGGAAGTAGGTCAGCCGAAGGCACTCTGCGCCCGGCGCAGGTTGCTTTCGCAGAACAGCGAGGTGAACATCGTCGCCTACCCCGAGCGGCTCACCCGGGAGAACGCCGAGCCTCTCATCAGCCAGTACGATATAGTGGTGGACGGAATGGACAACTTCGCCACCCGCTTCATCGTGAGCGACGTGTGCGAAAGACAGGGCAAGCCCTTCGTCCACGGAGCCATCCGCGGACTGGAGGGACAGGTAAGCGTGCTCTGCACCCCCTCGCCCGACGGCACGAAGGCCACCTACCGCACCCTCTTCCCCGACGAGGAGGCAACACTGCGGATGCCCCATCCCGGCAAGGCAGTACTGGGCACCACGCCCGCCGTCGTAGGCAGCGTGGAGGCGACCCAGGCACTGCTCCTCATCGCCGGCTTCGGCAGTCCGCTCACCGGCAGGCTCTGGACCGTCGACCTCGCCACCATGCAGAGTTTCATCATCAACCTACTATAAGAAAAGAAAGAAAATGTTTTCAGACGAACTAAAGAAAATCAGTTGGCAGGAGACCACCGACCGCATCGCTTCGATGACCGCCAACGACGTAAGGCGCGCACTGGGCAAATCCCACTGCGACGTAGGCGACTTCATGGCACTCCTCTCCCCTGCGGCAGAGCCCTTTCTGGAGCAGATGGCGCACCTCTCGCGCAAGTACACCGAGGAGCGGTTCGGCAAGACGATGTCGATGTTCATCCCCCTCTACATCACCAACGCCTGCTCCAACTCGTGCGTCTACTGCGGCTTCCACCGCGAGAACCCCATGGCGCGCACCATCCTCACCCCCAAGCAGATAGAGAACGAGTACCGTGCCATCAAGCAGTTGGCACCCTTCGAGAATATCCTACTCGTCACTGGCGAGCACCCCGCCAAGGCAGGAGTGCCCTACCTCGCCAAGGCTATCGACCTCGCCAAGAAATATTTCTCCAACGTGAAGATAGAGGTAATGCCCCTCTCCGCCGAAGACTACAAGACCCTTGCCTCCCACGGCATGAACGGCGTAATCTGCTTTCAGGAGACCTACAACAGCGAGCACTACCGCCTCTACCACCCACGGGGCATGAAGAGCCGCTTCGAGTGGCGCTGCGACGGCTTCGACCGCATGGGACAGGCAGGCGTACACTCCATCGGCATGGGCGTGCTCATCGGACTGGAGAAGGAATGGCGCACCGACGTGACCATGATGGCCTACCACCTGCGCTACCTGCAGAAGCACTACTGGCGCACCAAGTACAGCGTCAACTTCCCGCGGATGCGCCCTGCGCAGAACGAGGGCTTCCAGCCCAACTGCTTCATGACCGACCGCCAGTTGGCACAGGCTACCTTCGCCATGCGCATCTTCGACCACGACGTGGACATCTCTTACTCCACCCGCGAACCTGCCTACATCCGCGATAACATGGCGACGCTCGGCGTGACCACCATGTCAGCGGAATCGAAGGTGAACCCCGGAGGATACCATACTTACCCACAGGCGCTTGAACAGTTTAGTGTAAGTGACGAGCGAACCGCCAAAGTCATTGACCAGCGACTGAGGGAACTGGGACGCGAGCCCGTGTGGAAAGACTGGGACGCTTCCTTCGACCTCTTCGGAACCCTTCCCGGCAAAGCATCATGAGCAAGACCATCGTCATCACCCTCCCCGGCTTCTTCGACGGCGAGGCGCGGCAGATTGTCCAGCTCCTCCAAGGATCCGTAGACCTCGTGCACATCCGCAAGCCCCGGGCATCGGAAGAGGAAACGGAACGGCTCCTCCGTGAGATTCCCGAAGAGTTCCGCCACCGCCTGGTGCTCCACGACCACCATCCGTTGGCACCCAAGTACCGTCTCCACGGCGTTCACCTCAACAGCCGCAACCCTCTCCCTCCCGAAGGATGGCGAGGCAGCGTGAGCCGCAGCTGTCATTCGCTCGAAGAGGTGAAGGAATGGAAGAATCGGTGCGACTACATATCGCTCTCCCCCATCTTCGACTCCATCTCCAAGCAGGGCTACCATGCCGCCTTCACCCCGGGGCAGCTTGCCAGGGCGAGGGAGGAAGGCATCATCGACGGGAAGGTAATGGCGCTGGGCGGAGTCACCTTCCACCGCCTCGACGAGGTGCTGAGGATGGGATTCGGCGGAGGAATGATCCTCGGCGACGCATGGGGGAAAGACCGCCGCGAGCCCGTCTGCCTCACCATCGCCGGCTCCGACCCATCGGGAGGCGCAGGCATCCAGCAAGACCTCAGGACGATGACTGCCCTGGGCGTGTACGGTTCCACGGTCATTACCGCTGTCACCACCCAGAACACCCTGGGTGTGTCTTCGTCCCTGCCCCTGCCCGCGGAGGTGGTGGAATCGCAGATTGAAGCCGTGCTCTCCGACCTGCGCGTCTGCGCCGTGAAGATCGGGATGATTCCCAACGTCGCCGTCGCCCATACCATCGTCCGCCAGCTATCGGCATACAAACGCCAGCATCCCTGCGCCGTGGTCTACGACCCCGTGATGGTCAGCACCAGCGGCAGACGGCTGATGGAGGAATCGTGCATAGAGACGGTGAAACAAGAACTCTTTCCCCTCTGCACGCTCGTCACCCCCAATCTGCCCGAGGCGGAATGTCTGTTGGGTAAGAAGCTCGACGCAGTGGAAATGGCAAGGGAACTGGCAAGGAAATGCCCCACCTCCTTCCTCGTCAAGGGAGGTCATGCAGCTTCCTCATCGCCCGAGTGTCCAACCTCCATCGACCATCTCTCTCTTCCCGATGGCAGCGTGTCGAGCTTCGAGAGTCCGATGATACCCTCTCACAACCTTCACGGCACAGGCTGCACCCTCTCCTCCGCCATCGCCTCCAACCTCGTGCTGGACAAGTCACTAACGGAATCCGTCGCCCTCGCCAAGCAATTCGTCACCTCCGCCATCGCCAAGGGTGCCCACAGGCAAGTAGGAAGAGGGAACGGGCCGTTGTGGGTGATAAACTAACGTATCATTGTTACGCACCGTAAGTGCCATAGAATGCTGTCTGGGCTTTGCAACTCATGACGACAGGTTTTACAAGACCCTGTA
>CAVEJY010000128.1:0-2036 GCA_963616155.1 Acutalibacteraceae bacterium
TACTACTCAGTACTCCGCAACAGCATCTATCGTCTGACCGTCGATGCCATCTACGACCTCGGCAAGGACGTGCCCAACGGCGAGGACAAGGACAAGAAGAACCCCAACTACTACATGAGCGTGAAGGTGGCTATCAATCCTTGGGTTCTCAACGCCCAGAGCATCCAGCTGAAGTAATCCCATATCCCACACATATCCATCCAATCTCCCGGAGGTCGCCACTCTCCTCCTCCGGGAGATTCCCCCACCCCACGAAAAGACATAATGCGAGAGAACAGACGCACCTTCAAGAAACAAGGACAACTCAGAACAACATTCAAAAAACATAAAGATATGAAAGATATGGCAAACTTCCCCACCCACATACTGTGCCGGCAGGCACTCCACACGGCAAGCCGCTGGGGCAGATGGATCCTCCCCTCTGCCATGGTACTCGCCACCCTGTCGTCCTGCATCAAGGAAGACAGGGACGACTGTCCCGAGCCAGCCGCAAGCAAGGTGTCTCTCTCGTTCGACTATACCTATAACGTGAAAGATGCCGACGCCTTCTCCGCCGAGGTGAAGAACATCAACGTCTATGCCTTCGACGAGAACGGTAAGTTCTACGACTCCTACATCGAAAGCAGCGACAAGTTCGAGACAGGACACACCATGGACATCAGCGGACTGAAAGACGGCAAGTACACCTTCGTGTGCCTCGCACGCAACCAGCAGATCGGCACCAAAGCCAACGGCGAAGACGAGATGGAGTTCTCCTTCTCCTCCCTCACACCGGGCGTCTCCACCATCGACGACCTCACCGAGAAGATGGGAGGCGAGACGGCGGGCGACACCACCAAGAACAACAAGGAGTTCGCCGCCCTCTATACCGCACAGACCAGCGTAGACTTCAAAAACCTCGACGCCGAGGGCAAGACCGGCAACGTGGTGGCTTCCACCCTCAGCCTCATGAAGTGTACCAAGACCTACCGCATCGTGCTGCTGCCCTACGAGAACAACCAGACCGACTTCAAGCCCGAGAACTTCGACGTGCGCATCGAAGGCTCCGCAGCCTGGCTCGACCACAAGGGCGACAAGGTGCAGAACGAACTGATCACCTACCTGCCCTATAACGAGGAGCGCCGCAGCAACTACGGCGACGAGGAAACCCTCGTGGACGGACAGCCCGTAGACCAGGCACTGGTGTACGACCTCTCCTCCTCCCGTATGTTTGAGCGCACCTCAGACCAGGTGGCCACCACCAAGGCTGCCGACGGCAGCACCACCTACAGCGACAAGCGCATCATCATCACCGACAAGCGCGACCCCGAGAACCCCAAGGAGGTGTTCAACCACTCCCTGCCCTGGTTCCTCGCCCTCTGCGGCGAACACGTCAACAAGGACTGGGGCGACCAGGAATACCTCGACCGCGAGGACCACTATGTGCTGATGTTCTATGTGCCCGACTCCCGCGACTACAACATCGCCGCCAAGATGAGGGTCAACGGATGGGTGCTCAACCTCAAGAACACCGACCTGCACTAAGAAGTCCCCGCCAAGGACAAACATGGAGAACACCAAGTATAAGTATTGTATAAGTAAAAACAAAGAAAGATGAAACATAACAACCCAATCTTGACCAAGATGACACGCCTACTAAGCACGGTTTTCGCTTCCTTGCTCATGTTGGGCTATGTAACATCTTGCTCGGAACAAGATACCGCAGGGACTGCAACGGCAGAGGAAGCCTACCTCAACCTGAGCTTCTCCACCTCTGCGCCCACCGTGACGAGGGCGGACGGCAGCACCTTGGGCAACGACGATACCAACGCCAACCCCACCACGGAAAGCGACATCCACAGCATCAAGGTATGGGTGTTCAAGTCTGGATCCGGCGATGATGCCCTGCCCCTCTCCTACAAGGAAGACCAACCCGCCACCGCCGTCAACGACTCTTATACACTGAGTCTGCGCATCCTGCGCAAAGTCGGCAACGAGAATCTGGAGAACATCGACCTCTACATCCTCACCAACTCCGAGAGTACCAACTTGGGAGA
>CAVEJY010000129.1:0-4583 GCA_963616155.1 Acutalibacteraceae bacterium
TATGATGTGTCGAGACCGCCGCTGAAAGCGACTACTACTTTTTTGTTTGCCATAACCTTATATTTAATGTGAATGTTAAGTGTTGAATGTTGAATTGGCTTTCTTGCTAATACCTTATTATATATATAGGATTTAGAGTTCTGCCTGTGTTCCGTCAATCTTTCTGATTCTTTCGATCACCTCCTGCGGCAGTTTGATGGGCAGGTGTTCCTCTGGGTCGAAGAGCATGGCGGTGCAGATGCAGTATTTGCGGTTGGTGCGGTGGAGGACATCCACGTTGACGCAACCTTCGCAACCACGCCAGAAAGCCTCGTCGTCAGTGAGGTCGGCGAAGGTGACGGGCAGGTAGCCCAACTGCGTGTTCATCTTCATCACCGCCGAACCGGATGTGAGGGAGAATATCTTGGCGTGCGGCCATCGCTGTCGGGCAAGCGTAAAGGTGAGGTTCTTGATGCGCTTCGCCAGTCCGATGCCTCGGAAGTCCGGGTGAACGATCAATCCCGATGTGGTGACATAGTGCTTGTTGCCCCATGTCTCGATGTAGCTGAATCCTGCGAACTTCTCGCCCTGCAGGGCAATGACGGCCTTTGCCTCGCGCATCTTCGTGGCCACATACTCCGTGGAACGCTTGGCGATGCCCGAGCCGCGCTTGGCGGCTGCCTCTGCGATGGTAGTCAGAATGGTGTCGATGTACTTGATATGGCTCTCATCGGCCACCATGACTTTTACTTCTTCCATTTTTCTCTTTGTCTTTTTATAATGTTGTTGTTTGTTCGTTGATAATCTTGTCGCTTAATAGTTGATCTCTGGAATGATGTCCGACAGCAACTTGAGGATTTCCTTCGGGTTGGTGCCTTCCTTCTTTACCAGGAAGATGGTGTCGTCGCCGGCGATGGTGCCCAGAATTTGGGGGATGTCGCTGTTGTCGATGTTGTAGGCGATGCTGCTTGCGTAGCCGGGACGAGTCTTGATGACAACCATGTTCTCCGAGAAGTTGATGGACACGAAACCGGGGCTGAGCAGCATCTCGCGTGCCGAACGTGGATTGGAAACCCTCTTGTACATTGTCTCGTTTGGCAATACATATACATATTTGCCGTTCATGGAGGCGGCCTTGGCTACTTTCAGCTGCTTGAGGTCACGGCTCAATGTGGCTTGTGTAAGTTGGAATCCTTCCTTTGCCAATGCTTGCAATACTTCTTCCTGTGAGCCTAACTCCTGGCTGGAGATAAGCATCTTGAGGGCTTCCATTCTGCTGTTCTTAACTTTCATGCGATGTATTTTTATTCGTTTGTCGGCTGCAAAATTACGAATTTATTTGCAAATAGCCAAATAAATGCTAATAAAAATACATATTAGCAATGATAATTTATAAATGCAGTATATTGTAATGGTATATTTATGCGAATTTGTAGCTCGCTGAATAATGTGCCTTTTTCGCATAAGAAATGTCCGATTTTGCGTACAAACATATATATGAAGGAACATGTTAGATTAAATTGTGTGAAAACCAAGGGATTGTCGTAGGTTTTAGCTATATTTGTAAACTGAAATAGTTTTAAGTTAACATAATAAGGAAAAACCTAAAAAATGAAACAGAAAAATGTTAAGCCAGCTGAAGGTAAGTTAGGCATCATGGTTGTTGGTAACGGCGCTGTCGCTACAACTTTTATGACAGGTGTTTTCATGGCTCGCAAGGGTCTCGCAAAACCTGTTGGTTCTATGACTCAATACGATAAGATTCGTGTGGGACGTGGTGAAGACAAGAAATACTTGCATTACAAGGACATCGTTCCTTTGGCAGACCTCAATGATATTGTGTTCGGTACATGGGATGTCTATCCGCAGAATGCTTATCAGGCTGCTATGTATGCAGAGGTGTTGAAAGAGAAGGACATCAATCCTGTAAGAGACGAGTTGGAGAAAATTGTGCCAATGAAGGCTGCTTTCGACAAGAACTATGCTAAACGTCTTGATGGCGACAACGTGAAGGACTGCAAGACCCGCTGGGAGATGGTGGAGGCTCTTCGACAGGACATCCGCGACTTCAAGGAGAAAAATGGTTGTGCTCGTATCGTGGTCATCTGGGCTGCTTCTACTGAGATTTATGTGCCGGTAGACATGAATATCCATGGCACATTGGCATCCCTTGAGGCTGCCATGAAGGCTGATGACCGTGAGCATATCGCTCCTTCTATGTGCTATGCTTATGCAGCCTTGACAGAGGGGGCTCCTTTCATCATGGGTGCTCCTAACACTACTGTTGACATTCCTGCTATGTGGGAACTTGCAGAGAAGACCAAGATGCCTATTGCTGGTAAGGACTTCAAGACTGGGCAGACTTTGGTAAAGAGTGGCTTTGCTCCTATCATCGGTACTCGTTGCCTTGGCTTGAATGGCTGGTTCTCTACCAACATCCTCGGTAACCGTGATGGTCTTGTTCTTGATGAACCTGCCAATTTCCACACCAAGGAGGTAAGCAAACTTTCTACTTTGGAAACCATCTTGAAGCCAGATGTGCAGCCCGACCTCTATGGTCATGGCAATGACGAGGATACACAGTATTACCATAAGGTACGCATCAACTATTATCCACCTCGCAATGATAATAAGGAGGGTTGGGATAACATAGACATCTTCGGATGGATGGGCTATCCAATGCAGATTAAGATTAACTTCCTTTGTCGTGACTCAATCCTTGCAGCACCTCTGTTGCTCGACCTTACTTTGTTGAGCGACCTTGCAGCTCGTGCTGGCCGTTATGGCATCCAGCGTTTCTTGAGCTTCTTCCTCAAGGCTCCAATGCACGATTACACCAAGGGCGAGGAAGCAGTCAATCACCTCTATCAGCAGTATACGATGTTGAAGAACGCTATCCGTGAGATGGGTGGCTATGAGGCTGACGAGGAAATCGATTAATGGTATAAGGTAGAAAGCAAAAAGAAGGTGTGTCATATATGAAACTCTCTAAAAGGTTGAATTAGGTAACTTTTTAAGGAGCTTCATGTATGATACATCTCTTTCTTATAGAACTTATTCTTGATTAGAATGTAGCCAATCTTTTATTTCCATTTTTATGGTTCTTCCGCTTTTCGAGTTGGTAAGACAGCGTAATCGTAACAAATTAGTTCACTGCGAGCGGTACTCCGAGTGAAACCTCGGGCTGAACCAACGGTCACCGGCGCGAAGCGGAAAGGTAAAGCCCACGTTATGAATGAATTATGCTTTTGCTCTTTCAGAGCGTCATTCCACACTACATACATACCCATGGTGCCGCTTCGCTTGCCCTGGGCTATGTGCAGGCTGCCCCTTTGGGGCGTACATGTTCTGAACGGACCACTGATACTCAAAACTAAGAGCAACTCAGTAGTTTCCATGGACTGTCTTACCAACTCGAAAAGCGGAAGAACCAAAGAAATGAGGATAGTTCTGGTGTAACATAAGAACTGCCTCATTTCTCCTTTAAACAACAATTTCTTTTAATCTCTGTTGTTGCCCCCGAAAATACGAAGCAAGTAGAGGAAGAGATTGATGAAGTCGAGATACAAGCTGAGAGCACCAAGCAAAGCCAGTTTCTGCGCGCCCTCGCTCATGTCATACTGTGTCTGGAGCATCTGCTTGATCTTCTGTGTGTCCCATGCAGTCAGACCCGTGAAGATGGCGACTCCTATGTAACTCAGAATGTAATCGAAGCCGGGACTCTTCAGGAACATATTCACCACAGTGGCAATTACCAGGCCAATCAGTGCCATGAACAGGATCTTTCCGATAGATGTCAAGTCTCTCTTGGTACTGTAACCGTAGAATGCCATGGCTCCGAAGGTACCTGCCGTGATAAAGAATACCTTGGCGATGACCATCGGCTGGTAGATAACGAAGATGGATGAGAGCATCGTGCCATTAAGCACGGAGTAGACGATGAACAACAGCGTTGCGGTACCGAGGGACAGGCGGTTGATGGCACCGCTGATGGCGAAGACCAATGCCAACTCTGCGATGATTAGTCCCCACATCAGTCCTTTGGAGGTCATGATGGTCATCAGTAGGGTGGGACTGCTTGCTACCCCGAAGGCAGTGATGCCTGTGATGAGGAGGGCGAGAGCCATCCATACATATACCTTGCGCATGAGTGCTGGGAAAGCTCCCGACAAGCCACGTTCTCTGTTGTTGATGCTGAAGCCAGAAGCCGGTTGGCTCTGCTCGTTTATCACATTGTACATTTCTCTTTCTGTCATAACTCAATCGTTTTATTTGTTTGTTAATATTTTCTTTCGATGAAACTGCCTGCAAAAATAATGCCTTTTCCTCAGAAAAACAAGGCGTTTCTCATCTTTTAACGAAAAATGCAGGTCTTTGACAATGTTTTTCAGTTATGCTTATGCGTATGTGCGCGCACACGAACGGGTGCGAATGCGCAGGTATAAAATAAGGAGTTTTTGCTTTTGAAGTCTTGCAAAAGTACTTTATTTGTTAAAATACCGTTAATTTCTAAACTTTTTTCTTGAAAGATTTGGTGGTTTGGGGAAATGTTTGTACTTTTGCACTCGCTTTTGAGAAATACACTTTCTCTTAGCAAGTAAAGA
>CAVEJY010000130.1:0-13754 GCA_963616155.1 Acutalibacteraceae bacterium
AAACCTTTGAGAACAAGAGAATTCTTCACTCTTCGTTCTTCACTCTTCACTTAAAAATATGAAACTATTCGACGTATATCCCCTTTTCGATATTAATATAGTAAAAGGACAAGGCTGCAAGGTATGGGACGAGAACGGTCAGGAATACCTTGACCTCTATGGCGGCCATGCTGTCATCAGCATTGGCCACTGCCATCCCCACTATGTGGAGATGCTCACCAAGCAAATCAATGAGTTGGGCTTCTATTCCAATTCTGTCATCAACAAGCTCCAAGTGAAGCTCGCAGAGCGACTGGGCAAGGCAAGCGGCTATGAGGATTACCAGTTCTTCCTCATCAACTCGGGTGCCGAGGCAAACGAGAATGCCATGAAGTTGGCTTCCTTCACCAACGGCAGAACCCGCATCCTCGCCCTGTCAAAGTCCTTCCACGGCAGAACCTCCCTCGCCGTAGAGGCAACCAACAACCCGAAGATTATCGCCCCCATCAATGACAACGGTCATGTCACCTACCTCCCCATCAACGACTTGGAGGCTTGGGAGCAGGAGCTCGCCAAGGGCGATGTCTGCGCCTGCATCATCGAGGCCATCCAGGGCGTGGGCGGTTGCAATATGGTGACTCCCGAGTTCGCCCAGGGCCTGCAGGCAGCCTGCAAGAAGTACGGCACCTTCCTTATCTGCGACGAAATCCAGTGCGGTTATGGCCGTAGCGGCAAGTTCTTCGCCCACCAGTGGCTCGGCATCCAGCCCGACATCATCACCGTGGCAAAGGGCATCGGCAACGGCTTCCCTATGGGTGGCGTATTGATTTCACCGGAGTTCAAGCCCGTATACGGTCAGCTCGGCACTACCTTCGGCGGCAACCACCTGGCTTGTACTGCCGCCCTCGCCGTACTCGATGTGTACGAGCAGGAGCACATCGTGGAGAACGTGCATGAGGTGGGCGAATACCTCATCGCCCAGTTGAAGGAGTTGCAGAAGCGCAACAGCCACATCACCGAGGTACGTGGCCGCGGTCTGATGGTGGGAGCAGTCCTCGACATTCCCCACAAGGAGGTGCGCAGCAAGCTTATCCACGAGCAGCACTGCTTCACCGGTTGCGCCGGCACCAACATCCTCCGCATCCTCCCCCCATTGGTACTCACCAAGGAGAACGTGGACGACTTCATACAGAGGTTGGAAACGGTACTGAACGAAATCTAACTACAGATTAACAACAATATCCACAGGGGGTGCATCATGACTTCATGATGCACCCCCTGTGGATAACCGCCACATCATTTTGCCCAGCAAAGAATCGCCCTCATAAGCGACACTACTTGTATTATAATAATCCCAATAAGCATTTTCCAACACAGCCAAGATACGTGTCTCGGCGCGATTTTCCCACATTCTGAACTCGACGTCCTCCTCATATCCGTGGGCGAAATCCACCAATTTACTGATGTCAAAGTCCTCGCTTGCCACTCCTACCATTTCCTTCTCGGCATCCACCGCATTACAAAGTTGCTCCACATGAGTTGGTATCATCAGACAAGGCTTACCCATGTAAAGAGCCTCGCATACACTCTCGAATCCTGCCGTAGTGGCATACGCCTTGCAGTCAGCCATCATACGAAGGAATTTCTCGTCATCGAGTTGATGGAAAGTCAGGTTCTCATCGACTCTCACCTCCGCCGGCACGCCCTTTTTATCCCAAAAGAAGTGAAGTTTTACCCGTGGATGTTTCTCATGCCACGTCACCACATCCTTATAAAAACCGGCATTGAGGATATAACCCAGGATATAGTCACCATGATGGCGGATACTGTTTCTCACCCCTTTCCGGAGAAGCGGCGGAACAACCTTGATGTTCTGCGTGGGTTCATCCTCATACTCTCTGATGGAAAGAGCCATCTTATAGGAAGCCCCCATGCAAGTGGCCTTTGTGAAGAGACGAAGCAGATATTCCGGGACTGGATATCTGTTGGGCATCCTAAAGGAAGAATGAAGGAACAGATATTGGTGGGCGACACAGACCTCGGGCATTCCCAACTGAAACAAAGAGCAAGTAAGTCCACACAATATCTCATAGAAATTAATCACCATTTCCGCACCACTCTCCTTGATGTGGCGGCGAATCATAAGCATACTTTTCAGGTAAGAAGGCACCAAAAGGCTATTGTAAGCGATGGAACTCACCAAGCCCAGCTTACGATTGTCCTTGGACGGCAGGAAGTTGGGACTATTGAATAAGGTGACAGGCACACCTATCTTATCCTTAAAGAATGCAGGAAGTTCGCGGTTTTTACTTTTACCCACCATCACATCCACTACTTCATGACCGCTACGCAGAAGCATTTCCTTCAACGCCAAGGCTTGAGTGAGATGCCCTCTTCCCTCGCCCTGAATAACAAAAATCACCTTCATTTTCTCTTTTCCTTTTCTAAATCTTACAAAACATCTTGATTTGGTTGCAAAGGTACAGAAAGGATATTGCAAAGATATGATGGAGAGATGAAGATAATATGACGTTGCAAAACATAACATTTAGAAGCAGCAAACCGTATATTTGTAACAAAAAGACACGTCTTCTATAAATTCCCTAACAATTATTTGGTAATATCAGAGAAAAAGCATAACTTTGCACCCAGAACAAGAAGATAGGGATAACGACCCCAATAAAAGGAAATATCAACACCTAAATAGAGAGATATGAGAACAAAGGTTTTTATGATGTCCATGCTGCTCGCAGCATCAGGACAGATGATGGCTCAGTCACCTACGGTAGTAGGCGGACAAGTTGTCGATGAGAACGGAGAACCTGTTATCGGAGCCCAGGTGCAGTTGAAGGGAACGAAGACCGGCACCATCACCGATACAGACGGTAATTTCACACTTCCTTCGGCAAAGCGTGGCGACATGATCGTCATCAAGTACCTTGGCATGGATTCCCAGACCGTGAAGGCAGCACCCGGCATGAAGGTGAGCCTTCAGTCACAGGACCGCCAGCTCGACGAGGTGATTGTCGTGGCATACGGTGAGCAGAAGAAGTCATCCTTCACAGGTTCTGCAGGAGTCGTGGACAGCAAGTCATTGGAGAAGCGACAGGTCAACAATGTCATGGATGCCCTCCAAGGCAATGTTGCCGGTTTGCAGTCATTTCAATCTTCAGGTTCCCCTGACGCCAAGCCCGAGTTCCGCATCCGCGGTTTCAGTTCTCTCAACGCAGGCAACGACCCGCTCATCGTCTTGGATGGCGTTCCCTACGATGGAGCATGGAACAGCATCAACCCTTCCGACGTGGCAAGCATCACCGTACTAAAGGATGCTGCGAGCAATGCCCTCTACGGTGCGCGCGGTGCCAACGGCGTAATTATCGTCACCACCAAGAAAGGCTCACAGGGCAAGGCAACCGTCACATTGGATGCAAAACTGGGTTGGAGCAGCAGAAGCTCCAAGCGCTATGACACCATCGACGACCCTGCCGAATACATAGAGACCTACTACAGCGGACTTTACCGCAACTTCCTCGCCAAGGGTCAGACCCCCTATGAGGCACATGCCAACGCCAACGCCACTCTCGGCGGAGCCTCTGCCGACGGCGGACTGGGCTATCTCCCCTACACCGTCCCCGAAGGCCAGTATCTGGTTGGCGACAATGGCAAGCTGAACCCCAACGCTACATTAGGCAACCGTGTCTACAACAACGGCAACGTATACACCATCATGCCCGACGACTGGATCAACGAGACCTACCGTAACGCCCTACGCCAAGAATACAACGTGAGTGTGAACGGTGGCAACGAGCAAGGTCAGTTCTATGCATCGTTGGGCTATCTCAACAACGAGGGCATCGTGGTGGGCAGCGACTACGAGCGTTACACTGCCCGCATGAAAGCCAACTACAAGGCAACCAAATGGCTCAACGTAGGCGGCAACATCAACTATGCCCATTCCGACACCAACAATGCTGACGAAAGTTCTACCGGTAGCAACAACATTTTCTATCAGGCAGCCATGATGGCCCCCATCTATCCCGTCTACCTGCGTGACGGCGACGGCAACATCCTCAAGAACGAGTATGGAGTAGTCGGCGACTATGGCGATGGTATGTACCTGGGATCTAGCTATGTACGCCCTTACATCTCGCAGTCGAACGGCATCACCGATGCCACCCTCAACACCAACAACACTGTTTCCAATACATTCACGCTGAACGGATTCGCCGACATCAGAATCGTGGAAGGACTCACCGCCACATTGAGCGGCAACATCTACAACAGTTCCAACCGCATGACCGAGACCATCAACCCCTATTATGGTTTCGGCTACATGAGCTTTCCGAACGGCTATGTCTACAAATATGACTACAACTACAACTCCGTCAATTTCCAGGAATTGCTCAAGTACGCCCACAGCTTCGGCAAGCACAACGTATCGCTCCTCGCCGGTCATGAGAACTACAAGCACACCTACGACTACATGACTGGTGACCGCAAGAATATGTTCTCCTACTTCGGCAACCAGGAGCTGGACGGTGCCACCACCTACATCTCCAACTCCTCCTACAAGAGCAACTACAACACCGAGGGTTGGATTTTCCGCGGTCTCTACGACTACGACGGCAAGTACTTTGGCCAGCTGTCCTACCGCCGCGACGCATCCTCGCGTTTCCACCCCGACCATCGCTGGGGTAACTTCTATTCATTCGGCGGTGCGTGGATTATTACGAAGGAAGACTGGATGAAGAAAGCGACATGGCTCAACACCCTGAAATTAAAAGCATCGTTCGGTCAGAACGGCAACGACAACATCGACGATTTCCTCTATACCGACACCTACAACATCAAGAAGGGTGAGGGCAACGAGATCGGTCTCACCCTGAAGAACGTGGGTAACGAGAACATCACATGGGAGACCGTGACCAATGTGAACGCCGGCTTCGAGTTTGAGATACTGAAGAACCGCCTGAGAGGTGGAGTAGACTACTTCTACCGCAAGACCACCGACATGCTCTGTACCGTGAAGGTCCCCTTGTCACAAGGCTATAGCGGTTACTCCTCCAACATCGGCGACATGGTAAACAAAGGTGTGGAGATTGAGTTGGAAGGCGACGTGATCTACACCAAAGACATCAAGTGGACCGTCGGTGCCAACCTAACCACCTACAAGAACAAAATCCTGCGTCTGAACGATGACAACAAGTACAACAGCCTCGACGGCCATGCCGGTTACACCAGCAACAGTTACTTCTATGGCGAGGGATTGCCCATGTACACCTGGCGGCTGAGGAAATACGCTGGAGTCAACGAGTCCGGAGAGTCCATGTGGTACATCCACGATGCCGACGGCAATCTGACTACCACGACTAACCCGTACGACATCTCTGACGACAAGGACTACTTCAACTGCGGCACGGCACTGCCCGACTTCTACGGCGGCTTCAACACCAGCGTATCGGCATACGGATTCGATTTCAACATTTCCTTTGCCTACTCCGTGGGCGGAAAGGCAATGGACTGGAGTTACCAGTCGCTGATGACCAACCCGACGGCAGGCTTCACCGGCCAGGCGTTGCACAAGGACCTGCTGAACGCATGGAGCGAAGAAAACACCAGCTCCGACATTCCCCGTTTCCAGTTTGGCGACCAGTACTCGGCAAGCAACTCCGACCGATTCCTGACCGATGCCAGCTGGCTGTCATTGCAGAACGTATCGTTGGGTTACACCTTCCCGAAGAAATGGATCCAGCCTCTGGGGCTCACCCATCTCCGTCTCTATGTGTCTGGCGAGAACCTCACCTACTGGAGTCACCGCAAGGGCTTCGACCCACGCATCAGTTACCAAGGCTCAGTGAGCAGCGACGTCAAATACGCCCCTGCCCGCACTGTCACAGCCGGTATTTCCGTACAATTCTAAAAACACAATGTTATGAATACTTTCGTAAAGAAGATATATATGATTCCACTTGCGGCTGCCACATTGGCATTGGGCAGTTGCATGGACACCGTGGAGCCTACGGATGTGGCATCCAAAAACCAAGTGAACAGCAGCAGCAAGTCATTCAGCATGCTTGTCAACGGTCTGAAGGCAAAGATGATTGAGACCGACACCTACGGTTCCACAGCCGGCAGTTGGTATGAGGCACTTGGCGACTGGGGCTATCCCTGTTATATGTTGTGGCGGGACGTGATGCTCGACGGAATGCCCACGTCAGGTTCTTCCTGGAATTACCAGAAGTCGTTGGAAGCAGCCACCAGTCTGGCAGACTACTCCTGCTATCCTTATTATTATTACTACAGCTTCATCAACAACACCAACCGCATCCTCTCGGGAATGGACGAGGAAAGCGCAAGTACAGAGCTGAAGCAGTCGCTCGGTATCGTACACACCTACCGCGCCCTCTGCTACATGCAGCTCTCCACCATGTTCGAGTATTACAAGACAGGCTATGAGACCCTCGACAACAAGGCAAAGACCAATGGCGTGATGGGACTCACCGTACCCATCGTGACCGAGAGTACCACGGCAGAGGAAAGCAAGAACAATCCCCGCGCACCCTTCTACAAAATGTACCGCTTCATCAACAGAGACCTCACCCTGGCCGAGAAATACATCGGCGACTACGTCCGCAGCGGGAAGAACGACATCAACGAGGATGTAATCAACGGTCTGTCAGCCCGTTTTTGGCTCTATATCGCCACACGTTTCGACCGGAACCCGGAAGACCTGACGGAGCAGTTGCAACACGAGAACGATGACGACGGCTACACAGCCTTAGGCATCACCAGTGCCAACGACTGTTTCAAGAAGGCAGCGGAATATGCGCAGAAGGTAATCAACACCGGCTACAGTCCCATGACAGAAGACGAATGGCACAATGCACAGACGGGCTTTAACACCGAGGAGTCTTCCTGGATATGGGACTACAAGTTCACATCTACCGAGCAGACCCCTAGCTACTGGTGTACCATCCCGGGTCTCTTCGCCTCCGAACCCACTTGGGGCATCCCTGCCTACGGTGGCGAGTACCGTTGCATCAGCAAGGCTCTCTACGACAAGATTGGCGACGGCGACTGGCGCAAGACTACCTGGGTTGCCCCTGAGGATGCCGGGGCGGCGAGTGTTCCCAGCGACAAATACGAGACACAGTTGAAAGACGAGACCACTTCGTCCATCTCCGACAACACCAACTGGAGCCGCCTGCCGGCATACGCCAATCTGAAGTTCCGTCCCGCCTCGGGCGACATGGAGTCAGAGGATGTGGGAATGCTCGTGGCCATCCCGCTGATGCGCGTGGAGGAGATGTACTTCATCAAGATGGAGACTGCCCTGCACACCGAAGGTCTGGCATCAGCCAAGAGCCAGCTGGAATCTTTCCTCAACAATTACCGCTACAGTCAAGGTTCCACCTACACAAGCCAGGCTACGACAGACAGTGAGTTCATCAAGGAGATGATCGCCCAGAAATATATCGAGTTCTGGGGCGAGGACGTACTCTTCGCCGACTACAAGCGACTCGGAATACAGGTAGACCGTACCCAGGAAGGCACCAACTACCTGGAGACCTATCGTCTGAAATCGAAGGCTAACTATACAGCCCCCTGGATGAACTTCTACATCCCGGAGACAGAGCGCAGTTTCAACAAGGGCGTGGTGATGAACCCGGACCCGGTGGCAGACATCGCACAATATTGCAAGTAACGTACAAAAAAGAAGAATCCTATGAAAAGAATTATATACAACATATCCCTGTTGCTCGCCGTGACAATCGGTTTCACGGCGTGCAACGACAAGGCAGACAGCGACTATGTGCCCGGCACACCGACACCGGCCAATAGTATGCAGGTATATTTCGACGCCAGCAATGCCGCCGACTTCATCAACTCTCCCGGCGAGAAGACCTCGGTAGACATCATCGTCTCCCGCAAAGACGACACTCAGGCAGCAGAGGTACCCATCATCTGCAAATCGGCAGCCGAAGGTCTCACCATACCCTCCTCCGTAAGTTTCAAGGCCGGAGAGAAGAGCACTACGCTCACCATCGGGCTGGGTACAATGGAGGAGAACAAGAAGTACGCCTTCAGTCTCGCCATCGGTGATGAATACGCCGACCACTACACCGAACTCAACGGATCTTCCATATACAGTGCCTATGTGATGGAGGCAAGCTGGGACACCTATGTTCCCCAGGCCGTCGTCAGCTGGAAGGTGAGAGACAGCGAGCAGACATGGAATACAGAGATAGAACGCCTCGGTTCCACCAACCGCTACCGCATCAAGGACTTCGTTGGATCTGGGCTGGACATGACCTTCACCGTGGGCGGAGCTGCCGACGGACAGACAGGCTACTACAAGATGGAGCCATACACCAACTACGAGAACTGGTCTTCCGACGGAGTGAACTGCTTCCTGCTCTATGACACCGCCAATGGCGAATATCCACAATGGACCTTGGGCGAGAAGACCATCAGCAGAGTATATATCATGCGCAGCTACACGGGATATGGCGACTACTCCTACATCTCCTTCTCCAAGGGATATGGTTTGTTTGGAACCTACTACACGGAATACACGGACGGTTCTTCAGACGACTACAACTACATCCACATCCGTTTCGCACAGGTGGAAGAGTAGTGGCGCACAAGACAAACATCAATCATAAAACAAGACAACAATGAAAAAGATACATTATATCCTATTGCTCGCCATCATCGCCTGCATGAGCCTTGCCTCATGCAGCAGCGACGACGTAGTGAAGACACCGCTGGACACACCGTCCATCTCACAGAGCGAGACCATGGTAAGCTCACTCGCTTTCAACTGGAAGCCCGTGAGTGGTGCCACACAGTATGCCTATGAATTGTATGAGGGCGACAACCGGGTCATGGGCAACGTTACCAACGAGACATCGGTAGTTGCCACAGGCTTGGTTCCCAACACCACTTATACCCTCAAGGTATGGGCCTATGCGGCAGTTACCGGCGACAAGAGTACCTCTCCCGTCGCCACCCTCACCGCCACGACCAACGCCATTACACCTCTTGACAACCCCGTACCCCATGCAAGCAGTGCCAACGGTGGCGTAACCATCACCTGGCCAGCCGTGGAGCATGCCACAACCTACCAGTACAGCTACAAAAACGCAGAAGGCGAAACCGTGAAGGGCTCCACCGACACGAACAGTATCACCCTTACCAACCTTGCCATCGGCACATACACCATCGGCATCACTGCCATCAGTACCGACGAGGCTTACTCCAACTCAGAGACCATCTCCCTCACCTTCGAGCGCACCAAGGCTGAGATTTGGCGCAAGACAGGCACCTACACCTCACGAATTCTGGAGAATGAGACCTTCACCGCCGACATCGTGGCATACGACGACGGCAGCTACAGCATCGAGGCACCCTACGGAGCGGAAGGTTACAGCATCAGCTTCAGCGTACCCGAGGGCGGCACGGAGATTTCTCCGCTCGCCACGGAAGAAGACGGTTGGTACGCATTCTGGGTAAGCAGCGAGAAGTACGTCTACATCTATCCCGGAAGCGGCGAATCCAAGTTCACGGGCAACAAGATCCATGGCGAGGTATGGTTCTATACCTATCTGTACGACAAGGACGGCAACTATTTAGGCTACGGTTACGAAGACTTCGCCTGGGGAAGCGCAGACCTGACCATCGACGACCTCTGCGGCATCTACGCTGCCAAGAGTGAAGGTGAAGATGGGTTCAGCTCTGACTGGAGCCCTCAAAGCATAGACCGCACCGATGAGGTGACCATCAGCAAGAACGACGACGGCACACTCAACATCTACAATTTCTACGGATGGGAAGAGAATTTCACCGCCAGTGTAGACTTGAGTGCCAAGACCATCACCATCGAGCCGAGTGGCTGGGCCACCTATTACACGTTTGCTTCCATTAGCTCAGAGGAGACCTCCGTGGTAGGAACCATCAGCGATGACGGCACCATCACCTTCAAGGATTTCACGGCATGGTATAGCAATTCCCAATACATCTACGAAGGCACGACCTGCACCATGACAAAGAAATAAAGGCATCTATTTTCATACTACAGAGAAAAGGCTTTGAGGATTGTTCCCCAAAGCCTTTTTTAATGACGGCAAGAAACAAGCAGGTGCGATTTGAAATGGTTTCTACCTAAGAAACCACCCGAAACTCCTATTGTTTCTTCTCCTTGGGCTTGTACTTGATCTTGTCGAAGCCATTGCCGTACACGCCGATGACAGAGCTTTGCGAGACGAACGCCTGGGGGTCTATCTCCTCTATCAGCTGGAAGATGGTCTGCGACTGGCGCTGCTTGGCAAGCACGAAGAGCATTTTCACGTCCTGTCCCGAGTAGAAGCCCGAGGCATCCACCACCGTCACGCCACGGTCGGCATCGGTGTTGATGCGCCTGCCTATTTCCTCGTATTTCTTCGAGATGATGAAGAACTGCACCGAACGGCGGCGGTTGTTCACCACCTGGTCTATACAGAACGCCTGCACATAGAGCACCACATAGCCAAAGAGTACCTTTTCCCAGTCGTGCACCACGAAATAGCTGGAGGAGATGATGAAGATGTCGCAGATCATGATGACACGGCCCAACGAGATGTCACGGTACTTGTTGACGATGGCGGCGACGATGTCCGTGCCACCCGTACTTCCTCCCGCAGAGAATCCCAGTCCGATGCCACATCCACAGAACACGGCACCTAAGATGGCAGCCCATAGGGGTTCGTCCTTCAGCAGATGAATGTCTCCCGTCAGCTGGGAGAAGACGGAGGTGAGGATGGTCACGACTACCACGGCGAAGACGGTCTTCACGCAGAACTTGCGCCCCAATATCTTGAGGGCGGCTATCAGCAGACAGGCATTTACGATGAAATAAGGCACCTGCACCGGCAGACCGGTGGCCCAGTAGATGATGGAGGAGATACCCGGCAATCCACTTGCCGTGACATTGGTGGGAAGCAGGAACACATTCCAGCCGATAGCATAGGAAATCATGCCGATGGCGATGAATGCGTAGTCCTGTACCTCCTTGAAAAGGGGACGTTTCTGTAATTCTGTTGTCATTGTTTATGGTGAAATGTTTTTGTTGTCTTCAAATCCGCTGCAAAAGTACAACAATTATTTTAATCCGCCATCGACTCGGCGGCATTTCTTGCATCTATATACGAGAAAAATGTCTCCCTACTCCTCCTTGTGGTGTCGCTGGTAGTGCCAAAGCTCGAAGGAGTTGATGAGGTTTTGCCACAACACATAGCAGCCGGGGCCTACGGTGGAGAGAGGGTTGAGGTAGGCCGTGGCTGCCCAGATGGCAAAGGGGGTGTTCTTCTGTCCGAGTGCCTGCCCCGACTCCACCGTGGTGTTGAAATAGTGTCCGATGAAACGACCCGTGGCAAACTGCACGATGCAGAGCAACAGTCCCAAAACGGCTATCACGCCGATGAACAGGAACGAGGTGCCGGCGTGCATGATGTTGCGCATCGTGGTGCCCGCCACGAGAATCAGCGAACCGCTCCAGAGATAGAAGCCGAGGTCCTTGATGCTGATGATCTTGCGGTGCAGGCGGTGGCAGAAATGCTTCACGATGTAGGCGAGCCCCATTGGCACCACGAGCACGATGCTCACCTGGTAGAGGATGCCGGCGAATGCGGAGAGGAAGGTGATGTGGTCTTCCTTCTCTATCAAGGGGAAGCAGACGGGAATCATCACCGCCGTGATGAAGTTGGAGATGAAGGTGTAGGTGGTCATCTGTTCCATGCTGCCGCCCAGCTTCGCCGTGATGACAGAGCTTGCCGCCGCACAGGGGCCGATGATGCAAGCCAGGAGTGCCTCCATCAGTACCAACGGCTCTCCCTTCAGATGGAAGACGAGTATCAGTCCCACCACTGCCAGGACGAACACCACCTGTTGCACTGCCACCCAAAGGTGCCACTTCACCGGGCGCAAGTTGTGGAAATCCACCTTGCAGAACACGACGAAGAGTATCAGGAACATGCACGACGGCAGTATCGGTCTGCTGATGGGGGTGAACCAGTCGCATACGGGCTGCAGTGCCGGGACATAAGCGAAAACAAAATACATGATGCTGCCGAAAGCTATCGCCACCGGCAGACTCCAATCCTTCAGGAAACGTACAATCTTCATACCTCTTACCTTATTATATATAATTGGGTGCAAAGGTAACACTTTCTCCCGAATTAAACCGGCCATGCCTTACTTTTTTCTCCCTTTCCCCTGCGAAATCTTACATTTTCACGCCCCCGCCCGCCTTTTGTCACCAATATGTTTGCTTATACCATAATAAATATGTACTTTTGCAACAGAATACAAACAACACAAGGACAAATGAAAAAACTCTTACTGACTTCCGCCCTGGCGATGACCGCCATGACGATGATGGGACAGGGACTGAAATACCCCACTGCCCCCAAGGACAACACCGTGGACGAATACTTCGGTGTGAAGGTGGCAGACCCCTTCCGGCCGTTGGAGAACGACACCAGTGCCGCAACAGCTGCCTGGGTGAACGCCGAGAACGAAGTGACCAACGCCTACCTCGCCAAGATACCCCAGCGCGCCAAATACCTGAAACGCCTCAAGGAGGTGTCCAACTACGAAAAGGTGTACACGCCCTTCGAGAAGAACGGCAAGTGGTACGTCTACAAGAACGACGGACTGCAGAACCAGGAGGTGCTCTACGAGATGGACCAGCTGGGCGGCGAGCCCCACGTGTTCCTCGACCCCAACAAGTTGAGCGATGACGGTACAGTGGCCTTGAAAGGCATCTCCTTCAGCCACGACGGCAAGTACTTCGCCTATACCATCTCCCGCAGCGGCAGCGACTGGGAGGAAATCTATGTGATGGACGTGAAGACCCGCCAGTTGCTTGACGACCACATCGTGTGGGCGAAGTTTACGGGTGCCACCTGGCAGGGCGACGGTTTCTATTACAGTGCCTACGATGCCCCGGAGAAGGGCAAGGAGACCTCGGCCAAGAACGAGGTGCAGAAGGTGTACTACCACAAGATGGGCACTCCGCAGAGCCAGGACCAGCTCTTCTACCAGAACCCCGGCAACCCTCTGCGCTTCTACAGTGTGTCGGTGAACAAGGAAGAGACGACGATGTTCCTCTTCGAGTCGGGCATGGACCAGGGTGTCAACCTCTACATGCGTGACCTCCGCCAGCCCAATTCGCAGTTTATCCAGCTGACGGGCGACTGCTCCAAGAACTACGACCCGGTGGAAATCATCGGCGACAAGATCTACATGCACACCAACGCCGGCGCACCCAAGTACCGGCTGATGGTGGCAAGCCTCAGCAAGCCGGGCTTCAGCGAATGGAAAGAGCTGGTGCCCGAGAGCGACGCCGTACTGAAGGACGTCACCTTCGTGGACGGCGACAAGATGGTGCTCACCTACGCCAAGGACAACTGCTCTTGCGCGTACCTTTATCATATAAACGGCGAGAAGATCGGGGAGATTGCCCTGCCGGGAGTAGGCTCCGCCAGCTTCAGCGGCAAGCGCGAGCGCAAGGAGCTGTTCTTCAGCTACACCTCCTACACCGTGCCCACCAGCATCTACCAGTACGACCTCGCCACCGGCAAGAGCAAGATCTACAGTGCGCCGAAGGTGAACTTCAAGCTCGCCGACTACACCTCGGAGATGGCGTTCTACACCTCGAAGGACGGCACCAAGATTCCCATCTTCCTCACCTACAAGAAGGGCATGAAGAAGAACGGCAAGAACCCCGTGCTGAT
>CAVEJY010000131.1:0-24217 GCA_963616155.1 Acutalibacteraceae bacterium
AAGGCTATCAAGGCATTCTATATGAAGATAGACGAGGAGGAGAGTGGCTTCGGCGGCAAGAGCGGTCAGACCGTGCAGGGCACCGACGTGCTTTTCCCGCAGATAGGCGAGATTATCGGCGGATCTGTGCGTGAGGAGAGCTACGACAAGTTGATGGGCGAGATAGAGAGCCGCAACATCCCGATGAAGGACATGGCATGGTATCTCGACACCCGCAAGTACGGTTCTTGTCCACACGCCGGTTTCGGTCTCGGTTTCGAGCGTCTGATTCTCTTCGTGACCGGTATGCAGAACATCCGTGACGTGATTCCATTCCCTCGTACCCCTAAGAACGCAGAGTTTTAGTCGGTGCTAATCCCTTATATGTTGCGGCGTTGAGACACACGTCGCAACATATTTCTAACTTTTGGTATTTTTCCCAAAGTGAGAAAAATACATACATATTCTTTAGAAGACTTGGGTACGGTGAGGATGAAAATCCGGCGCAAAATGCCATTTACAGTAAAACGAGCAACTTATTAGCAAGTAATGATGAAAAGAAGAATACAGATAATAGCCTTGACCGCCCTGGTCATCACGGGAAGTCTATCCTCCTGCAAGGAGAAACTGAAGCATGTGGATGGAGTAGTGACCGATGTGGAAGCAAGTCAACGGATGGATACTCTCAAGAGTATGAAACTCTATGACGGTGAGGATACCCTTCTCTTTGGACTGAAGGACGCTGAATACAATAACGGCATCGTGGTGAAGGGCGACTCGGTGCAAGTGCATTACATCAAGGGACACGGAGACTCTCTCCGTGCTCTCCTTGTGTATGTGAAGCCACGGCCTGCCAAGAGCATCGACCTGAAGGTGGACACTACCCAGGTGTTGCTCACTAAGTAAAGGTAAAAACATCGCAATATTTTTCTAACTTTTCCTATATGTGTATTTAATTTTTGAAAGATGAAAAGACAGTATTTAAATGCAATGCTTGTGGTTGCCCTCGTCTTGGCTTCCATCAGCTTCCTTACGTCTTGTAAGGATTACACGAATGATATCGGCAGCCTGCAAGACCAAATTGACAGGGCAGCCCTTGCCACTGATGTCCAGACGTTGAGGGCGCAGGTCAAGACAGCTATCGACAATGACTCCGCTACAGCCGTTGTTGCCAAGAAGGCTGTTGATGCTGCCGCTGCCAATGCAGGCAACATTGCCAATCTCAACGATGACCTCAGCAAATTGGAAGGAAATATCAGTGCGAACTCAAAGGCGACGGCCAAGAGAATAGACTCGCTCGCTACTGCCGGCACGGTGACCGACTCGGAAATCCTCAAGCTTTACGCCGCCAACAAGGCTGCCGCCGACTCCGCTGCATCCGCTCTCGCCAAGAACCGGGAACTTTCAGCCGACCTTGCGAAGGCGGTCAAGGAGTGGAGCGATGCCAAGGCGGACTACTATACTGCCGAGGAAATTGACGCGATTCTCTACATCATCGCTGCTTATTTCGAAGACATAGACACTCGTATTAACGAAACAAATACCAACTTGGAAGAACTGAGGATGCGGATAATTAACTACAAGGTTGTTGTCGATGCCCTTTATACGGCAGTTACCGAGGTTACCCTCGTAACTGGCAATGGTACGGCGTTTGTAAGCGACCTGAAGTTCGACTACGGAACAATTACTCAGGATCTTACGTTCGGTGAGTCTGAAAAAGATGACGCTGTTACTCCAAATATATACAGCGCAACTCCTACCAAGACCTACAAGGAAGGTGTCCAGTTAATCTTCCCCAAGGAAATATTGGTGAGGGTGAATCCCGTGAATGCCAATATCACCCCGGGCATGATAAAACTCGTGAACTCTAAGGGCGAAGTACTTGACTCTTTGATTGAGATTACCAAAGTGGAGAAGTATGACGAATATCTTTACAAAGAGGGTGAGGGCACCAGGACGCGTGCAAGCATTGCCACAGGTCTCTGGAAGGTTACTTTGCAGCCCAAGGCTAATATAGATGTGGAGAACCAGATTGCTCAGACCACAAAGGTTAACAACACAGACAAGTCCATTCTTTTCGCTGTAGCCATCAATAACACCGCATCACAGGCAGCGGAGACTCAAAATGCTGCCGACCGCTATGTGGTTTCTGACTACGAGTTGACAGTGGGCAAAGCAGATAAGGCATTTGAGGCTGCAAAATATCCCTCTACTGCTACAGATGAAACAACTACAACCGGAATTACTGTCAAGGGTACAGATTTGATAAACTGTAAAGGATATACTGAATCAACTGGAAGTGAGCAATATATCCAAGCCAAAAATGGCGAGGAGATTGAAGTTTCCTTCGAGGGTGATTCCGTTAAAGACAAAATCGACCGCTTCTATGTGGTTCTCGACAAGAAATTTAGTAGCCTCAATGAGTGGACTGCATACACTTTCGAGGGTCTCGACAATGTTGTAGCTGTTAACAAAGGTGTAGGTAAGGCCTACGTCAAGGTTACCATTCCAGAAACTTCCACTAAGAAAGAGTTGAATGTGCCATTGCGTATCTTCGCAGTCAACTACAACGGCGTATACTACAATGAACACGGCAATCCCTTCACGCTTCATGTTGTAAAAGACCAAAAGCAGGCTTCTGTTGCTGCTGACATGAACTTCACTGGCTATGAGCAGATGGAGACCAGTTGGATTCCTGTAACAGCCACTTTACAAGATGCTACAGCCCCCCTTACCACGCCTATAGTTAACCTGAATACGATTGTGGTTACAGACACCGTCGGTCATGAGATTACCCTCAACGTGGAGTATGCCACGGATGAGAAGGGTACTCAAGCTGACAAGGACAGTGAAGTCAAGTATGTGAAGTTCTCTATTTCAGGTTCGTCCATCAGTGAGTGGGTTGACGGAGGAAAAGCAAAGGGTACCATCTCAAACTCTCTCAACACTCTCCAGGTTTCTCTTGTAAAGAATATGCCTACAAAGGAAGTTTATGACAATTTGAAAATAGAAAAGTACAGTTGGAAAGAGAATCAACTTGTAGATGGCGTATATACTGCTTATATGTATCCATACTACCAAAGAATAGATAGAAAGACTAATCTAAGCCCATCTTGGAATCTGGATGCCAGTACTGCTTATAAAAAAATGAACGAAGCTATCTCGGAGTTGGACAACAAGTACTCCATTGTTGTTGACAATGTCAGATACTCTGCCCGAGGCGAATATAAAGATCCGGCTTATATAAATTATACAACTGATGCTTTTTCTTGGTTGTTGTATCTTGACAATGTAAAACTTGTTGACACTAAGACACAACACAGGTCTGAGATTAGATACAACTTTGGTAAAATTAGTTCAGAAAGTAATGGTTCCTATTTTGTACCAGTTGAGACATATCAGACTGTCCTTGCCTGTGCTCTTGACGAATCTGTTCAGAAATATAGTTGGACAAAATTGAAAACAAGTACAGGTGAAGAAGATGTCAATTTCATTACTTATGGAGACACCTCTGCGCCAAATTCTGATCCTACAAAGTCTGTTTCCGATGCTTTGGGGGGGTATGCCCTCCAGCATGTAACATCTGATGTGGTTAAGCCTGAAAGTGGTCAAATAATGTCTGTTCTCAATTACATCAAGGCTACTAATTCCTCTGGTCTTAGTGATTTCGATAAGACATTGAATGCCCTCATGACTGGTACCTACAAAAAGTACCAGTATTTAGGGTCTTCAATAAAGCTGATCTCTAACAAAACACAGAAAGAAGATTACTTTAAGGCATACATCAATTGGATAGAGGATGAGAAAAAAATATACATATATTTCAAACCTATCCTTACGGATGATGCTTATAATCCATCGGAAGATGTTCCATCTACATTGGTTATAAATCTCGTAGATCCCTTCGGACACACACACACTATCAATATGCCATTCGTGGTGAAGAGACGTCAGTAACTAAACGTAAAAACTAAAAGAGGTATGTCAACAATGAAATCATTATTCGCAAGTGCGCTCCTCGCCCTCGGCACCACATCCGCCCTGGCGCAAGCCACGCACACCGACGGCGGAGACGAATACACCTACAAGAGGCATTTCTTCCTCGACGTGCAGGCTGGAGGGCAATACACGGCGGGAGAGGCGAGCTTCGGCGACCTCCTCTCGCCCAACTTCCAGTTGGGTATTGGCTACCGGCTCACTCCTGTCTTCGGTCTCCGCCTACAGGCGAACGGACTCAACAGCAAGGGAGCCTTGGCAGGTTTTCGCGCCAAGAAAGGAGACACACCTGTGATAGCCCCCTATAAGTTCAGTTATGTGGCACCGGGTCTCGACCTCATGTTCAACCTGGGCAACCTCTTCGCCGGCTGGAATCCCAACCGTGTGGTGAACGCCACTTTGTTTCTGGGCGGCGGCATCAACTTCGCCAGTGGCAACTCGGAGTTGAACGACCTGCTCGCTACGGTGCAGAATCCGAGCGACTACTCCTTCGAGTACCTTTGGCAGGGCAGCCAGACCTCATCCTTCGGCAGGGTGGGTCTCGACCTGGAGTTCAAGGTGAGCAAGAGCGTCAGCATCATGCTGGAGGGCAGTGCCAACTTCGTTAGCGACAAGTACAACTCGAAGAAGGGTGGGGCACCCGACTCTTACTACAGCCTGCTCGCCGGACTGCGCATCAACCTGGGCAAGAGCTACACCAAGGCAACTACTGCCGTGACTCTGCCCGCCATTGACCCTGTTCCCGTGGAGGATGAAGAGGAACCTGCACCCGAGTATACACCCGTATTGAAAGATGCCTCCAAGGCCGATTCTAAGGCACAGCCCAAGACCGAACCGAAGACGGAACTCCAACCTGCGAACAAGCCCCAGCCAACGATGGCGACGGCTACCCCCAAGCCGTCTGTCCAGACCCCGGCAAAGAGGAAGTTGGGCGACATCTTCTTCACCGTCGCTGGCAACCGGGTGACGGAGTCGGAGAACAAGAAGATCCTGGAGATGATCGACTACCTCGTCAGTCATCCCCAGTCGAAGGTCATCGTGACGAGCTATGCCGACGACGATGCCTCCCACAACCGCATTGCCTCCGTCACCAAAATGTTGAACAAGAACTACGGCATCCCTGCCGACAGGTTTGGCGAGGCGAAGAAGGCACAGAGGGTGCTGAGCTATACAGAAGGCGACAAGGACAGGATTGTTGTCATGGTGGCTAAGTGATATGCAGAATTATATGTTGCGGCGTTGAAACACACGTCGCAACATTTTTCTAACTTTTCCTATATGTGTATTTAATTTTTGAAAGATGAAAAGACAGTATTTAAATGCAATGCTTGTGGTTGCCCTCGTCTTGGCTTCCATCAGCTTCCTTACGTCTTGTAAGGATTACACGAATGATATCGGCAGCCTGCAAGACCAAATTGACAGGGCAGCCCTTGCCACTGATGTCCAGACGTTGAGGGCGCAGGTCAAGACAGCTATCGACAATGACTCCGCTACAGCCGTTGTTGCCAAGAAGGCTGTTGATGCTGCCGCTGCCAATGCAGGCAACATTGCCAATCTCAACGATGACCTCAGCAAATTGGAAGGAAATATCAGTGCGAACTCAAAGGCGACGGCCAAGAGAATAGACTCGCTCGCTACTGCCGGCACGGTGACCGACTCGGAAATCCTCAAGCTTTACGCCGCCAACAAGGCTGCCGCCGACTCCGCTGCATCCGCTCTCGCCAAGAACCGGGAACTTTCAGCCGACCTTGCGAAGGCGGTCAAGGAGTGGAGCGATGCCAAGGCGGACTACTATACTGCCGAGGAAATTGACGCGATTCTCTACATCATCGCTGCTTATTTCGAAGACATAGACACTCGTATTAACGAAACAAATACCAACTTGGAAGAACTGAGGATGCGGATAATTAACTACAAGGTTGTTGTCGATGCCCTTTATACGGCAGTTACCGAGGTTACCCTCGTAACTGGCAATGGTACGGCGTTTGTAAGCGACCTGAAGTTCGACTACGGAACAATTACTCAGGATCTTACGTTCGGTGAGTCTGAAAAAGATGACGCTGTTACTCCAAATATATACAGCGCAACTCCTACCAAGACCTACAAGGAAGGTGTCCAGTTAATCTTCCCCAAGGAAATATTGGTGAGGGTGAATCCCGTGAATGCCAATATCACCCCGGGCATGATAAAACTCGTGAACTCTAAGGGCGAAGTACTTGACTCTTTGATTGAGATTACCAAAGTGGAGAAGTATGACGAATATCTTTACAAAGAGGGTGAGGGCACCAGGACGCGTGCAAGCATTGCCACAGGTCTCTGGAAGGTTACTTTGCAGCCCAAGGCTAATATAGATGTGGAGAACCAGATTGCTCAGACCACAAAGGTTAACAACACAGACAAGTCCATTCTTTTCGCTGTAGCCATCAATAACACCGCATCACAGGCAGCGGAGACTCAAAATGCTGCCGACCGCTATGTGGTTTCTGACTACGAGTTGACAGTGGGCAAAGCAGATAAGGCATTTGAGGCTGCAAAATATCCCTCTACTGCTACAGATGAAACAACTACAACCGGAATTACTGTCAAGGGTACAGATTTGATAAACTGTAAAGGATATACTGAATCAACTGGAAGTGAGCAATATATCCAAGCCAAAAATGGCGAGGAGATTGAAGTTTCCTTCGAGGGTGATTCCGTTAAAGACAAAATCGACCGCTTCTATGTGGTTCTCGACAAGAAATTTAGTAGCCTCAATGAGTGGACTGCATACACTTTCGAGGGTCTCGACAATGTTGTAGCTGTTAACAAAGGTGTAGGTAAGGCCTACGTCAAGGTTACCATTCCAGAAACTTCCACTAAGAAAGAGTTGAATGTGCCATTGCGTATCTTCGCAGTCAACTACAACGGCGTATACTACAATGAACACGGCAATCCCTTCACGCTTCATGTTGTAAAAGACCAAAAGCAGGCTTCTGTTGCTGCTGACATGAACTTCACTGGCTATGAGCAGATGGAGACCAGTTGGATTCCTGTAACAGCCACTTTACAAGATGCTACAGCCCCCCTTACCACGCCTATAGTTAACCTGAATACGATTGTGGTTACAGACACCGTCGGTCATGAGATTACCCTCAACGTGGAGTATGCCACGGATGAGAAGGGTACTCAAGCTGACAAGGACAGTGAAGTCAAGTATGTGAAGTTCTCTATTTCAGGTTCGTCCATCAGTGAGTGGGTTGACGGAGGAAAAGCAAAGGGTACCATCTCAAACTCTCTCAACACTCTCCAGGTTTCTCTTGTAAAGAATATGCCTACAAAGGAAGTTTATGACAATTTGAAAATAGAAAAGTACAGTTGGAAAGAGAATCAACTTGTAGATGGCGTATATACTGCTTATATGTATCCATACTACCAAAGAATAGATAGAAAGACTAATCTAAGCCCATCTTGGAATCTGGATGCCAGTACTGCTTATAAAAAAATGAACGAAGCTATCTCGGAGTTGGACAACAAGTACTCCATTGTTGTTGACAATGTCAGATACTCTGCCCGAGGCGAATATAAAGATCCGGCTTATATAAATTATACAACTGATGCTTTTTCTTGGTTGTTGTATCTTGACAATGTAAAACTTGTTGACACTAAGACACAACACAGGTCTGAGATTAGATACAACTTTGGTAAAATTAGTTCAGAAAGTAATGGTTCCTATTTTGTACCAGTTGAGACATATCAGACTGTCCTTGCCTGTGCTCTTGACGAATCTGTTCAGAAATATAGTTGGACAAAATTGAAAACAAGTACAGGTGAAGAAGATGTCAATTTCATTACTTATGGAGACACCTCTGCGCCAAATTCTGATCCTACAAAGTCTGTTTCCGATGCTTTGGGGGGGTATGCCCTCCAGCATGTAACATCTGATGTGGTTAAGCCTGAAAGTGGTCAAATAATGTCTGTTCTCAATTACATCAAGGCTACTAATTCCTCTGGTCTTAGTGATTTCGATAAGACATTGAATGCCCTCATGACTGGTACCTACAAAAAGTACCAGTATTTAGGGTCTTCAATAAAGCTGATCTCTAACAAAACACAGAAAGAAGATTACTTTAAGGCATACATCAATTGGATAGAGGATGAGAAAAAAATATACATATATTTCAAACCTATCCTTACGGATGATGCTTATAATCCATCGGAAGATGTTCCATCTACATTGGTTATAAATCTCGTAGATCCCTTCGGACACACACACACTATCAATATGCCATTCGTGGTGAAGAGACGTCAGTAACTAAACGTAAAAACTAAAAGAGGTATGTCAACAATGAAGGACAGGATTGTTGTCATGGTGGCTAAGTGATGTGGGAAGTTAGGCGGATTTCAGGCTAATTGGCAGGGAAACATGGAAGTTTTTCATAGAACAGGCTCGTAATTCAGAAATTTTGTCTAATTTTGCACTTCGAATCATACAAACCGTAATAGAAAATGGGAAAAATCATATTGACGGGCGACCGTCCTACAGGCAAGCTCCACTTGGGACACTACATCGGTTCCCTGCAGCGCCGTGTGCAATTACAGAATGCTGGTGACTTCGACAAGATGTTCGTGTTCATGGCGGACGTACAGGCATTGACCGACAATGCCGACAACCCCGAGAAGATACGCCAGAACATCATCGAGGTGGCACTCGACTATCTCTCTGCCGGTCTCGACCCCAAGAAATGCACGCTCTATATCCAGAGCATGATACCCGAGCTGGCAGAGTTGACCACCTACCTGATGAACCTCATCACCGTTTCCCGCGTACAGCGCAACCCCACGGTGAAGACTGAGATAAAGATGCGCAACTTCGAGGCAAACATCCCCCTCGGTTTCTTCTGCTATCCCGTGAGTCAGGCTGCCGACATCACCGCCTTCAAGGCTACTACCGTGCCAGCCGGCGAGGACCAGGAGCCGATGCTGGAGGTGACCCGCGAGTTGGTGCGCCGTTTCAACCAGGTGTATGCCCCCGTATTGGTGGAGCCGGAGATTATGCTCCCCGAGAATGCCGTTTGCCGTCGCCTTCCCGGTACCGACGGTAAGGAGAAGATGAGCAAGAGCCTCGGCAACTGCATCTATCTGAGCGACGACGAGAAGACTGTATGGAAGAAGGTGAAGAAGATGTCGAACGGTGAGCCCCGCATGAGCATGGACGATCCGGGACACCTGGAGGGCAATGCCGTCTTCACCTACATGGAAGCCTTCTCTACTCCCGAAGACTTCGCCGAGTTCTGGCCAGAGTTCAAGACCCTCGACGAGTTGAAGGAGCAGTATGTGAAGGGCGGTATCGGAGACGGTACCTGCAAGAAGTTCCTCAACAGTGTCATCAACAAGATGCTCGACCCCATCCGTCAGCGCCGTCATGAGTTTGAGCAGGACATCCCCGAGGTGTTCAACATCCTGAAGAAGGGCAGCGAGGATGCCCGCGAGTTTGCCGCCCAGACCATGGACGAGGTTCGCAAGGCGATGCGCATCGACTACTTCAGCGATGCAGCGTACATCGAGGAACAAGCAGCAAAGTTTAAATTATAATTATTAGTTATACATTAATAATTATACATTGAATACTCGGATCTTACAATTAGCGGTACCGTCGATTATCAGCAATATCACGGTACCGCTTTTGGGTTTGGTGGATGTCGCCATCGTGGGACACATAGGCGACGCCGCTTACATCGGGGCCATTGCCGTGGGCTCGATGCTCTTCAACGTGGTATACTGGCTCTTCGGATTCCTGAGGATGGGAACGAGCGGAATGACCTCGCAGGCACTGGGCAGGAGAGACCTCGCCGAGGTAATGAGGCTCTTGGTGAGGTCACTGACGATAGGCGTGGGCATCGGACTGCTGTTCGTCGTGCTGCAACACTTGGTGATAGGCTGTGGACTGTGGGCGATGTCGCCCGAGGCGGATGTCATGGAACTGGCACGGAGATATTGCCGGGTCTGCATCTGGGGCGCACCGGCGGTATTGGGACTCTACGGGTTCACCGGCTGGTACATCGGGATGCAGAACACACGCATACCGATGGTGGTGTCGCTGATACAGAACGTGGTAAACATCGTTGCCTCGCTGATGCTCGTCTTCTATGGCAGGATGACGGTGGAGGGCGTGGCACTCGGTACGGTCATCGCCCAATGGTGGGGCTTCCTGATGGCGGTACTGTTCTTCCGGCTGCATTACCGGCGGTTGGGCAACTACGACTTCCGCAGCCATCTCTTTGCCGCCGAACCCTTGCGCCGCTTCTTCTCCCTGAACAAAGACATCTTCCTGAGGACGGTCTGCCTGGTGGCAGTCAACCTCTTCTTCACGGCGGCAGGGTCGCGGGAAGGCACCCTCGTGCTGGCAGTGAACACCCTGCTGATGACTCTCTTCACCCTCTTCTCCTATTTCATGGACGGTTTCGCCTATGCTGCCGAGGCATTGGCGGGGAAGTATTACGGGGCAGGCAACAGGGAGGCATTCCGCAGGGTAGTGAGATGCGTGCTGCTGGACGGCACAGTCGTGGCAGTGGCTTTCACCTTATTATATATAATAGGCGGCGACCGTTTCCTCGGTTTGCTGACCAGCGACGGTAGGGTAGTGGCGGCATCGGGATCCTATTTCTGGTGGGCGGTGCTGATACCCTTGTCGGGAATGGCGGCATTCGTATTCGACGGCATCTTCGTGGGCATCACCCGCTCCAAGTCCATGTTCCTCTCCACCGTCATTGCCTCCGCCGTATTCTTCGTACTCTACCTCCTGCTGCACCCCATGATGGGCAACCATGCCCTGTGGTTGGCATTCCTCATCTACCTCATTGTGAGAGGCGCGGTATTATCGTACATTTATCTCGAAAAATTGCACATACAAAAGACGTGTGCGCATTTTTGAGAAAATCAACATTAATTAAGTTTAAAACTTGGGCTTATATTTCTTTTCTTTGCTTTATTTTCGTAATTTCGCCACTCGAAACGAGTAACTATACAGAGTAAAATGACAGCAGAGGAATATTACCAAGAAGGCAACGCCTGGCGCAAGCGAGGCGATTTCAAGCGTGCCCTCGACTGTTATCTGGAGGCCGAGGCACTCGACCCGGAGAGTCCTGCCGCAGCAGCGCGGGAGATGCTCGACGGCATCATGGACTTCTACTGCAAGGACTACTACAATCCTTAGATTGATGGGGAGTGGGACGCTCTGTTGGAATAAAAAGGAAAAGAACATTAATAGATATGAGCAAGATTAAAGGGGCCATCGTGGTCGACACGGAACGGTGCAAGGGTTGCGCCCTCTGTGTGGAAGCCTGTCCACATGAGGTCATCGCACTGGTGCAGAAGAGAGTCAACGTGCATGGCTACCGCTATGTGGAACCCGCCGTCGCCGATGCGTGTGTGGGCTGTGCAGCCTGCGGCGTGGTATGCCCGGACGGTTGCATTACCGTTTACCGAAAGAAGGAGGACTGACAACAATGGCAGACAATCAAGAAGTGACACTGATGAAAGGCAATGAGGCGATAGCCCATGCCTGTATAAGATGTGGGGCGGATGGCTTCTTCGGCTATCCCATCACACCACAGAGTGAAATCATAGAGACGCTCGCCCTGCTCAAGCCTTGGGAGACCACCGGCATGGTGGTGCTGCAGGCGGAGAGCGAGGTGGCGGCTATCAACATGGTACATGGCGGTGCCGGCGCAGGAAAACGTGTCATCACCACCTCGTCGAGTCCCGGTGTGGCACTGATGCAGGAGGGTATCTCCTATATGGCTGGTTCGGAGATTCCCGGAGTGGTGGTCAACGTGCAGCGTGGCGGTCCCGGACTGGGTACCATCCAACCCTCGCAGAGCGACTATTTCCAGGCTACCCGTGGTGGCGGCAACGGTGACTACTATGTCATCGTGCTGGCTCCGGCATCGGTGCAGGAGATGGCAGACTTCGTGGACCTCGCCTTTGAGTTGGCGTTCAAGTACCGCAACCCGGCGATGATTCTCAGCGACGGTGTCATCGGACAGATGATGGAGAAGGTGGTGTTGCCGCCCATGAAGCCCCGACGCACCGAGGAGGAGATTGCCAAGGAGTGTCCCTGGGCTACGATGGGCCGCCCCAAGACACGTCAGCCCAACATCCTCTCGTCATTAGAGTTGAAGCCCGAGGTGATGGAGGTGCGCAACATTGCCTTGCAGGAAAAATACCGGAAGATCCGCGAGACGGAGGTGCGCTATGATACACAGCTGTTGGACGATGCCGACTATGTGGTCGTGGCGTTTGGCAGTGCCGCCCGCATCGCCGAGAAGAGTATCGAGAGTGCCCGTGCCGAGGGCATCAAGGTGGGACTGTTCCGCCCCATCACCCTCTGGCCTTTCCCCGAGAAGGAACTCCATGAACTGGCGAAGACCAAGAAGGGATTCCTCGTGGCGGAAATCAATGCCGGACAGATGGTGGAAGACGTACGCCTCGCCGTCAACGGTCAGGCTCCCGTGAAGCACTTCGGAAGACTCGGCGGCATCGTGCCAGAACCAGAAGAGATTGTGGACGCATTAAAGAAATTAGTAAAATGAACGATATTATTTCGCCAGAGAATCTGGTATACAAGAAGCCCACGCTGATGAACGACACACCGATGCACTACTGTCCGGGGTGTTCGCATGGCGTGGTGCATAAGCTCGTCGCAGAAGTGATCGAGGAGATGGGCATGGAGGAGAAGACCGTGGGCGTTTGTCCCGTGGGCTGCGCCGTGTTCGCCTACCGCTACCTCGACATCGACTGGCAGGAGGCTGCCCATGGTCGTGCTCCTGCCGTAGCCACTGCCGTGAAGCGACTGTGGCCCGACCGCCTCGTCTTCACCTATCAGGGTGACGGTGACCTGGCGTGCATCGGTACCTGCGAGACCATCCACGCCCTGAACCGTGGCGAGAACATCGCCATCATCTTCATCAACAATGCCATCTACGGTATGACGGGAGGACAGATGGCACCCACCACCCTGCTCGGTCAGAAGACCGCTACCTGTCCTTATGGCAGACAGCCCGACCTGCACGGCTATCCCCTCAATATCACCGAACTGGCAAGCCACCTTACCGGCACTTGTTATGTCACCCGCCAGAGCGTGGAGACCGTGGCGAGCATCCGCAAGGCGAAGAAGGCTATCCGCAAGGCTTTCGAGGCAAGTATGCAGGGCAAGGGATCGAGCCTTGTGGAAATTGTGTCCACCTGCAACAGCGGTTGGAAACTTTCGCCCGTGGAGGCCAACAAGTGGATGGAGGAGAATATGTTCAAGGAGTATGTGAAGGGCGACCTGAAGGATACGACGGGAATGTAAGTGAAGAGTGAAGAACGAAGAGTGAAGAGTGAAGAGTGAAGAGTGAAGAACGAAGAACGAAGAGTGAAGAGTGAAGAACGAAGAGTGAAGAATATATTTGCTCTTCTGTTTCATAAAATATAAAGAACAATGAAGACAGAAATCATAATATCCGGTTTTGGCGGGCAGGGTGTCCTGTCGATGGGAAAGATTCTCGCCTACTCGGGACTGATGGAGGACAAGGAGGTGACTTGGATGCCTGCTTACGGACCGGAGCAGCGAGGCGGTACAGCCAACGTGACGGTGATCGTGAGCGACGAACGCATCTCTTCGCCCATCCTGAGCCACTATGACGTGGCAATCGTCCTCAACCAACCCTCGTTGGAGAAGTTTGAACCCAAGATCAAGCCGGGCGGCATCCTCATCTACGACGGCTATGGCATCATGAATCCTCCCCAGCGCAAGGACATCCAGATATACCGCATCGACGCGATGGACAAGGCGGCGGAGATGAAGAACGCCAAGGTGTTCAACATGATTGTACTGGGCGGACTCTTGAAGGTGTGTCCCGTGGTGAGTACCGATGGACTGAACAAGGCTCTCTACAAGTCGTTGCCCGATCGGCACCACAACCTGATACCGCTCAATATGCAAGCGGTGGAAGAAGGAATGAAGATTATAGAAAAGGTGGAGTAACCCCACATGATATGAGAGAATTTAGCATCAATACCCCCGAACAGTTTCAGCTGCTTTATGGTAGATACTATAAGGTATTGATGCTTTATGCTTTCAAGATGACGGACGATAGGGATGCCGCCGAGGATATTGTGCAGAATGTTTTTCTCGGTCTGTGGGAAAAGCGGGAGACCTTCCATGACGAGGAGTCTGTTCGCTCCTATCTCTATCTCACCGTTCGCTGCCGGGTCATCGATCAGGTGAGGCGTGCCAAGGTAGAGGGTAAGTATAAGAGTTATGCACAGAAGGAGGCCGCCGAGATGTTGGATGCGCAAGACGAGGAGGATGTGTTCACCCACGAGGTTTATCGCCGTCTTTTCGATGCCATCAACGAGTTGCCTCCTCGGCAGCGCGAACTATTCCTACTTTATATGCAAGGCAAGAAGAATGCAGAGATAGCCCAGGTGATGGACATCACCGAGGAAACCATCCGCGCACATAAGAAACGTGCCCTCAAGACCCTTCGCCAGAAAATGGGAGAGAAGGATGACTTGCTTCTGCTTTTGCTCCTGTTTTGTTGATGATATTGTTGTTTTTAGGTGCTTTTTTCTGATAAAAAGCACTTTTTTTATGTTTTCTTGTAAACGTTTGTCGCTTGTCTTCGTACTTATAGTATCAAGACAAAGATAAACGTATGGATATATTTGACATCATCAGCCGTTCCTTGCTGCACGATTTGGAGGCAGAGGAACAACGACAGCTCGACCAGTGGTTGGCCGAGAGCGAGAAGCACCAGAGGCTCTATCAGTCGCTCTTGGCCAAGGAAGACCTTGCCGGGCAATATCAGGCATATATGCGTCTGGACGGGGAGAAGTCCTGGCAAAAGATGGCTTCGCTCATCGCTCAGACGGAAGCCAAGGCCACACACCGCTATCATCGCTTCTATTCTATCCCGAGGCGATATGTAGGTAGGGTGGCTGCCGCCGTTGTGGGCGTGTTGCTTGTGATGGGTAGTTATTGGTTCTATCATAGTCAGCCGGTGCAGCATGCTCCGGTGCCTGTAAGTCAGGAGCTGGTGGCAGCCATGCAGCAGGCGGAGCAAAGTGCTTCCAATGAGGCTACGTGGCAGGTGGGCGATGAGAAGCCCCGGCAGGTAAGGTCGCTCAGTGCCCTGCTCAAGACGCTGGCTCTGCAGGATGTGGACGAAGACTTGCAAGGCACCCTCACCACCCGTCACGACAAGGAGTTCTGGATGACTTTGCCCGATGGCACCCGGGTGCATCTCAATGGCAATTCGCGCCTTTCCTATCCCTTGGCTTTCCATGGCTCCCAGAGGGAGGTGGCTCTTGTGGGCGAGGCTTATTTTATCGTGGCAAAGGACAGGGAGCATCCTTTTGTGGTGCATACTGCCAAGGGCGATGTCAAGGAATATGGCACCGAATTTAATGTCAACACGCAGGGCGACAAGACGTGTGTCGTGCTGGTGAATGGCAGCATCAGCGTGCGTACCAAGGGTGGCAAGGAACAGATGATGACTCCCGGCGACAAGGCTGAGCTGGATGTGCAGGGGCTGACGATGAGCCGAGTAGATGTGGCACCCTATGTGGCATGGAACACGGGGCATTTCAGCTTTGAAGATTGCCCTCTCGACGACTTGATGCAGGTGGTGGGCAGATGGTACGGTCTGCAAGTGGTCTTCGCATCCGACCAGCTTCGCACGGTACGCTTTACGGGTAGCTTGAGCCGCTACGAGAGCATAGGGAATACGATAGAGGTAATCGGCACTATCGCCAACGTAAAAGTGGAACAACAAGAGTCAAGAATAGTCATTTCAAACAGATAAGGTGTAAAATTATAAGAGAGAATGAAAAGAACTTACATTTCTACCATGGGTATGGCACTCGCACTGAGTGTTGCCCCCTGCTGGTTTTCGTCCTCGGTTCTGAGGGCGCAAACCCAGCAGCAAACCGTAGTGAACAACAAGGTGACCCTCCAACTGAAGAATGCCAGCGTAAAGACATTCTTCAGCGAGATGAAACGCCAGACGGGACTCGACTTCATGTGTTCCGCCGACTTGGCGAAGCACTTGCGCCCCATCACCTTGAATGTGAAGAATGCAGACTTGAGCCAGGTGCTCAATGAGGTGCTGGGCGACCAGAACTGCCAGTGGACCCGCAAGGGCGATATTGTGATGTTGACCCGGCAGACGAAGAAGTTTACGGGCAACCGACTCCTCAAGGGAACGGTGAAGGATGAGGATGGGGAACCCGTCATCGGTGCCTTCGTCAAGGTGGATGGCACCAACGTACAGACCGTGACCGATGCCAATGGCTACTACCAGGTGAGGGTGCCCGCCGACAGATGTCTGGTTACTTATGGCTATCTGGGTATGGAATCCTCTTCTTATCATTTGGCGGCAGGCGAGGGCAATGCCAGCCATCATGTCGTGATGGTATCCTGCAACGAACTGAAGGATGTGATGGTGACGGGCTACCAGACCATTTCCCGCGAGCGTGCCACCGGCTCTTACTCCATCATCGGCAAGGAGGAGTTGGAAAGACGCCATTCCTCCAACCTTGCCGATGCCCTCGACGGACTTGTGCCGGGCATGCAGAGCCAGGACGACGGAAGGGGCGGCAAGAAGTTTACCATCCGAGGCACCAGCACGATGAATGCCAACAAGACACCGCTGGTGGTGGTAGACGGTTATCCCATCATGGACAACAACGACGTGGACTACAAGCTCTCTTCCAATCCTAACCTCACCGCCCTGGAACGCATCAATCCCGACGATGTGGAGAGCATCACCGTACTGAAGGATGCAGCGGCAGCCAGCATCTGGGGTGCGCGATCGGCTAATGGCGTAATCGTCATCACCACCAAGAAGGGCAAGAAGAAAAACGCCGTGGAGGTGGAGGCAGGTACACAGTTTACCATCGGTGCCAAGCAGAATGTGCAGCACCTCACCAATCTATCCACCAGTCGACAGACCATCAACTACCAGAAGTGGATCTTCCAGAACGGCTACCTTGGCGAGGAATATACACCCATCCTCGACAATATCAACAACTGCATCTCGCCCTCTGAGGCATTGCTTTACCAGGGCATGTACTGGGGGACCATCAGCGAGGAAGAGATGAATGCGCAGCTTGAGAAGTTGGCGCAGCTCGACAATCGCAAGCAAATCTCCAAGTATATGCTCCAGACACCCGTCATCAGCAAGACCCACGCCTCGGTGTCGGCCAATATAGGCGGATGGGACACCCGTGCATCTTTGCAGTATGAGCATGAGGAGGGCGACTTCATCGGTCGCCACGACAACACTTGGAAGGCAGACTGGCAGAACAGCTATCGGTTCAACAAGATGTTTACGGTCAATCTGGGGCTGAACCTTGTGAACAGCAACCGCCATTCCTCCCAGATTTCCTACAGCGACCTTGCCAACATCGCCCCTTACGAGATGTTGCTCAACGAGGACGGCTCCTACGCCACCAACTGGTCGCCGAGCTACAACTCCCACCTCCTCGGCACCCTCTACGACTGGAGCGGATTCAGCTATCACAACATGAACTACAACCTCTTGCAGGAAGCACGCAACCGTCGCAACCGCATCAACAACACACAGATGCGTACCCAGGTGGGTTTGCAGGTGAACATCATCGACGGGTTGCAGTTTAACAGCAAGTTCCAGTATGAGACGAGCCGCTACACCAGCACCAACTACTATGGCGAGGAATCTTTCTATGTGCGCAACATGGTGAACTATTATACGCCCGTAGGGGATGACCTGCAGCCCACGGGCTCTTCAGTCCTCCCGATGGGAGCCATTTCGTCTACCGGCAAGGGAAAGAACCACAGTGCACTCTTCCGCAACGACTTCTCGCTCGACAGGGTGTTTGGCGAGAAGCACGCCATCTCTGCCGTGCTCGGCAATGAAATCAGTAACTACTATTATCAGTCGTGGACCCTGCCTACGCTCTATGGCATTACTGCCACATCGGCAGGCACACAGGGGCAGACGGGCTATTTCGATACCTACGACCAGTACCAGAGTGCCATCAGTGGCGTTCCCACCGAGGGCAAGGAGCACCTCACCGATACCTGGAACCACAACCGCTATGTATCGTTCTATGGCAATGCCTCGTATATGTACGACGAACGGTATGGTGTGAGCGTGAGTGCCCGAAGCGACGCCAGCAATATGGTTACCTCTGAGGCCAAGTATCGCTGGAGCCCACTATGGTCGGTGGGTGCCATGTGGAATATCAACAACGAAGCTTGGCTCAAGGACAGCAGGGCCATCAACCGCCTTTCCCTGCGTGCCACCTATGGAAAGAACGGTAATGCGCCTACCATGTCATCGGCCCGTACCACCATCAATACAGAGAATGGATTGATAGACGATTTCACGGGACTCTACCCCGGCTCTGTCTCCGACTATGGTAATCCGACGCTCAGATGGGAGAAGACGGCCATCCTCAACCTGGGAGTCGACTTCTCGCTGCTTGACAACCATCTCTTCGGTTCGGTAGACTACTACAACAAGAAGTCGACCGACGTGTTGGGCCAGGTAAGCATCGCTAACGTAAACGGTACCAGCTACGCCACCTTCAACAATGCTGCCATCCGCAATAACGGTATCGAGGTGAACCTCGGCACCCAGGGCAGTGCGGGCGACTTCGGGTGGGGAGCCAACTTGAGTTGGGCCTACAATAAGAACGAGGTGACCAAACTCTTCATCGAGGCCAACAACGTGAGCGACTTCATGAACAGTAACTATATTCCGGGCTATCCCATCAGCAGTATCTTCACCTTCGAGTATGGAGGCATGGAGAACGGAATGCCCACCATTGTAGACAACGAAGGCAACAAGACCCCCATCAGCGACATGTCGGTGTACAGCGACGCTCCCGAGAAATGGATGCACTACCAGGGCACTTCCATTGCGCCACACACCGTGTCGCTCAATCTGAGCGTGAGCTGGAAAGACCTTTCGCTGTCCGCCTTCCTCAACGGTCGTTTTGGCGGAAAGATGCGCATGCCTAAGTTCGATTACACCATGCTCGACTACTATGGTATGCGAACCAACCTCAGTGCACCGTTGGGCGATCTGATGGATAGCGACGGCAAGGTGGTGGCTGCCCCAAGTCATGCAATGCCGCTGCCCACCGTGGATGGCGATGGTAACCCGTTGAGCGTGTTCGACTATATGTACTGGCCGTTCTACTACACTGCACTCAATACCTCGGTGGAAAGTTCAGACTATATCTACCTGAGCGAGATCGACCTCAACTACAGTTTGCCCAAGAGTCTCTTCCAGGGCAACAAGTGGGTGAAGAGCGTGGAGGTGTTCGGCAAGTTGGAGAACGTGGGACTCCTCTGGACTGCCAACTCCAAGCATTACAACCCCATGTACCTGCCTGGCAACTGGGAGCCACAACTCACCTTCACCCTCGGTGCCAACGTGAAGTTTTAGAAACATGTAGGATAGCATATATAATAAGGAGAAAAAGACAATGAAGAAAATCATATATTTCATGACAGCCCTCGTGCTTGGCGGCACGATGCTCACATCATGCAACGACTATCTCGACACCGTGCAGAGCAAGGGCAACGACGAGGTGCTCACCTCGGGCAAACAAGTGGAGGCTCTCTTCGCCAACAGCGAGATGTTTAATACCAAGTCGATAGGCAATGTGTACGCCTCCGACGACTATGGGCTTACCACCGACATCTTTGATGCCCTCGGCTATGTAGACGAGAACATCTGCAACGCCATGACGTGGAACATCACCGACCTGGTGAACAATCCCTACGGCGACGAGGCGTGGAGTGCCGAATACCAGAAGATATTCAATGCCAACCTGGTGCTCAACAATCTGGAGGAGCTTACCGATGCCTCAGAAGAGGCGAAGAATGAGTATGCCGCCCAGGCACACATGCTCAGGGCGATGGCCATGTGGAGTCTGGTGAATACCTACTGCTTGCCTTACTCCGCCCAGAACGCCAGTTCGCTGGGACTTTCGCTGAAGCAGACCACCAGTTATGAGGAAGACATGACGAGAGCCCCCCTGCAGCAGACCTACGACTTCATCCTCGCCGACCTGGACGAGGCAGCCAAGACCGCCAACACCACCGTCGCCGGCAACAAGCGCTGGTGGGTGAGCCGTCCTGCGGTAGCAGCGATGAAGGCGCGCGTCTACCTCTTTATGCAAGATTACGACAAGGCCGCCACTTATGCCCGGGAGGCACTGCAGTGCAGCGATGCGCAGCTCGACGACTACAACCAGTTGGGCTACCGTGTAGCACAGGTATCGCTCGACGGAGAGATGCAGGACGTAAGTTATTCAGAACTTTACCGCTATGGCGACAACCAGGTGGCCAACTACAAGGAGAACTATCTCTCGGAGTATTATTCCATTGCCTACTACACCCTCATCCCGTCAGAGGAGCTCGTGTCGCTCTACGACCCGGACAATGACTTGCGCTACAGGCAGTTCTTCAATAAGTATGCCCTCTGGGAGCAAGGCATCGGCGGCTTCGGCGACGACCTCCTCTACCATAAGTTCAAAGACAGGATACAGTCGGGGCCTACCGTGCCCGAGATGCTCCTTACCGAGGCTGAGGCTTTGGCCCGCGGGGGCAAGTGGCAGGAGGCCATGCCGCTGGTCAACCAGTTGCGCCAAGCCCGCATCGACAAGGATGCCGACTGCATCAATCTCTCTGCCGCCAACCAGGAAGAGGCAGTGAAGGCTATCTTGGACGAGCGTCACCGGGAGATGCCCTTCGTGATGCGCTGGTGGGATGTGCGTCGTCTCTCCTGCAACGAGACTGGTTATGATGATGTTACCCTGGAGCGCACCTTCTATCGGGTGAGCGACGATGCCGTAGATGATTCCGAACTCGACCATTATGTGCTTCCCGTAGGCTCCAAGCGTTACGCCCAGCCCATTATCCATCTGGAAGTTACCCGCAGCAACGGGCAGATAGAGCAGAACGCCTATGATGAGGGAAGCGTGCAAATCACTCAACTGGAAATGCCAGACGATGGTGAAGGCGGTTACGATGGCGACGACGAAGGAGGCTATGACGGTAACGAAGAAGAATGGGATGACTAACTTACAGTATATCAAAATGAAATATTTAGGAAAACTCTCTCTCGGATGGTGCTTGGGCATGGCGATGGCTTTTGTCGCCGTGCCTGCATCATCCATGAACCCACAGGAGCCCGATAAGGAATATCGGCTCGACTCGCTCGAAACATTGGTAGACAGCATGATGCCACGGCTCGACATGTACGACGACCTCACTGCCTACAAGGCTTATTTCGAAACCATCGATAAGGTGGTGACCCCTCGTGAGTGGGCCGACAGGATGAAGGCAGATGCCCTTTCCCAGATGTTCGACAACTTCTCCACCGACAGTCAGGACGACCTCTACAGCCTGTATATGCAGCAGTCGGAGGGGGCGGCAGACAGTCTTCGCCAGAAGGTGACAGCCCATCACGAGGCCATGATACGGAAGTATGGCCACCTCTTTCCCGGCAAGCCTGCCCCCAACCTTACCTTCGTAGACGAGGCCGGCAAGCAGCTTAGTTTGGCATCCTTCCGCGGAAAGACGCTTCTGGTAGACATCTGGGGCACCTGGTGCGGTCCCTGCAAGGCAGAGGTGCCCTACATCGCCGACTTGCAGAAACAGTATGCCAGTCGCAAGGACGTGTGCATCATCAGCATCGCCTGCGACAGGAAGGCGGAGAAATGGAAGGCTTATATCGCCAAGCATCCCGCCACTTGGCCCCAGTATCTCGTTACCGATGCCGGCAACAAGATGCTCGACGATGAATATTTCTGCGAGGGCATCCCTCGCTTCCTCATTATCGACCGGGAGGGATGCTTCATCACCTCCAATGCCCCGCGTCCATCCGATGCCAGCTTCAACGAATACTTCAAGAAGATAGTAAATGAATAACCAAGCAATAGAATGAAACTCAAGATGATTACTATGGCACTGCTCGCTGGCTTCTCGCTCACGGCAGCAGCCACCGCCCGTATCACGGGCAAGGTTACCAATTATTCGGGCAGCAACGTGCTGCTCATACAGATGAACAACAGTGTGCAGCTCACCGACACGATGCAGATAGCCAAGGACGGTTCCTTCGACCAGGAAGTCAAGGTGCTGGGCCCGGGCACCGCTTATTTCGGCCTGGAAGACAAGAAGGCGTTCTGCCAAGTGTTCTTGGAGGACGGCATCCGGTTCGGGGTGAATGTCACGGAAAACAAGTTGGGCAAGAATGCCCCTGCTGGCGCTGAGCCTGTTACCTTCGCCTACCAGGGCGACAACCAGGACTGCTACGACTATCTGAAGAGTCACGACCCCTATAACCTTTTGGAGGCTTGGCCTTTCGAACGTCTCGACACCATCGGCTTCAATGCCTATCGCCGGCAATGTACGGCAGAGGTGGAGGCTTACAAGGTGGCAGCCAATCAGGTGAAGAGCCTGGAGTTTCGCCGGCAGATGAACGAGCAGCTTGACTATTGCGCATCCGCAGAACTCTTCCGCTGGGTATGGTCTTCCAACAAGTCGCACCTCTCAGACCCCGACTTTACAAGATGGGTGGAGTCTACCGACCACAACGACCCCAAGCACCTCAGTTTCTGCGAGAGTTACCTGCGCTGGTATTCCAAGGCTCATCCCTCTCAAGAGAGTGGGGCTGCTTTCACCATCCTCAAGAAGGCTTTTACCAACCAGGACATCATCAACCAGTTTGCCGACGACCAAATCCTCCAGCTCCTGCGCCAGGCTCCCGAGGATATGGACAGTCTGTTGGCTGCCTACAAGCAGGTGTCTACCAACCGCAAGGGATGGGAGGAGGCCGACCAGGTGTACGCCCACTATTCGAAGTTGAAGAAGGGCAGCATAGCCGCCGACTTTACAATGACCGACAAGGACGGCAAGCAGTTCTCGCTCGCCGACCTGCGCGGCAAGGCCGTTTACATCGACTGCTGGGCCACCTGGTGCGGTCCCTGCTGTATGGAGATTCCCTATATGGAGAAGCTCTACGAGCATTACAAGGGCAATAAGGACATCGAACTTATCAGTATCTCGCTCGACACCAACAAGGCGAAGTGGCTCGCCAAGTTGAAGGCCGACAAGCCCAAGTGGCGCCAGTTCATCTGTCCAGACAACTTCCAGTCGCAGCTCTGCAAGAACTACGACATCGATGCCATCCCCCGCTTCCTCTTCTTCGACAAGGACGGAAGGATTATCTCGCTCGATGCCCCCCGGCCTTCTGATAAAGACATCATCCAGTATATTGACCAAAATCTGAAAGCAGGGAAATAACCGTTCCCCCGAAAAGATAAAAATCCAGATAAACAGGTACGCCGGCAGATAGCGTGCCTGTTTTTTTTTGTTAAATCCAAGGAAAGTCTTGCTTTCTATCAGATAAAGTTGTATCTTTGCCTAAGGAAAAAGTTATGTTCAAAACTTTAGAACGTAAGTTCAGAACTTTTGAACTTGTATTCAAAGCCTTTGAACATACGTTCAGAGATTGTGAACGCAAAAAGAACATACTGACGGAAAAAATGATAACTAACAGAAACGATAAATCAAAGTAAGGAAAGGAGTAATTATGGCAAAGTATAAGCTACAGGAACTACCCGACATGAACGGCGACGGCAAGCGCAAGGTGTACCCCAAGATGTTGACCCACCGCACATTGTCCAGCTCGGAGTTGGTGGACTATATGCATTCCTACAACCACGCCCTGTCCAAGAGTGTGGCGGAGGCGGTGATGGTAGATTTCCGTGACACCTTGGTGCGCCTGCTCTCCATGGGCTACAACGTGACCCTGGACGAACTGGGCACCTTCTCCCTGTCGTTGGGCTTCGAGGACGACAAGCCTACGGAGATGCAGAGCGACAGCGACAAGATGACTTATCGCAAGGTGGGTGTGAAGAACGTCAACTTCAAGGCTTCGCCGGAGTTGGTGAAGGACCTGAAACTACAGACCGACCGTGACCTGGAGCGAGACATGGGTGGCGTAACGGTAATCCGCAAGGAGCTTTACACCCGGGACCAGCGCATCGCCCGTGCCTTGGATGTCATCGACGAAAACGGCTTCATCGGTCTTGCCGACTATGCCTGCATCAACAACCTGAGCCGTACCGCCGCCTCGCTGGAGCTGAAGGAGATATGTGCGGAGGCAGATTCGCCCCTCCGCTCCACCGGCCGGCACAGCCACAAGGTGTGGGTGAG
>CAVEJY010000132.1:0-5848 GCA_963616155.1 Acutalibacteraceae bacterium
CTTTTCCCCTCACACCGCCAAACATCTTGCATTATTTTAACGAAAGGAAGTAAGGTTAGTAAACTTATGCCATTCTACGACAGAGTGATGCTGCGCAAAAGATACATCATTGAGTCCACTTGAAAAAGTCAGAGCACTATCAATCTGAAAGTAAAACAGCAAAAAGTAGCCAAAATGGGTTCTTGAAAGCGTAAAATAGAGTTAAAAGGCGATTCTATGCCCCAGAAATTGAAAAAATAAATTACCTTTGCAAATTGAAAGGCAGAACTGAAATCTTGGTACCGATTGCAGTGATAGCATGGTACCGATACAGCGCTATCGTCAATTAAAGAAATTGCTTCGGGACTAAGGTAAACATTTAAAGACGACATAAATTATGGCAAGAAAGAATTCGCATCTCCTCTATTATATCAAGGCATTTTCCATGCTTTTGACCCCTCCTTGTGTTTTGAGAGCAAGGGAAAAACGCCTCTTGGCAGCCTATAACAAGAGAAAGGACAAAGACAAGATAGACGAGAGAGTAAACTACTACAACCAACTAATGGAATCCACAGCATTGCCTCCAGATAGTCTGCTGTTAGGGGAGCATACTTATAGGAAGCGTCTGGGTGGTTCCGTTTATTTCTTTGATACCTTTGAGTTTACAAGATATTTCCCCAAGCATTTCCAGTGGCTTCACCAACCAGGTGACATCACTTGCCTATTTGACAAACCAACCGTCGTAAAGACGCGCCCGCTCAAGAAGGGATGCCCCCAATTCATCAACTCCGTCCTCCTGAACCAAGATAAGATAAGGCATTTCCTCTTCGTCAAAGACCCTATACCGTTCGATGCCAAGGAGGCAAAGATACTGTTTAGGGGGGAGGTGCATGGAAAACCCGCTCGCATGAAGTTTCTGCAAATGTTCAAGAGCAAATCCGGCTTCGACGTTGGTGACACCAGCAACAAGCTGGACGCCTCATGGCAAGCAGAGAAACTTACCATCAATGCCCACTTCAAATATCGCTATATCATGGCTTTGGAGGGAAATGACGTGGCTTCCAATCTGAAATGGGTGATGTCAAGCAACTGCATTGCCGTCATGCCGCGTCCCACTTGCGAGAGTTGGTTTATGGAAGGCACGCTCGTCCCCAACTACCACTACATCGAAATCAAGCCAGACTTCTCCGACCTGGAAGAGCGCATACAATACTATAACGAGCATACCGAAGAGGCACTCGCCATCATAGAGCATGCCCATGAGTATGTCAGTCAGTTCCTCGATTCCGAGAGAGAGGAAATCATCTCTTACTTGGTCATGCGGAAATATTTCCAAAAAACCTCCGTAAACGGGAAGGTGCAATTAGCCTAATCGTCTATTGCTCTTTAGTCCTGATGTTGCCCATGAGGCGGTTGTACTCCTCATGGGTTCGCTTCCAGCGGTTGTGCGACCAAAGCCAATACTGGGGTGCGCGCCGAATGGTTGCCTCTAAAAGTTTCATGTACGATTCGGTGACTGCAAACTTCGGCTCTTCCTGAATCTTGTCGGAAACCAGCTTAAACTCTGCCTCGTAATAGCCACGTTTGGGGCGTGTCACATCCAGGTAGAACACAGCCATGTCTTGGTGCTTGGCAATACGTTCAGTGCCCGTGAACACAGGCGTGTCATGATGCAAGAAATTGCTCCAGTAATGGATGCTGTTCCAAAGTGGCACCTGGTCGGCAATAAAGCCAATGACCATTCGTTGCCCCTCGGCCTTTCTCCTGATGATGCTCTTTAGGGTATCTTCCATCGGAATGCTGTCAGATCCCATCCTGCTTCTCACACGGAGGAACAGTGCTTCGAAAGCCTTGTTTTCCAACACATGATATATCTGAAGGCAAGTCGCCTTGTCGCTCACCCACAGCGGAAGCGAAGAAATCCATTCCCAGTTTCCATAATGTCCCAAATAAACAGCACAAGACCTGCCTTCCGCCACTGCTTTCTCTATCGCCTCTGTATTGCGAAAGACCATCCGGCGACACATCTGCTCCTTGCTCATCGTGAAAAGTTTCAAGGTTTCCACGATATAGTCACAGAACCAAGAATAAAAACCTTTCTCTATCTTGACAATCTCCCCCTCACTCTTGTCCGGGAAAGAACTGGTTAGGTTCTTGCGAACCAAAGGTCGTCGATACCTGACCACATAATAGACGAGGTAAAACAACCCATCGCTCAACACATACAAGAGTTTGAGCGGGAACAATGAAATAAAATACCAAAAGGCAAAAACCGCATAATATAAAACTTTCTTCATCACTTTTTCTTTTTTTTGTTGCACACCAATTCGTTCTTTGTCATCCTTTCCATATAAGACTGAATGATAGCCTTTACCTGTCGTTCCATCTCTGCGCCAACTTTCGGTTCCTTGCTTGCCACATTATCCTTCAACAGCAAGTCGGAACGGAAGCGATAGAGAGCCTTCACTTTCTGCCCATCAAACTGCAAAAGGTAATCCCCCTTGACATATTGGTAGATACCGTTCAGATAGCCAACCGCCCATGTGTCTTCGGCAGGTGTAGAAAACAGGTCTATGCCAAAACTTACATAAGGACTGTCATAGCCTAAATAATCCAACAAAGTGGGCATGATGTCTATCTGCTGCGCAATAGCATCGCGCATACCTGACTCGATTTCGCCCGATGGGTCGAAGAAGATGATGGGCGAACAGAAACCGCCCAAATCGGTCTGATAATACTCATGGTCGCTCTGATTGGTATGGTCGGACGTCAGCACGAAGACGGTATTCTTGTACCAAGGTTGTAACTTCGCCTTGTTGAAGAACTGGCGGAGCGCATTGTCCGTATAACGGATGCACTTGTGAATGGGCAGTCCTTCCTCGGGAAATACCTTCTTGTATTCCTCAGGGACAACAAAAGGATGGTGGGAGGAAGCCGTAAAGAGAGCCGTCATAAAGGGTTGCTTGAACTCACTCATCTTTGTGGCATAGAATTGGAGGAACGGCTCGTCCCAGATAGCCCAAGTTCCATCGAAATCCTTGTCGCCACGGAAACGCTTGTCTGCATCAAACTCCGTCCTGCCATAATACTCCTGGAATCCAGAGCTGCGCGCAAAGGCCTGGAATCCCATCGACCCATTTTCTGCTCCATGGAAGAAAGCTGTATGATACCCCTTTTTGTCCAGCTCTCCCGCCAAGCCACTGATGTCGTTCAGGGAGGATGTAGTCAAGAAAAAAGGTTCCACAAACATCGGGATGCTCGACAATACACTGGGCATTCCGTCAATGCTCTTCCTGCCATTGCAGAAGGAATAGAGGTAGGTGGCACTGTGCTGCATCAAGGAATCCACGAAAGGGGTATAGCCCTTGTACTTGCCATCTTCCAGCCACTTGTTGTATCCCCCGATATATTCCCTGCCGAAGCTCTCAATGATGATGACCACCACGTTTTTCCTGCGCACCTTAGCTCCCTCCTTGGGAGTATGAACGGGAGAGTATATCTCATTCAATTCTTTCTCCGTGTAGTATGTCGGCACATCAAAGACTTTCTTGCCCATAGTTCGTATCAGGGAGAAAGGGGTATTGAGAACGATTGCAGTCTCCAGTGGCCGTTCCACATACTGGTTGGCGTTGCTAATCGTAATGGGCCGTACCGCTGTGGTAAAGCCTCCTCGCATACCCCCAATGCAAAGTGGCACGAAGACTGCCAAGCAGAGCAGATGGGCACCATAATATGTGAGCATCGGCTTGAGGTGGAAAGGACTGTCCACCTGTCTGGGCTTTCCTTCCTTGGGTTGCGCATAGAAATACCAGAGCGCAGCAATCAACAACACTCCTGTCAGCACCAGGTACCAATGGCGCAGGAACTCCACACCGAAGATGTTTGCCATGTTGTTCTCATTCTTGAATTCAGAGAAGACGGTCGCCGTCGTGCGACGGGTGGTATATTGGAAATACACACAGTCTATCAGGTTGGCGACAACACAAATACCATTGACCATCAAGAATATCCATTTTGCAATCTTCTGATAGACAGTGCTCTCCTTGTAATGCAAAGGCAACAGCATCAATAATGCATACAAGGCATTCGTATACAAGATGGCCGAGGTGTCAAAATACCAACCGCCATGCAGCATCTCTCCCCAACTCTTCCAAGAGATGGTTTCGGAAAACATTCCCCAGTTGACCGCCAGGAACACCAAGCGGCAAACCTGATAAACGATATATACCAATACCATGTTCCATACGAAACACAATGGTACCGACAGCAATCTTCTTTTAATCTTCATCATTCACGCTAATTAATTTCAAGTACACCTTATAAAAGCAGATTTATTCAATGTTCAATATCAAAACTTTCTACGACAGGGGGCAAGTTACTCATCGGAGTCTCCAAAAACTCCCGAAATGGAACGTGTTTTTATAAGAGATATGTTCCTGTCAACCTCATCCTTCAGCATCTCCAACGTGACAACACGGCTATTTCCCTCCTATTTTTTTAGTACATAATCCCTCGTTGCCATCTCATAGATGAGCTTGAACCAGACCAGTACACAAGGCAAAGCCTTCAAAGCGTATGGCTGCACAAAGTTCTTGCGAATATAGGCAGGGAACAGGTCTGACGGCGACATGCTTGTTAAGATGAACGCAAACACCATCAGTGCCACGTCCCAGCGATTGCGCTTCCAAGGGACAGTGACATACCAGATGGCGACACCCAACAAGGCAATGATGTAAGTACTCGACTCACTGCCTGTGCTGAACAGCACGACAAACATCAGCACGGATGCCAAGAAAGCATACCGGAACGCCAAATTCTTGTACTGCTTGAGGCGGAGATAAGGATAACAGAATGCCAGGATGCCTGGCACAATCAGCCACAAGTCGGAATAGGTGGACACATGGGAAATCTTGCGCACCAAGCCCAGCAAAGACTGGTTCTGCATATTGGAAAACATATTTTCCATGTTCTTCCCCGACAAACTGACATACCATTCCTTATATTGTCCGATGATGTATTCCGGGCTGCTTATCAGCATCGGCAAGACAAAACAAACCGCAGCCCATCCCAGCAAAGCCAACACAAAGCGGGTCTTGTGCTTGGAGAAGAAGAAAAACGCCAAGCCCACGATTCCATACAATTTGACAAATGTGCCTATCATGATAAACAAAGCGGCCGTTATATCCTTCTCTTTCTCTATGCAATAGAAGGTGGCAACGATTATGGCGGCGATGGCTATATTGAACTGGCTCATAAACAAGGCTGTCAGCAACTCATGCGCACAAAACCAATAGATGAATATCTGCTTACCCTGTTCCATCGGCAACTTACGGATGGAGCAAAACAGAGCCACCACCATCAGCACATTCCAGAACAACAGCCCCAAGGGATGAGGAAGAACGGCAAACGGTGCGACAACAATACTGAAGAACGGTCCATAATGGTTGGTGTCGAAATAAACATCAGGATAAGGAGCATAAAGCGACACTTGCCCCCAAGTATGCCAAAACACATACTTGAATATCAGAAAGTTGTTACACCTGTTGATTTTAATGAGAGCTGCGACAACGGGCAAAAGCAACCATAAGCCCAACAACATACGGGAGTCTCTGAAAAAAGGACGCATGAAAAAACGCCTCACTCGGATAGTTATATCTTCCATTTCAATGTCTTGTAAATTCGAGGGCAAAATTAGCTATTTTTCATGTAACAAACAAATATTTCATGAATTATTTTGAGAAGACTGTCTTCCCGTTTCTCTCCAATAAAACAGGAAAACATCTCAGAAATTCGTCAAAACCCTTGGTCGTGTCGAGTAAATGTCGTATATTTGCGCCAGAAATTAAATATAACGGATGATGGAAAACTA
>CAVEJY010000133.1:0-15203 GCA_963616155.1 Acutalibacteraceae bacterium
ACTATGGCAAAGAAAGCGGTCGCTACCCTCCACGAAGGTAACATGGATGGTCGCGGATATACAAAGGTTATCAAGATGGTTAAGAGCCCCAAGACTGGCGCTTATGTTTTCGATGAGAAAATGGTAGCCAACGAGGCTGTTAAGGATTTCTTCAAGGACTAATTTTTAGCACTTAACATATCGGGAAGGTCGTGTTTCGAAAGAAATGCGACCTTTTTCTGTTAAGTTTTTCATCTAACAGGCTTATAATTCGGAAATTTTGCCTAATTTTGCAAACAAAAAGCATAATGATAAAACTTTGTCTGTAAAAATAGCATATTATGGGACTTTTTGGATTATTCAACAATAAGAAGAAGGAGACCCTCGACAAGGGTCTGGAGAAAACGAAGGAGAGCGTGTTCAGTAAACTGGCACGAGCCGTCGCCGGCAAGTCTACCGTTGATGACGATGTGCTCGACGACCTGGAGGAGGTGCTCATCACCTCCGACGTGGGCGTGGAGACGACGGTGAAGATCATCCGCCGCATCGAGGAACGCGTGGCACGCGACAAGTATGTGTCCACTTCCGAGCTCAACAGGATTCTTCGCGAAGAAATCGCCAGGTTGCTTGCTGAGAATCATTCCGAGGACAACGATGACTGGAGTCTGCCTTCCGACCACAAGCCGTATGTCATCTTGGTAGTTGGCGTGAACGGCGTGGGAAAGACTACCACCATCGGCAAACTGGCATACCAGTTCAAGAAAGCTGGCAAGAGCGTCTATCTGGGCGCAGCCGATACCTTCCGTGCCGCTGCCGTGGAGCAGATCTGCATCTGGGGAGAGCGTGTCGGCGTGCCAGTCGTGAAGCAGCAGATGGGCTCTGACCCCGCTTCCGTGGCGTTCGACACCTTGCAGAGTGCCAAGGCCAATGGTGCAGATGTGGTGTTGATAGATACGGCTGGCCGTTTGCATAACAAGGTGGGACTGATGAACGAGCTGAAGAAAATCAAGGAGGTGATGAAGAAGGTGTTACCCGAGGCTCCCGACGAGGTGATGCTCGTGCTGGACGGCAGTACAGGGCAGAATGCCTTTGAGCAGGCAAAGCAGTTCTCCGCAGTCACCAACATCACGTCGCTTGCCATCACCAAGCTTGACGGTACCGCAAAGGGTGGTGTAGTCATCGGCATCTCCGACCAGTTGAAGGTGCCAGTGAAGTACATCGGACTGGGCGAGGGCATGGAAGACCTCCAGCTCTTCAATAAGAGAGAGTTTGTGGATTCGTTGTTTAAGTCATAAAAAAGGAAACGTATATAGTGAAGAAGAACGAGATAGACATCATCACCATGGGCTGTTCCAAGAATTTGGTGGACAGCGAACTGCTGATGAAGCAATTCGAGGCCAACGGTTATCATTGTGTGCATGACTCCAAGCGTCCGCAGGGAGAGATTGCCGTCATCAATACCTGCGGCTTCATCGAGGATGCCAAGCAAGAGAGCATCGACACCATCCTGGAGTTCGTACAGCGTAAGCAGGAGGGACGGCTGAACAGGCTGTATGTGATGGGATGCCTGTCACAGCGCTATCAGAAAGAGCTGGAGGCGGAGATTCCCGAGGTAGACAAGTTCTACGGCAAGTTCAACTATAAGCTGCTCTTGCAGGAGTTGGGTAAGGCGGATGTGCCGGCTTGCGACGGTCGCCGTCACCTCACGACGCCCCGTCATTACGCCTACGTCAAGATAGCCGAGGGCTGTGACCGCCACTGCGCCTATTGTGCCATCCCCATCATCACGGGCAAGCATACCAGCCGTCCCAAGGAGGAAATCCTGCGGGAGGTTCGGGAGATGGCTGAGTCGGGTGTCAAGGAATTCCAGGTCATAGCCCAGGAACTGACCTACTACGGCATAGACATCGACGGCAGGCATCACATCGCCGAGCTGATAAGCGAAATGGCGGACATCCCCGGTGTCAAGTGGATTCGTCTGCACTATGCTTACCCCAACCAGTTCCCCATGGAGCTGCTCGACGTGATGCGTGAGAAGCAGAATGTTTGCAAGTACCTCGACATCGCCCTCCAGCACGTCAGCGACCATGTGCTGACGCGGATGCGCCGCCATGTCACCAAGCAGGAGACCGTAGACCTCATCAAGGCAATCCGTGACCGTGTGCCCGGCATCCACCTTCGCACCACGCTGATGGTAGGATTCCCCGGTGAGACGGACGAGGACTTCCAGGAGCTGCTGGACTTCGTGAGGGAGGCTCGTTTCGAGCGTATGGGAGCCTTCGCCTATTCTGAGGAGGAGGGCACCTACAGCGAGCAGCACTATGAGGACGACGTTCCCCAGGAGGTGAAGTCAAGGAGACTCGACCAGCTGATGGCCCTCCAGCAAGAAATCAGCGCCGAGGTAGAGGCTGATAAAGTGGGGAAGACGATGAAGGTTATCATCGACAGGAAGGAAGGCGACTATTACATCGGAAGAACCGAGTTCTGCTCACCGGAAGTAGACCCCGAGGTACTCATCCCCGCTACGGTGAAACGCCTGCGAGTGGGCAATTTCTATGAGGTAAAGATTGTGTCGAGCGAGGAATTCGACCTTTACGGTGAACTGGCTTAGGCATGCATGATACGAGGCAACAGGAAAGAGGTATGAACAACAAGGAATACATTGCAGAGCTGGCCCGGAGAAGCGGCTACTCGCAGGAAGATTGCCAGAAGCTCGTCCGTCATGTGATAGATTCCATGATTGCCGAGTTCGAGGAGGGAGAGGCTGTCTCCATCCCGGGGTTCGGCACTTTTGAGGTAAAGAAGCGCATGGAGAGGGTGGTGGTGAACCCCACCACCAAGAAGCGCCAGCTGGTACCGCCCAAGCTGGTGCTGGCTTTCCGACCCGTGGCAGCTGTGAAGGAGAAACTAAAGAATGGAGGGGATGACAATGAGCAATAAGTCTAACATCCTTTCGCTGGCAAAGACTCTGGTGGAGAAGGACGGACTGGAGCAGGAGGCGGCGGAGAATTTCGTGAAGACGATGTTCGACATCGCCAACGAGGCGTTGCAGACCGACAAACAGGTCAAGATGCGCTGGCTCGGCACGTTCAAGGTGCTGGCGGTGAAGGACCGCGAGAGTGTCGATGTGAACACGGGTGAGCGCATCGTGATAGAAGGGCGTGACAAGATCTCCTTCACCCCGGACAATATATTGAAGGAAATCGTCAACAAGCCTTTCGCTCAGTTCGATACGGTGACGCTCAACGATGACGTGGACTTCACCGAGATCGACGAGAAATTTGCCAGGATAGAGGCGGGCGAGTATGAGTTGGAAATAGAAAACGATATGGTTCCCGAGACTGGGGAAAAGCCAGAGGTGAAGGCGGAAGAGCAACAAGAGCCTTTGTCGGAACCAGAGGTGGAACAACAGCCCGAGGCTGCGTCTGAGCCTGCGCCTGAGGTGGATTCTGAGGTAGAGCCTATGCCAGAGATGGATTCTGCGGAAGAGTCTGTACCAGAGGAGGATTCCGAGACAGAGAGTTTGCCAGAGGCAGAGCCTGAAACGAATTCCGGGCCGGAGTTGAAACCCGAGCCGGAACAGGATTCCAAGTTAGAGCAGGACTCCGTGATTTTGCCTGCTCCTGCGATGGAAAATTCTCATAAGCACGCTCATGTGGTGATACCCCGGTATGTGGCGGTTGTCGCTTGTTGCTTGATTTTGGCATTGGTTGGCGGATTGGGGTGGTTTGCTTTCAATTACGGCAAGATGTCTGCTCAGCGCGACTACCTTGCTCATCAGCGCGATTTCCTCACGACCCAGTTGAATGATGCCAACAAGAAAGCGCAGCAGTCCTCTGTTAATGCCGACACCTTGTCTGCAATCGAGGACAGCGTACAGCAGGAACTGAAGAGGAAGGCGCAGGAAGACAGTGCCCGTATGGCTAAGGTGAGCGAGGCGATAGAACTGAAGGACAGCAAGACGGAAGAGAAGAAAGCCGAAGAGAAGAAGGTTGCTGTGAAGGAGGACGCAAAGCCCCAGAAACCGGAGCCGGCGGAGTCGCACGACAAGTATGACGATGATGTCCGCATCCGCACAGGAGCCTATCGCATTGTCGGTGTTGCCCAAACGGTGAAGGTGAAGCCCGGTCAGACCTTGAATGGCATCAGCAAAACCTACCTCGGTCCGGGTATGGAATGCTATGTCGAGGCCTTGAACGGCACCGCCCAGGTGACCGCTGGACAAGATGTCAAGATTCCGAAGCTGGAACTGAAGAAGAAGAGACGCTACTAATGGAAAATCCTGGGGAATGGCAAGCGGATGCTTTCCCCGGGATTTATATTTTTCCCCCTTTCATTCCCATCCGTCTCCTTTTATTTTTTTACCTTTTACTTTTTTACCTTTTCATTTACCAGTGCCTGAAAAGCTCGAAGCTGAACTTGCAGCCGGCACCGTAGTATTTCTCGTTTTGGAAGGCTGCGAAGAATCCCAATGAAATGAGTCGTGTCTTGATGCTGTATCCCCATTCCGTGTAGGGATGGAGACGACGTACCAAGAGACCGTTGATATAGAGCCGCTCTTTCTCCACGAATCTGCCCAGCAGCGGTGCCCATGCCATGAACAGCATCGGAGCCTCGTAGGTGAGGTTGGAGCGGAGATAATAGTCGGAGGCATTGTACCACTCTGAGTTGAGCAACTCGAAGTCGCCGCTCCACTCGTCATCCCATCCGTTGGGCAGGTTGTTGTCGCGGAAATTGGTGTAGTCAATGAAGTCCCAATGGTCTCCCTTCATCGTATAGAAGCCAGCACCCGTATGCAGGGAGATGAGTCGTCGGCGGGATATGCGGAAGATGTTCTGCATATCCATCTCTATGCGCTCGTAGTCGATGTTGGAGTTGAGGAGTCCCTTGAAACTCCGTTCATAGTCAATCTTGAAGAAGGGCCCCGCCTTGCCCTTGGGCTGCCATTCCAAGGCGAGATTGGGTGCCACGGAACGGTAGGAGGAGGGATAGCCGTTGTCCTCGTAGAACTTGGGGTACAGGGCTTTCCGGTAGTGGGCCACCATACCTGCCTCGAATCCGAAATGGGAGTTGAAACTCCAGTGGTTGGTGATTCTCAGGTAGTTGTCCTTGAACTCGGTGTAGTCATCCCCTGGTGCCCAGTGTATGCTGTCTCTCTTCTCGCTGATGCCAAGTATCTTGCGTGCCACCATGTTGGTGCGGATGCGGTTGCCGTTACCAAACTCCACTTGTAGGTAGCCGTTGTGCTTTTGGCTGTATCTTAGGTAGGCAGGGACGGTGTAGTAGAGCCAACGCTGCTTGAAACTGTAAGCACTGCGGATGCCCATCGACAGCATCACGTCGTCGTTGAAGGTGTAATTGCCTCTCAGTTCCAGCTTGTAGACGATGCCTTTTCTTCCGGAGTAACTCATGTAGAGGGGGTTGAGGATGGGACTGAGGCGCAGATTCCCCTGCTTTTGCTTGCCGAAGTCCTGTCCGATGCTGTTGACCATATTGTCGCCGATGACATTCCAGAGGAAGTCATGGACGAAGTTTTTCTTTTTGGGCTTGCTGGCATTCACGGAGTCCTTGCGGTTTCTTGCCTCGTAGAATTTCTCGTAGATCCGTTCTTCGTCCTTGTTCAGCTTGATGGGGCGAACCCGTGCCATCAACGTCGTGTCGGCTACGTTTTCAAGAGTGTCAGTCAATACTTTCTGTAGGTTGTAGAATGTTGTATACGAGCCTGTTATCTTATTCCCGAGAAAGCGGAAGTTTACCCTGAGATCGCATTTTCGTGGCATTAATGAACGGTAGTCATTGCTTCTTCCCATGACGAGAGAGATGTAGAAACGGGTCATGTCGTACTCGCCCTCGAAGTCCACCAGTACAATCTTTCCCGTCTTGGCATTGACAATGGCCTTGGTTTCCACCACCTGCGTGTTCTTCAACTTAGGGTAGGCATATACCTGCACCATACCGTAGGACAGGGGAGTGACGCGGTAGCTGTAGAACTTGCGGTTGTTGGGATGGAAGGGGGAGAGGATGTTGTCCTGGTAGAGGTTCTCGTCATAGACGGTGGGTACCATATACCTGAACACCGCCGAGAGCATGGGGCTCTCCCTGTGGGGTACGGTACTGACGTAGAGGATGCGGTGGAAGTCGGGTTTCTGCTGCTCGTCGAGTGTCACCTTGTTGTAGTACTCGCCGAAGAATTCCCTTCCCACGCCGTGTGCCACGGCATACATACTGGGCACGAGCATCAGTGTGGCGTTGCGCTTGTTGGTGCGCAGCTTGAACTTGGTATAGGAATAACTGACCTTGGGCATCTTTGCCGTCGTGTCCAGCTGTGAGGCATACGCATAGATACGATTCAGCACCGAATCACGCAGGGCGTTCTTCGGTGCAGTATTCCTTGCATGGCCGGAGGTGGCGAGGAATAAGAAGATAGTGAGGTATATGGCTGTGGGCGAATGTCGGTACATTACCCTAAGTATTTCATCAGAATCTTGACGTTTCCGGAGTCCCTGAGCTTGGTGATGCTTTTTTCCCGGATCTGGCGCACGCGTTCCCTCGTGAGCCCCATCTTGTCACCTATCTCCTCCAGGCCTTTCTCTTGCTCGCCGATACCATAGCAGGCGCAGACAATCTGCCGTTCACGTTCCTTCAGTACCTTGCTGAGCACTTGCTTCAGTTCCTTAGCCATACTCTCGTGGTCCACTTGTTTGTCGGCACGGCTGTCGTCGCCGCTCGCCATCACGTCGGCCATAGAGTTGTCGTCATCGTCGCCAAAGGGTGCGTCGATGCTCACATGATGTCCGCTGGCTGCCATGCTCTGCGAAATTTTGTCCTCGTCCACACCCGTGCGAGCCGCCAGTTCTTCCACGCTGGGGCGGCGTTGGTTCTCCTGTTCGAACTTGTTGATTTCGTGGTTTACTTTGTTGAGTGACCCCACTTGGTTGAGCGGAAGGCGAACGATACGGCTCTGTTCGGCGATGGCCTGTAGGATGCTTTGGCGTATCCACCACACGGCATAGGAGATGAACTTGAAGCCGCGGGTCTCGTCGAATCGCTCCGCAGCTTTGATCAGACCGATGTTGCCTTCGTCAATCAGGTCGGTAAGGGTAAGGCCTTGGTGTTGGTATTGCTTGGCGACGGACACGACAAAACGCAAGTTGGCTTCCACCAACTTGTTCTTGGCAATATCACCTGCCCTGCCGCCTTTCTTGATGGCCTGAGCCAGTTCGATTTCCTCGTCGATGGAAATCATGGGGGCACGACCAATCTCGACAAGGTATTTGTCCAGTGCCTCGCTGTTGCGATTGGTGATGCTCTTCTGAATCTTTAGTTGCCTCATTCTATCCTTTTCTCCTATAAAAGCTGATAATATTATCTTTCTTTGCAGATAGGAACGCTCTTGGGTCCTTTGTCTCACAAATTGTCGCAAATATAGTAAAAAAAAAAATAAGTTGTTGTTTTTGTCCTGTTTTTTAACATTAATTATCTTATTTTCTGTAAGGCGACGGTCTATTGACGTTCATCATATCTTATCTCCAACACCTTCTGGGTGTTTTCTGTTATCTTGCAAAGTTCGGAGGTTCTTTCACCCACCAGCCATACGATGTTGTGGTTGGCATCTACCACCACCGTCTTCTCTTCTTTCTCGAACAGATTGAGTTTTATGTCTGTGAAATAGTCGCTTATCAGCTTGCTTCCTTTCATGCCGAACGGTTGAAAACGATCGCCTTGCCGTACGTTCCTTATCAGCAGGGGGAAGGCGACCTTGTCTGCGTCCAGGGTGGCTGTCCATGGGGAACGGCTGGGTTGGAACCCTGTCTCCCGCTCGTAGGTTCTGAGGCGAATCTTCTTCTCTTCCGTCCAGCGGTAGGTGCCTGGTTCGGGGATTTTCAGCGTCCTCTCTTCCCTGTGGGGAATGGGACGGACGATGATCTGGCTGCGGTCGATGATCAGCTGGTGGGTGGCAGATTGCCACTGCTTGCCGGGGGTGTGGATGCTTGTCAGGATTTCCTGTATCGCACTTCCGCCAAAACCATAGGGGGAGAGACTGTGGAACAGGGCGTATTCCGGACTGGGGCATCCTAAGAGGTCGGTCTTGGAGATGAATGTCTTGTCTCCGTCCTGCCGCTCGTGGATTCGTTCGTCCAGGGCGGCTTTTAGAGTCTTGTCTGCCTCCAAGAGGTAAGTTGCGGTGTTGGCGATGTTCTCCGCCGCAGCGGGATTGATTCCCTTAAGCATCGGCATCACATGGAGACGTATCTTGTTGCGCACCACGTCGTCAACGAGATTGGAACTGTCGGTAACGAACGGTTGCCGATGGATCTTGAGGTATTCGAGGATGTCGTCTCTTCCCACACAGAGCAGGGGTCTGACGACGGGACCGTTCTTGGGGAGGATGCCCCTCAGTCCCTTCATGCCGGTGCCTCTGAGCAGGTTGATCAAGACGGTCTCTACGTTGTCGTCACGGTGATGAGCAACGCAGATGGCATCGGTGCCCAGGTCTTGCATCAGTTGTCTGAAGTATCGGTAGCGCAGGTTCCTTGCCGCCAGTTCGATGCTCTCCTTGTGGAGGGTGGCATATTCCCTCGTGTCGAAGTGGATGCGGTGGAGGGGGATGGCAAGCTGTTGGCATAGTTCCACACAGAAGGTCTCGTCCCTTTCAGACTCTTCGCCCCGCAGGTGGAAGTTACAATGGCAAGCCTCCAGCCGGTAGCCCAGCTGGTGGAGCAAGAGCAGCAGGCATACGCTGTCCGCCCCTCCCGACAGTGCCACGAGGTATTTGCCGTTTTCCTTTAGCAGGCGGTGGCGGCGGATGTATCTGCCTACTGTGTCCTTAAGGTCCATCGTCATTCCGCTCCTTGCTCCTTGAGGAATTCCTCTGCCTTCTGCAGGTCTTCCGGCGTGTCTATACCTACGGTTTCCACGTCCGTCATTCCCACCTTTATCTTATATCCGTTCTGCAGCCAGCGCAATTGCTCCAGGCTCTCCGCCAGTTCGAGCGAGCTTTGCGGCAGTCGGGTCACCTCTCTCAACACTTCTCTACGGTAGGCGTAGATGCCCAGGTGCTTGAGGAAGGGGGAGTGGGAAATCCATTCTCCCTGCTCCTTGCCACGCACGAAGGGGATGATGCTCCGTGAGAAATACATGGCGAAACCGTTGTTGTCGACCACGATCTTCGGACTGTTGGGGTTGGCGACGGCATCCATGCTGGCGAATGTCTTGCCGAGGGTGGCTATCTGTGTGCTACCGTCGTCGAAACAATGGCACAGGGTGTCGAGCTGGCTCTTGGCCACGAAGGGCTCGTCGCCCTGCACATTGACCACCACGTCCCAGTCGCCGCCTATCTTCTCCATGGCTTCCTCGATGCGGTCGGTGCCGCTTTTGTGGTCCTTCCGTGTCATGACCACATTTCCGCCGAAGCCTTTCACCGCATCATAGATGCGCTGGTCGTCGGTGGCCACATAGGCAGCCTCCAGTGAGGCACTCACTTTCTCATAGACGTGCTGTATGACGGGCTTGCTGCCCAGCAATGCCAGAGGCTTTCCCGGGAAACGGGTGGAGGCATAGCGTGCCGGGATGATTCCAATGAATTTCATAATCTTCTTTTGTCGTTTAGTCGTTATTTTTTGCAAAGTTACGGTTTTCCGAACAAATGGCAAAACAAATTGCCGCTTTTATTTTTTTGCCCTCGCGAAATTTGCTTATTCAAGTAATGGTGATGGATTTTTTTTAACGAACTATTGATAGTAGCTGTCCTTTGTTGATTTCCTTCAGGAATATCTCGCCGTATTTCTTCTTCTTGAAGTCTCCGATGCCGTTGACTTGTCCCAGCTCATCCATGGTCTTTGGTCGCAGGGTGGCGAGTTCGTGCAGGCTCTTGTCGGATAATATAATATAAGGTGGAAATCCCTGTTCTTCGGCGAGCCGTTTGCGGAGGGTGCGGAGCCGCTCGAAGAGACCGGAAGGCTCGGTCTTTGTATTCGTCACCTGCACTCTTCGTGCATGGACTACCGGGACGGCATCCTTCGTCGGTGCCACAGCCAGTTGCACCTGGTGTTTGCCGTGCAGCACGTCCCATCCCAAGGATGTCACCTTCATGGCATTGCGCTCGTTGTAGGCTATCTCGAAGAAACCCATCTGCAGCATCTGGAGGAGATAGTCCTGCCACTCCCGGGAGGAGGCGTCGTCCCTGCCTGCGCCGAAGGTCTTGAGGGTGTTGTAGCCATGGTGCAATACGCCAGGCGAGCTTATGCCGCGCAAGATCTCGATGCAGGTGCCGACATGTATCTGCTCCTTGGCCCTGACGATGGCACTCAGTGCCTTCTGTGTCAGGATGGTGCCGTCGAAGGTCTTCGGCGGATGGGCGCAGACGTCGCAGTGGCCGCAGTCGTGGGCGGAGGTCTCTCCGAAGTAGTTGAGCAGGATTCGGCGGCGGCATACCCTCGACTCGGCGTATTCCTGCATTCGCCGCAGCTTTTCCATGTTCACCTCCCGCTGTCCGCTGTCCTCGGCGAACTTCTTGAGCTGTATCACGTCTGCCATTGAGTAGAACAGCACCGTCTCCGCCGGTGCGCCGTCTCTTCCGGCGCGTCCTATCTCCTGGTAGAAACTCTCGATGCTCTTGGGCAGGTTGTAGTGGATTACCCACCTCACGTTGCCCTTGTCGATGCCCATGCCAAAGGCGACGGTTGCGCACACCACCTGCACCTTGTCCATCTTGAAACGCTCCTGCACGGCGGTTCTTTCCTCGTGCGACAGCCCGGCATGGTACACGGCGGCGTTGATGCCGCTCCCCATCAGCTCCATCGCCACCGTCTCTGTCGTCTTCCTCGACAGGCAGTAGATGATGCCCGCCTCTTCATGGTGCAATCGGATGAAGCGGCGTATATAGCTTATCTTCTCGTTCTTCTTGGCGTTGCGGCGCACGGCGAGGCTGAGGTTGGGACGGTCGAAACTGCTCACGAGCGTCTTGCCCGAGAGGTGGAGTTGGCGGATGATGTCCTGCCGGGTAATCTTGTCGGCGGTGGCGGTGAGTGCCATCACGGGCACTCCCCTGAACTGCTCGTGCAGCAGTCCCAGCTGTGAGTACTCGGGTCGGAAGTCGTGTCCCCACTGGCTGATGCAGTGGGCCTCGTCGATGGCGAAGAGCGACACCTGGATGTGGCAGAACAGATAGGGAATCTCGCTGATCAGTTTCTCGGGGGACACATAGATAATCTTCAGGTCGCCCGCCATGCACTTGCGCTTGATAATCAGCTCCTCGGTGGGGTCGTTGCCGCTGTTGAGTGCCTCGGCGGGGATTCCGTTCGCCTTGAGTGCCTCCACCTGGTCGTGCATCAGGCTGATGAGCGGTGACACTACCACCGCCGTTCCGGGCAGCGCCAGTGCCGGTATCTGGTAGCACAGACTCTTGCCGCCGCCCGTCGGCATCAGTACGAGACAGTCGTTGCCTGCCATCACCTCGCGGATGGCAGCCTCCTGGTTGGACCGGAAGGAGTCATACCCAAAATAGTTTTTTAAAATCTCTTTTATCTCCATTTACGAGTAGTTTTCTGCAAAGGTAAGCATTTTTTTACGAAAAAGTTGTCCCAATGCTTGATTATTTCGAAAAAAGTAAGTATTTTTGCACGCAACATATTCAATACTTATTAATTCCTGCAGATATGGCAAAATATAACATAACAGAAAGAAAGGAGCATGCGGCATCTTACCGCACCAACATCAGCCCCACTGTCATGGACGAACTGCATGGCAAGATTCTTCAGGTTTTGCTGATTCAGAAAAAGTACAGGGACAAGGAGTATTCTGCCAAGAAACTCGCCAACGACCTGGGTACCAACAGCCGCTACATCTCGGCTGTCATCAACTTGAAGTTCCATGTGAATTATGCCACGTTGGTCAACACCTACCGCATCGAGGAGGCGATGTCCATCCTCGTGGACAGGCGTTACCTCGACCTGACGATGGAGCAGGTGGCGGACATGGTGGGCTTCTCCAACCGCCAAAGTTTCTACGCTGCCTTCTACAAGCTGAAGGACTGTACGCCGCGCGACTACAAGGTGAACTACCTCGAACAGCATGGCGAAACCTTGGAAGCTGCCAAGAAGAAAGATAAGTCGAAGAAAAAAAAGTAATGAAAATGGAAGCAGAAAACCAGTCATTCAACTATACCGACGAACGTTTCGCCGACCTGCAGATGCTTCGCTATCGCCTCAAAGGTTTTGAAGCCCTCTCTCTGAGGCAGAAGGCATACATCTTCTGCCTGTCAAAGGCCACCCTCATGGGACGCGACATCACGTTCGACCAGCAGGGCAAGTACAATCTCCGCATCCGCAAGACCTTGGAGGCCATCTACCGGTCCTACCGGGGCGACCGTGAGAGCGACGACTTCAAGGCCCTTGAGGTGTATCTCAAGAGAGTGTGGTTCTCCAGCGGCATCTACCATCATTACGGGTCGGAGAAATTCACTCCTGGTTTCTCAGAGGCGTTCTTCTATCAGGTAGTAGAAGATACTCCTGCGGAATTGCTCCCCCTGAAGAAAGGGGAGGAGAGGGAAGACCTGCTGGCGACATTGGTGCCGGTCATCTTCGACCCCGACATACTGCCCAAGCGGGTGAACCAGACCGACGGGGAAGACCTGGTAGTCACCTCTGCCTGCAACTTCTACGAGGGAGTGACGCAAGCCGAGGTGGAGCGTTTCTACGACAGGATGAAGGATTCCGGCAATGCCACGCCGCTCTCCTATGGACTCAATTCTAAACTCATCAAGCGCAACGGGGAGATGGTGGAACTCACCTGGACGGAGGAGGGACTCTACGGCGAGGCCATCAGGAAAATCTCCTCCTGGCTCCGGAAGGCGCAGAAATACGCGGAGAACGAGAAACAGGCAAGGGTCATCGACCTCCTTCTGAAATATTACCATACGGGAGACTTGCATGACTTCGACCAGTACAGCATCGCCTGGGTGGAGCAACAGGACGGACTGGTGGACTTCATCAACGGCTTCATCGAGGTGTATGGCGACCCTCTCGCCCTGAAAGGCACCTGGGAGGGCATTGTAGAATACAAGGACCTGGAGGCTACGGAGCGCACAAGGCTCATCAGCGAGAACGCCCAGTGGTTTGAGGACCATTCCCCCGTGGACCCTCGCTTCCGCAAGTCTGAGGTAAAGGGTGTCACCGCCAACGTGATTTGTGCCGCCATGCTCGGCGGCGACGAGTATCCCGCATCGGCTATCGGCATCAACCTTCCCAACGCCAACTGGATTCGGCAGGTGCATGGCTCGAAGAGCGTCACCATCGGCAATCTGACGGAGGCTTACAACAAGGCGGCGCAGGGTAATGGTTTCCGTGAGGAGTTTGTCATTGACGAGGAGACCATTGGCCTGATAGACAAGTATGGCGACATCACCGACGACCTGCACACCGACCTGCACGAGTGTCTGGGACATGGCAGCGGACAGCTCCTGCCCGGTGTAGACGCTGATGCCCTCAAGGTCTATGGCAACACGATAGAGGAGGCGCGCGCTGACCTCTTCGGACTCTACTACATCGCCGACCGCAAGTTGGTGGAACTGGGTCTTGTGCCCGACGATGAGGCTTACAAGGCACAGTACTACAGCTATCTGATGAACGGACTGATGACACAGACCATCCGCATAAAGGTGGGCGACAAGATAGAGGAAGCTCACATGCGCAATAGGGCACTGATCGCTTATTGGGTGTTGGAGCAGGAGCCTGATGCAGTGAAGCTGGTGATCCGCAAAGGGAAAACGTATGTGCAGGTCACCGACTATCCCGCCCTTCGTGGGGCCTTCGGCAAGTTGCTCGCCGAAATCCAGCGCATCAAGAGCGAGGGCGACTTTGAGGCGGCCCGTCTCCTGGTGGAGAAATATGCCGTCAACATCGATCCCGAACTTCACCACGAGGTGCTGGAGAGATACAAGAAACTCGACCTCGCACCCTATAAGGGTTTCATCAATCCCTGGATGCAATTAGTGTACGACGAGAACGGCAAGGTGACGGATGTGACATTGGACTATACCGAGAGCTACGTCCACCAGATGATGAGGTATTCCGAGGAATACGCCACGTTGTAAAATATAATATGATTATGGTAGACAATCAAGAAGAACAATTTCCTGTGGTAGACGAACAGGGCAACATCTTGGGTGCAATCAGTCGTGGTCATGCCCACGACGGCTGCAAGGTGTTGCACCCTGTGGTCCATCTCCACCTTTTTAATAGCAAGGGCGATCTTTTCCTTCAGCATCGTCCCCAGTGGAAGGACATCCAGCCGGGTAAGTGGGACACTGCCTGCGGCGGTCATGTAGACCTCGGCGAGAGCGTGGAGCAAGCTTTGCGTCGTGAGGTGAGGGAGGAGCTCGGCGTGACCGATTTCTCCCCGTTCTCCATGGGCAGCTATGTGTTTGAGAGCAAGAGGGAGCGTGAACTCGTGTATGTCCATCGCTGCGTCTACGACGGTATGCTCTCTCCCTCCGAGGAAGAACTTGATGGTGGACGCTTCTGGACGAGGCAGGAGATTCTCGACAACATGGGCAAGGATGTCTTCACACCCAATTTCGAGAATGAGTACAGGAAGTTTTGGGGGTAGTCAGTACTTTCTTGCTTTTTGAGTGGCAAGTAACTATTCAGCAGCCCCATCCAAAAAGCAGAGAGAGTCTAGCCTATTGGGTAGGGGGTATCTGCCATCACCTGTGGATAGGCAATGAATCTGATTACATTGAAGGCTGACTGTCCGTTCTTTTTCGCTGTATCAATAAGCGAATACAAGACCGAAAAAGCCTCCTCTCCCTTGAAAGAACGGAAGCATTGGCTTATTTTCATTTTTGACTTTGCCTTTCTAATAGCCCCTTCACTTGCGTTGTTGTCCGACGGAACACTTGCATCATAAAGAAAAGTAAAAATACACGAACAGCCTTCCGTTCTTTCCGTCTTCAGACCAGCATCTCTGACGGCTGGCACCAATGGGACCTTTCTCCTGTTCAAAGTACTTCTCCTGCTCGTCACGCAAAGCATATGACTGCGAAGCCTGCATTGCAGTATAGTCGACGGCATGGGTGACATTCGCATAAAAACCGGAGGTGAGTTTGGTGTCGTCAACCTTCTTCTGGTTTAGGGAAAAGGACTCTATTACCCTCGACTCACCGTTTACCTTTATGTCGAAGTAGTTGTAACATCTCATAAGTGTGGCATCATCATCCATAGCAT
>CAVEJY010000134.1:0-14160 GCA_963616155.1 Acutalibacteraceae bacterium
TCACTCCGTTGGGCAGGGGCCAGAGGCCCTCGAAACGATGCTTGTTGCGGTCGTTCACGCCCACATAATAAATCTTGTTAGTAATTTCTGTCATATTCTCACTGTCTTAACTGCGTTTTTCCTTTCAACCCTATTTTACCTTTACAGGATTTCCTTCTTCTTCCTCTCTCCGAAGTTCTTCGACACATAATTATAGATGTCCTTGCAGCACTCGGCAGAGAACTCCTGAGCCGATTTCAACAGGCTGTCCCACTGTGCCTCTGTCAGCCCGCGGTCGATGTCCTCACGGGTAATGCCCTCCTTGATGAGTCCGAAGACGAAGCCCGCGTTGAAGTTGTCGCCGGCACCGATGGTGCTCACCGTCTGGGTTTTCTCGGCAGGATAGTTCTTCCTGAAGCCATTCTCGGCGCGCACCTCCACGGGTTCCGCCCCTTGCGTACAGATGAACTTCTTGCAGTAGAAGCTGATTTCGGCATTATACACCTGGTCGGCATCGGGTTTCTTGTAGAGGATGCCGAAGTCCTCATGGCTACCGCGCACAAAGTCGGCGTACTCCAGGTTCTCTATCAGATTGGGCGTAATCTTCATGATGTCGTTCTGATGGGAGGCACGGAAATTGACATCGTAGTAGAGGATGGCTCCATGCTCCTTGGCATACTCCAGGAAGCCGCCCACCTGCGGGCGAACCACGGGGTTGAGGGCGAAGAACGAACCGAAGAGCACGATGTCGCCCGGCTGGATGTCGGGCGTGGAGAACTCCAGCTGGTCGTGCGGATGGTCCTTGTAGAAGATGTAGTCAGCATTGTTGTTTTCATCGAGAAACGCCAGAGAGATGGGCGACTTCGACTCCGGGAAGACAGACACGTCGTCGGCGTTCACGCCATTGTCCCGCAAGAACTCAATCACATACTCGCCAATGCGGTCATTGCCCGCCTCGCTGATGAACGAGGCATTGACTCCCGACCGCCCCAGCGAGACGAGGGCGTTGAATGACGAACCGCCGGGCACTGCCTCTATGGGCTTCCCGTTCTTGAAGATGATGTCGAGCACCGTCTCCCCTATTCCAATTACTTTGCGCATAAGTTTTCCTTGTTTTTTGTTTTATGAGGACAAAGATAGTGCAAATCGCAGACAATGCAAAATAATTCGGCATTTTTTTGGATTAATTGCATTTTAGCCGTAACTTTGCACACCGATATGAAATACAACACTTATACGCTCGACAATGGGCTTCGCATCATTCACCTGCCCTCAGACAGCAAGGTAGTATATTGCGGCTACCAGATCAACGCCGGCACCCGGGACGAGGCTCCCGGGGAGGAAGGACTCGCCCACTTCTGCGAACACGTCACCTTCAAGGGCACGGGACGCAGGAAAGCCTGGCACATCATCAACTGCCTGGAGAGCGTGGGCGGCGAACTCAACGCCTACACCAACAAGGAGGGGACGGTCTATTATTCCGCCATCCTCAAGGAACACGTCGCCAAGGCAGTGGACATCCTGTCGGACATCGTCTTCTGCTCCGTCTACCCACAGCAGGAGATCGACAAGGAGGTGGAGGTAATCTGTGACGAGATAGAGAGCTACAACGACTCTCCGGCGGAGCTGATCTACGACGAGTTCGAGAACCTCATCTTCCGCAACCATCCCCTCGGGCACAACATCCTCGGGACGGCAGAACGCGTGCGACAGTTCAAGACCGAGGATGCCCTCAGATTCACCCGCAAGTTCTACCGCCCCGACAACGCCGTCTTCTTCGCCTACGGTGACATCGACTTCAAGAAGCTCGTCAAACTCTTGGAGAAGAATTTAGAAGTGAAGAGTGAAGAACGAAGAGTGAAGAGTGAAGAACGAAGAGTGAAGAGTGAAGAACGAAGAACGAAGAGTGAAGAACGAAGAACGAAGAGTGAAGAGTGAAGAACGAAGAGTGAAGAACGGCAGTTTGCTCCCCGAAGGGGATTCGGCGGACACTCAACACCCAACATCCAATATTCAGCCCTCTTTCGAGGGCAAGACCATCGTATTGAAGAAGGACACCCACCAGGCTCATGTGATGGTAGGCACCCGTGCCTACAACATACATGACGACCGACGGATGCCCCTCTATCTACTGAGCAACATCCTCGGAGGTCCGGGCATGAACGCCAAGCTCAACCTCGCCCTGCGTGAACACAACGGACTGGTGTACACCGTGGAGAGTACGATGGTGGCATACGGAGACACAGGCATCTGGAGCATCTATTTCGGTTGTGACGAACACGATGTGAAGCGGTGTCTGCGACTGGTGAGAAAAGAGTTGGACAAGTTCATGGCAAAGCCTCTCTCCGCCTCCCAGCTCCAAGCGGCAAAGAAACAGATCAAGGGACAGATAGGCGTGGCGTGCGACAACCGCGAGAACTTCGCCCTCGACTTCGGGAAGAGCTTCCTGCATTACGGTTGGGAAAAGAACGTGGACAGTCTCTACCGCCACATCGACGAAATCACCGCCGAACAAATGCAAGCGGTCGCCAAGGAACTGTTCGACAAGGCGAGACTCACCACGCTCATCTTCAAATGACGGAAGTCTCCCCCATCCTTTAGGCACACGACAACAGAAAAAGGCAACTGCAAGGGAACACCCCGGCAATTGCCTCTTTCTATTTTTTTTAACTCTTAAACTTTGTCAACTGTAGAAGGAGCTTACTTGCCCCAGTTCATCTTGTTGCTGATTACACCAACTTCTGCCAATGTAGCAACTACTACTGCCAATACCATTCCTAATACTAACATAATCTTTTCCTTTCTCTGTTTTTTAAATTGTTATCCTTTAATCTATTACCTTGATTCTTATTTGCAACTGTTTATACCAAGGTTCATACCGACTCCGGTAATCACGCCGAATACTACAACTGCCAATGTCATCATTCCAAATGTCATCATAATCATTATCCTTTCCTAATCTTTTATTATCCTTTTATCTTTTCGATTGCAAAGTTAATGCCTATTGTGTGCGCACACAAACTTTTTAGCAAAAATCTTCCGGAAAGGTCGAATTTCTTGATTTTCGTCAATTCCTGTCAGTCGAAGGCTGCCAAAAATCGCATTCTACAGATAGAAAATCGCCTCGTTGCCTTCGTTGAAAAGAAGGTCGAGGATGCTCATATTGGGCTGGAAGCCGAATTTCTGTCCATACACCTGATAATAAGGTGTAGGGGCGAACTCCCCGTCCGGGAGAGGTTTCTTGGGACGTATCGCCTCACGGAAATCCTGGAATTGGGTATTGAGAGTTGAGCCTTGAGCGTCGTTTTCTTCATTCTTCGCTCTTCTCTCTGCACTTAAAACGTACTCGTCAGTGACCGAAACCTTCGGGCGGATGTCGAGCAGCTCCACCATTTTCTGCATCGTCTCCATGTTGAAGTCGAAGAGGAACTCGTACTTCTTCTCGTAGAAAGGTCGGATGTCATCCTGATAATACTCGAAGAAGGGACTCTCGCCGTAAGCCGACAAGAGGGCATTCCAATGCACATGACGCCAGTTGGCGTGGTCGGAGATGCGGATGTCCTTCATCGCCATCGACGTGTCGTGGTTGGTGGGGATAGTGAGCGAGAGAGGTCCGTTGGTGGTGGGGATAATCATGCGGTTGCGATAAGTCTGCTTGATAAAGCTCTCATGGCGCTCTATCAGGCATTCGTCGTAACGGTTCAGTTTCTGATACCACTGCACGGGACCGAAATAGGTGGAAGAAAGAAGTGCTTTCAAATTAATGTACAATTTATAATTAATCATTTATCATTTCTGTCCATTACAGAACTGCATCCTTGTCCTGTTGTTAATTCCGAGGAGGAGCAAGAGATTCTTCGCTCTTCGTCCTTCACTCTTCACTTAAAACAGCTTGTATGCCTTTCCCACTATCTGGTGCTTGTGGATCAGATCCACGCCGTTCGCCGTCCTCACCAGATAATAACGGCAATCCTTGCAGCCACAACGCTTGCAGCACACCGTGGGAATCACATAACGGCAGGTGTCGAGGGAGAGGGTGTCGCCCGGCAACTTTGCCACCTTCCCGATGAAGCAGTTCACAGAGTCGGTGTAGACGACAGTCTCTCCCCGGTCAAAGACATCGCAGTCAATCCTGTTCACTATCACTCGGTTGCCCTCCTTGAGCTGGGGAGGAAGTCCTCCTGCGGGTACCGAGAAGACAGTGAAGACGTAGGTGCGGATTGCCCATACTACCAGCAACGCCAACACCAGCGACATGAGGAATTTGGCTGCTATTCTCAAATTATCTTGTTATTTTTCCGGCCCTTACTTGATGTCGTCCACAAACTTGAAGAGCCGGTTCCAACGGATGCCCTGGAAACCTGGATGGTCGGGACTGTGGCTCCACCATACGAAGATGGGCTTGCCTACGACATGGTCTTCGGGCACGAACCCCCAGTAGCGGGAGTCGGCGGAATTGTGGCGGTTGTCACCCATCATCCAGTAATAGTCCATCTTGAAGGTGTAGCTCTTGGCGAGCTTTCCGTTGATGAAAATGTTTCCCTTGTCGTCCACCTTGAGGTCGTTGCCCTCGTACACCTTGATGCAACGCTCGTAAACGGGCAGGTTCTTCAAGGTCAGATCGATGCTCTTGCCCTTGGCAGGAATCCAGACAGGACCGTAGTTGTCGCGTGTCCACCCCGTCACGGCGTTCAAGGGATAGAGGTCGCCCACGGTAGCTTCGGTATTGATGGAGATGCTCTGCACAATGTCCTTACGGTTCTTCAATGCCTCGTAAGCCTTGCGTGTCAAGGGGATGAGACCTGACTGATTGTAGCTGAGCAAGTCCTCGTTGGTGATTCCCAGTTCGTCTATCAGATTCTCGGGCAGTTCGCCCTTGAGCTTCATCTTATAGGTGTACTGCACATTGTCGGGCTCCTTGTTGGCCTTGCCGTCGAGATAAACGATGCGGTTCTTGATCTGGAGCGTCTGTCCGGGCAGTCCCACACAACGCTTCACATAGTTCTCCCGGCGGTCTACGGGACGGCTGATGATGTCGCCGTACTCCGCCGGCGTGTTCTGGATGTAGCTGCGTCCCAGGGCGTACACCTTACCGAAGTAGGAACGCTGCTGCAACACATTGAGCTGGCGCACGTCGACGGACTGTCCGTTCTGTTCCAGCAACTGCTCGCCGAAGGAATACACCATCTGGTAATAGTCGTTGGCGGAATAACGCTCCTCGTTGACGAGGGTGTCGCCGGCGGGATAGTTGAACACCACGATATCGTTGAGCTTCACGTTGCCCAAACCCTTCACGCGGCGATAGTCCCAGTGGGGCCACTCTATGTAGCTCTTCACGTTGACCAAGGGCATGGTGTGCTGGGTGAGGGGCATGGAGAGCGGGGTCTGCGGGATGCGCGGGCCGTAGCTCACCTTGCTCACGAAGAGGTAGTCGCCCGTGAGGAGACTCTTCTCCAGCGAGGAAGAGGGAATCACATAGTTCTGGAAGAAGAACAGGTTGATGAAATACACGGCGATGAGGGCGAAGACGATGGCATCCACCCAACTCATGATGAAGCGCACGGGACCCTCGGAGTCCTTCCACCACTGCCAGTGTATCTTCTTGGTGATGTAAACGTCAAAGATGAAGGGAACCACGACGAGTCCCAGCCAACTTTCCACCCACAGGAGGAAGACGAGGTACAGGGCGAGCACGATGGCGAACTTCGCCCACTGCACCTTCATGTTGAGTTTTTGTTTCTGTTTGTCAATCATGATGGCCTAAAACTTAAATAAGTCTGATGTTGTCAACAAACCGCTGTGGTTGGCGGTGAACTCAGCTGCCAGCACTGCCCCAAGGGCGAATCCCTTGCGTGAATGGGCACTGTGTTCGATGGTAATCATGTCGGCATCGGAGTCGTACATCACAGCGTGGATGCCCGGCACCTCACCGTCGCGCACGCAGTTGATTACCAAGTCCTCGTCCTTGATGTCCTGGTCGCCCTCGTCATGGTGTCCATCCTCCGTCCAGTAGGTCACACCGCGCTTCCAGTCGTTCTTGCGGTCGATATTGTCGATGATTTCCTCGGCAAGGGTAATGGCAGTGCCGCTGGGGGCATCGAGCTTATGCACATGATGGGTTTCCTGCATACAGACACTGTACTGTGGGAAACCGTTCATGATCTTTGCCAAATAACGGTTCACGGCACTGAAGATGGCCACGCCGATGCTGAAGTTGGAAGCCCAGAAGAGGGTCTGCTTTCCGTCGGCGCAGAGTTTCTCCACCTCCTCCTTGTGGTCTTTCATCCATCCCGTGGATCCGCTCACCACCTTCACGTTGTGGGAGAACGCCTTCAGGTAGTTGCCGTAGGCGGCGGTGGGGTTGGTAAACTCGATGGCCACGTCAGCCGAGCAGAACTCGGGACTGTCGATGTCCTCGGGGTTGTTCACGTCAATCTTACAAACGATTTCGTGGCCACGCTGTAGGGCGATTTCCTCAATCATGTGCCCCATCTTTCCGTAGCCGATCAATGCAATTTTCATCTTTATCTTGTTTTTGTTTTTACTCAAAGAATTGAAACCCATTGTCCTTGCCGGACAAACGTTTCGGCAAAAATAATCAAATTTCCTGAAAAAACATCCTTCTTATAGCAATAAATAGAAAATTTTGCGTATTTTTGCAGAGAATTAGGGCACGAAACGCCTAAATCAGAGGTTTAACCGGGAAAGAAGGAGGACAGGGTGCCCTGTCTTCGAACTCCCCCAAAAGCAAGAACGGAATGGAATACATATTCGAGACAAAGATGGAAGTGCGCGACTATGAGTGCGACATCGAAGGCATCGTCAACAATGCCAACTACCTGCATTACATGGAACATACCCGCCACCTCTTCCTCCAGAAATGCGGTCTCAGCTTTGCCGAGATGCACCGCAGGGGAGTGGACGCAGTGGTGGCGCGCATGAACCTGCAATACAAGGTGCCCCTGCAGTGCGACGACGAGTTCATCTCCCGCCTGTGGCTGGAGAAGCAGAACGTGCGCTACATCTTCCACCAGGACATCTTCCGTGCCAGCGACGAGAAACTGTGCCTCAGGGCCACCGTGGAGTTAGTGTGCCTCATCGACGGCAAACTCGGCATCAGCGAAGACTACGACAAGGCATTCGGGAAATACCTGAGCTGACCTGCACCGCCAGAGAGACTCATCAACCGACAGACGTATTCACCGACAAGCGAAAACGCGCGAAAACAACATCCGACCAAACATATAGAAAACAAATATGGAAGAACTACTACACTATGTATGGAAACACAAGCTGTTTCCACTCGCTCCACTCCAGACCACCGGGCAACAGCCGGTGGAAGTCATCGACCCGGGACTCCACAACAGGAACGCAGGTCCCGACTTCTTCAATGCGAAAGTCAAAATCTCCGGCACACTATGGGTGGGCAACGTGGAAATCCACGAGAAGGCAAGCGACTGGTACCGCCACGGACACGAGAAAGACAGCCGGTACGACAATGTCATCCTGCACGTCTGCGGCACCATCGACATGGAGGCAAGGAATTCTAAAGGTGCCCCTCTCCTACAGATGCAACTCAGCATCCCCGCTCATGTGCTGCGCCACTACCAGGAACTACTGAGCATCGACCAATATCCACCCTGCTACCAGGTCATCCCTACTCTCACCCACCTCACCGTCCACTCCTGGATGAGTGCCCTACAGACGGAACGTCTCTCACAGAAGACCGAGGCCATCGAGCAGAGGGTGAGAAAATGCGACGGCAACTGGGAGAGCGGCTATTTCGTGACCCTGGCACGCAACTATGGCTTCGGCATCAACGGCGATGCCTTCGAGCAATGGGCACTCAACATCCCGCTCCACGCCGTAGACCACCATCGCGACAACCTCTTCCAGATAGAAGCCATCTTCCTGGGACAGGCAGGACTGCTTTCCGTCGAGAGCATCCCGGAACGTTACAGGGCGAACGCACTAAACGACGAATACTTCAACCGGCTGAATGCAGAATATTCCTACCTCGCCCACAAGTTCTCGCTCACGCCCATGGACTACCGCCTGTGGCGGTTTCTGCGGCTCCGTCCCCAGAACTTCCCTCACATCCGCATCTCGCAGCTCGCCAACCTCTATTACCAGAGAAAGGCAGGACTGGCACAACTGTTCGAAGCCACCACGACAGAAGACATCAAGAAGGTGCTGGCAACCTCCGTCACCCCTTACTGGGAGACCCACTACACCTTCGGGAGCGAAAGCATCCGCAACGAGAAACGGGTGTCTCCCTTCTCGCTCAACCTGCTGCTCATCAACACGGCCATCCCCATACTCTTCGCCTATGGGAGGCACAGGGGCAAGGAACTTTATTGCGACCGCGCCTTCGACTTCCTCGAAGTACTCAAACCCGAGAACAACCATATCGTCAGGATGTGGCAACAATGCGGTCTGATTGTCGAGAATGCCGGAGACAGCCAGGCTCTCATCCAACTGAAAAAAGAGTATTGTGACAAGAAAGAATGCCTCCGCTGCCGCATCGGATATGAATACCTCAAGAGAAAGTGAAGAGTGAAGAGTGGAGAGTGAAGAGTGAAGAATTCATCAGCTTTTTCTACCGTCAGGCTCATTCTTCATTATAAATTATTAATCATTAATTATTAATTACTTCCGTGGACCAACAAGAAATACTGAACACGATTATACTGACAAGACTGAACTATTTCAGCCTCGCAGGGATGCTGGAGCTCTACCGCAAGGTGGGATCGGCAACGACCATATTGGAGAACAAGAACCACATCAAGGACATTCTCCCCGATGCCTCGCCCAAACTCGTCGAGGCATTGGCAAATACCGACGAAGCACGGAAAAGAGCCGAGGTGGAGATGGAGTACGACCAGCGGTACGGAATCGCCCCCCTCTGCATGAACGACGACCGCTATCCGCAACGGCTCAAGGAATGCGACGACGCACCCCTCGTCCTCTTCTATAAGGGCAATGCCAACCTCAACCAGCAACGCGTCATCAACATCGTGGGAACCCGCCGCTGCACCCCTTACGGCGAAGACCTCATCCGCCGTTTCATCACAGACCTCAAGCAGCTCTCCCCCCGGGTCCTCATCGTGAGCGGACTCGCCTACGGCGTGGACATCAACGCCCACCGGCAAGCCCTCGCCAATGGCTATGAGACGGTGGCGGTGCTGGCACACGGACTGGACAACCTCTATCCCTCGCGCCACAGGGAGACCGCCCTGAGAATGACAGAGCAGGGCGGACTGCTCACCGAGTTCCTCACCCAGACGAATGCCGACAAGATCAACTTCGTGCGACGCAACCGCATCGTGGCGGGAATGTCGGATGCCTGCATTCTGGTGGAGAGTGCCGCCAAGGGCGGTGGGCTCATCACAACGGATATTTCCCAGGCATACGGCAGGGATGTCTTCGCTTTCCCCGGCAGGATCGGAGACCCTTGCAGCGAGGGATGCAACAACCTGATACGCAAGAACGGGGCAGGCCTCATCACCAGTGCTGAAGACTTCGTGAACGACATGAGATGGCAGGACGACACCACCCTCATGCGCGCCAAGCAGCAAGGCATCGAGCGCAGCCTCTTCCCTACCCTGTCGGCGGAAGAGCAAACTGTCGTCAACGTTCTCTCGCGCAACAACGACCTCCAGATTAACGTGCTTTCCGTACAGACCAACATAGCCATCGGCAAACTCACCGCCCTCCTCTTCCAACTGGAGATGAAAGGAGTCGTCAAGACCTTGGCTGGTGGAATGTACCATTTATTAAAGTGAAGAGTGAAGAACGAAGAGTGAAGAACGAAGAGTGAAGAGTGAAGAACGAAGAGTGAAGAATTCATTTGCCTTTTCTGCATTTCGCTCTCCATTCTTTCCAAATCTATGATGCTACAAGTCTGTTTCTCTACTTCTTCCATTCTTTCTTCTTTTATTTCAAAAAAAAGGTGTAATTTTGCACACAAATTGCGATATAACAAGAATGACCCAAAGAGTTCATGTCCTTTCAAACTGTAGGATTCTTCACTCTTCGTTCTTCACTCTTCACTTAAATATGAAAATAGGAAATATAGAATTTGGCCCCCGTCCCCTCTTCCTCGCTCCGATGGAAGACGTGACGGACATTGGCTTCCGAATGCTCTGCAAGCGGTTCGGGGCTGCGATGGTCTATACGGAGTTCGTGTCGGCGGAAGCCCTGGTGCGCTCCATCAAGTCTACCGTCAACAAGCTCACCATCAGCGACGAGGAACGTCCCGTGGGCATACAGATTTACGGTCGCACCGCCGCCGACATGGTGGAAGCGGCAAAAATCGTGGAGCAAGCCCGTCCCGACGTGATTGACATCAACTTCGGCTGCCCCGTGAAGAAGGTGGCAGGCAAGGGTGCCGGGGCAGGAATGCTCCGCAACATCCCCCTCCTGCTCGACATCACCCGGGAGGTGGTAAAGGCAGTCAACGTGCCCGTGACGGTAAAGACCCGACTGGGATGGGACAGCGACAACCTCATCATCACCGACCTTGCCGAACAGCTTCAGGACTGCGGCATCCAGGCCCTCACCATCCATGGCAGAACCCGAAGCCAGATGTACACGGGCGAGGCCGACTGGAGCCTCATCGGATCAGTGAAGAACAATCCCCGCATCCACATCCCCATCATCGGCAACGGCGACATTACGACCCCCGAGGAGGCGAAGCTCGCCTTCGACCGCTACGGCGTGGATGCCGTGATGGTGGGACGCGCCACCTTCGGCCGTCCATGGATCTTCAAGGAGATGCGCGACTACCTCGACAATACAGGTGCCGCCCCATTGACCGTAGACGAGAAGATAGACCTGCTGGAGGAGCAGCTGCGCATCAACATCGACCGCATCGACGAGTACCGCGGCATCCTCCACACGCGCCGCCACCTCGCCGCCTCCCCCATCTTCAAGGGCATCCCCGACTTCAAGCAGACCCGCATAGCCATGCTGAGAGCCGACAAGGAGGAGGAACTAATAAATATTTTAAAAGAGTGTCGAGAGCGAATCAAGGCTATACAATAAGAATAAGGTAAAGGGAGACTCCAAACACTTTCATTGAAATCTCCCTTTACCTTATCTTTAAAAATTTTCTTGAATATAAGCAATCAATTGCTCATATATTATTATTACAATTTATTCTTTCTGCCTCATCCACAACAAGTCAAAATACATAAGACGTGTTGTCATTTTCACTGGTTGTCCCTTCTTTCCTGCTGTATAGATGAACTCTTGCTCCTCAGATGTAAACAATGGTTGGAAACCATTCTTCTGATAGAAAGAAATAACCTCTGGAGCATTGATTGCGTCAACGATAACAAAACGACAACCCGACTTATTATCATGCGACATAAACCAACCCTTTATAAAGTCGATTACCTCACTACCAATACCTTTACCACAGAAATCATTGCTAACTCCAAGTCGCCCTATCAGAATACCAGGATAACGACGAAGAGGTTTTTCATGGTGGGTAAGACTCTTCATATAATCCTTACGGCTTCTTGGTAAATCGTAGATACGAATGCTATCATTAGAAACCGTAAAGGCACAAACAATCTTGGTAGGGTCGTCTGTCTTGCGGAAACAATAAGACTTCCCCATCAAGTAATAAGCATAACGTGTAGCATCATTCTTGAAGAAATCATCCAAGTCTTCATTACCACACGAAAATGGTTGACAGGTGGATATTAATTCATCTGTCAACTCACTGAAAAAGCATTGTGAATCGAGAAACATTCTGCCCTCCTCTTTTATCTCATTCCTGCCTTTTCCAAAATATTACGAGCCATTACGCAATAAGGGTGACTTTCGATGTTCTTGAATCCCTTGAAATTGCGCTCGGCATCTTCGGCATGGCGAAGAAACTCTTCTGCTTCCTTACCATGCAACGTTGGTATTGCTTTGATTGCTGTTGCCATAATTTTATCTCCTATTCTTTTTCCGTTAACAGCGACAACAGTTAACTGTTTATTTCTTCAATATACTCTGGCCTTCGAGCATGGCGAGTGCCTTGTTCTCATTATCCTCCATGATTTCGCGCTCACCGGGGCCCTTGTCGTTGATGCCGCAGAGATGCAGGATGCCATGGATGATGACACGGTGAAGCTCGTCGTCGTAGGTCTTGCCGAACTTTTCGGCATTGGTGCGGACGGTGTCGAGAGAAATCACGATGTCGCCGTTGATAATGTCATCCTCGTCGTAGTCGAAGGTAATGACATCGGTGTAATAGTCGTGACCAAGGTACTCGTTGTTCACTTCGAGAATCTTCTCGTCGTCCACGAACATGTAGCCAATCTCCCCCACCTTGCGGCCATGGGAGGCTGCCACCTTGCGAATCCATGCGCTGGTGTCGCGACGCTTGATCTTAGGCATTTTCACGCCTTCTACGTTGTATGTAATCATAATCCTTATGGAGTTAAGGAGTTAAGGAGTTAAAGGAGTTAAGACAACAACCTTTTACCCGAAAGCTCCATATTGTTTTATATTGATTCTTAAAGCTATGGAATTCTTCACTTACTTCGGCAGAAACTCCGTCACATCCCTTCCGAAGAACCTCAGTTCCCTCACGAGCGTAGAACTGACGCTACTGTACCTTGGGTCGGAGAAGAGCAATACAGTCTCCACGCCCCCTATCTGCCTGTTGATGTCCGCCTGCTCGCGCTCGTACTCGAAGTCCTTGGCAGACCGAACGCCCCGCACCAAGAACCGGGCACCCAGACGATGCGCCAGGTCGACGGTGAGGTCATCATACGACACCACCTCCAGACGATGGCCCTTCGAGGGGTCTTCTGCATCCACCAGCGCGGAGCATTCCCTCGGGAAAACCCGCCTGATGGCCTCCACACGTTGGGAGATTTCCTCCGTGGCGTGCTTCAGCTTGCTCACAGCCACGGCGATGACCAACTTGTCGAACATCGGCAAGGCTCGCTCGGCGATGTTCTGGTGTCCTATCGTGAACGGGTCGAATGTGCCCGTGAATATTCCGACTTTCATGTTTTAAGTGAAGAGTGAAGAACGAAGAGTGAAGAATTCTCTTGTCCTTCCGGTTATTTTCTGTTCTATGGCAAGTGAAAGGACGAAGACAGAAGCTCCCAAAAGCCATTGGATTCTTCACTCTTCACTCTTCGTTCTTCACTCAAAGAGGTCTCCCTGCATCACGTTGCCTGCGTATGGATTCCTGCCGAGATGGTCGTAGGCGAGCTTGGTCGCCATGCGCCCTCGGGAGGTGCGCTTGATGAAGCCCTCCATGATGAGGAAAGGCTCGTAGACTTCCTCCACCGTGCCGCCGTCCTCTCCGATGGCGGTGGCGATGGTGCTTACGCCCACAGGACCGCCGTGGAACTTGTCGATGATGGTGGTGAGAATCTTGTTGTCTATCTCGTCCAGACCGTACTGGTCGATGTTCAGTGCCTTCAGACCGAACTTGGCAATCTCGGCAGTGATGGTGCCGTTGCCCTTCACCTGGGCGAAATCCCTCACTCTCCTGAGCAGGGAGTTGGCGATACGGGGCGTACCGCGCGAACGCCGTGAGATTTCCACGGCAGCCTCGTCCTCGATGGGCACCTTCAGGAGCATTGCACTGCGCTTGATAATCTTCTGCAGTGTCTCTGGGTCATAGTACTCCAGGTGGAGGTTGATGCCGAAGCGGGCGCGCAGAGGGGCGGTCAGCAGACCGCTGCGGGTGGTGGCTCCCACGAGGGTGAAGGGGTTGAGGTCTATCTGGATGCTGCGTGCCGAAGGTCCCTTGTCGATCATGATGTCGATGCGGTAGTCTTCCATCGCCGAGTAGAGGTATTCCTCCACCACGGGCGAGAGACGGTGAATCTCGTCGATGAAGAGCACGTCGTTCGGCTCCAGCGAGGTGAGGATACCTGCGAGGTCGCCCGGCTTGTCGAGCACGGGGCCGGAGGTAATCTTGAAGCCCACGCCCAGCTCGTTGGCGATGATGTTGCTCAGGGTGGTCTTGCCCAGTCCGGGAGGACCGTGCAAGAGCGTATGGTCGAGCGGTTCGCCACGGTACTTCGCTGCCTCCACGAACACCTCCAGGTTGTCCACGACAGCAGATTGCCCGCTGAAGTCATGGAACTTCAGCGGGCGCAGTGCCTTCTCGAAATCTTTTTCGGCGGGCGACACCGACTCTTTTCTTATGTCAAAATC
>CAVEJY010000135.1:0-2433 GCA_963616155.1 Acutalibacteraceae bacterium
AGGAGCCTTTCGTCTTCGACCACGACTGCCGCGAGGGTATCTGCGGTATGTGCTCTCTCTACATCAACGGTACTCCACATGGCAAGACAGAGCGTGGCGCTACTACCTGCCAGCTCTATATGCGTCGTTTCAACGATGGCGACGTAATCACAGTGGAGCCTTGGCGCAGTGCCGGTTTCCCCATCATCAAGGACTGTATGGTAGACCGCTCCGCATTCGACAAGATCATCCAGGCAGGTGGTTACACCAGCATCCGCACCGGTCAGGCTCAGGATGCCAACGCCATCCTGATTCCTAAGGAGAACGCCGACGAGGCAATGGACTGCGCCACATGTATCGGTTGCGGTGCTTGTGTTGCAGCATGTAAGAATGGTTCTGCCATGCTCTTCGTCAGCTCCAAGGTGAGCCAGCTGGCTCTCCTCCCACAGGGTCGCGTAGAGGCTGCTGCCCGTGCCAAGAAGATGATCGCCCGCATGGACGAGCTGGGCTTCGGTAACTGTACCAACACCCGCGCCTGTGAGGCTGTTTGTCCTAAGAACGAGAGCATCGCCAACATCGCCCGCCTGAACCGTGAGTTCTTGAAGGCTAAGTTGGCTGACTAATCTTCGGTAGATAGTCAACTTCTCCTGTCCGATGGCTTTCGTCGGATTAGGAATAAAATCATCAAATAGACCTCACACCGCACGCCTTTAGCGTAAGGTGTTGAGGTCTATTTGCTAAAATACCACATTATCCCAATAACGACAAACATAGGAATTATGAAGAAAATGTTGATTTTTACGCTGCTCGCCTTGCTAATCGTAGGATGCAGCACAGACCACCAATCAGACGAGACATCCTTTCCTCAAAAGGTAGCCATCATCGATGCAGGCAGCTCCGGTTCGCGTCTTTACATTTATGAGGTGAAGGCAGACAGCACCGTGAAGTTGCTCTATCCCGCCTCCGACCAAGAGAAGAATGAATCGAAGGGAAGGGCCATCTCCACCGTGGCCAATCACCTCGACAGCGTGAGGGCCTACTATGACGGGATGACGCTCTGCTACAAAGGTGGCAATGGAGGCGAGAACATCCCACTCTACATCCTTGCTACTGCTGGAATGCGTATCCAAGACAAGACCAAGGCTGATGGCGTATATGACAAGCTGAGAACTATAGGCGAAGCCAACGGCTTCAGTCTGAAAGCTGCTATGACCATTGCCGGACGTTATGAGGGACTCTATGCCTGGATAGCCACCAACTATGAGAATGGCACGCTCACGACCTCGCCCAAGGGAATCATCGAGGTGGGGGGAGTGTCGGCACAACTTGCCTTTGTATCCAAAACGTCCGACATTCCCGCTGACAATAAAATCGTGCGCCAAGGCTGGGGGACTATCTACAGTAAAAGCTATCTGGGCGGAGGTTTGGACTGGGTGTATGAACATACAGAGGATAAGGAACCTTTTGTTTTCAGTGTTCCGTTGGAGAATGCGAGCGCATATTATAGCGACAATATGACCTTCTTTGGTTGCTCCACACCACTGAAAGTTGCTCTGACGGGCATCCAAAAGACAGGGTCCTTTGATGCGTATGTAGCCACGCTTTCCAAAAATGATAAATATCATACCTATATGTTCGCCTACTACATGAAATGGTTGTTTGAAAATCTGCAACTCACAGAAAAGGTCACCCTGCCAGCCAATGATGGCAACTGGCCGGAAGGAGCTGCTTACGACATCATCATCAACAAGCAGCAACCCGAGAACTACGACTATGACAAGAAACTTTAGCAAGCGTCCTTTTGGGTATTTTTCAGATTGGCAACAGACAACACTGTGCAACGAAACAGTGCAACTTTAGACTTCATCCGCCAGCACCGTGACGAGGATGTCCGCAAGCTGGCTTTCCTCGGGAGCAAGTATCCCGAGGTGGACTTGCCTTTTGCCCTTGACCAGATTCGGGGGCGACAGATGGCTCGCACCAAACTGCCGAGATGGGCGGCGACAGACGGCATTGTCTATCCGCCCCATCTCTCCATGGAGCAATGCTCGTCGGAACAGGCGGCTATCTACAAGGCAGAGCTGGCGGCGAGACTGCTGGGCCTGAAAGAGCCCAAGGGGGCTAAGGATTCCGAAAATCCCCAATTCACCGAAATTTGCGAATTTGCGGCCGAGGATGCAGTCGCTCCCAAATTCGCCAAAAATGAAGGCATTTATGAGAACGGGCAGAAAATCGAGTTTGTAGACTTGACGGGAGGCTTCGGGGTGGACTTCTCCTACATCGCCGACCGGCTGGGCGTGAGGGCGATGTATGTGGAGCGTCAGGCGCATCTCTGTGAGGCGGCGAGGGAGAACTTCCAACTGCTGGGGCTGGAGAACGCCATCGTGGAAAATGCCGACGGGGTGGAGATGCTCCACTCGCTCGACAGGCTGCGTCTCATCTTCATCGACCCCG
>CAVEJY010000136.1:0-4523 GCA_963616155.1 Acutalibacteraceae bacterium
AGCAGCACCGTCATTACTATGTTCCTTTTCTTTTTCATCTTCTTGTGTCCTTTTGACATCATAAGGGCAATCGCCGTGCCAAAAGAACACATCTTCTGATTATCAACGTTTTAGCGCAAATCCCTCCTAACAAACCTTGTCCAATAATTAGACACAGCCGTCTAATTATTGGACAAGTCATAAGTCATAGGGCAAAAATCACTTGTTCTTCACTACATCCATCACCATCTTTCCCACCCAGATGGCACTCTTGCCGTTCTGGTCTACGGGCACTTCCTCGCCGTCGAGGTTCTTCAGGTACTCCAGTTGCCGGAAGTAGGTGTGGCTGTGACCGCCCAACACGAGGTCGATGTTGCGGGTGCCGGGCACCAGTTCGGTATCGTCGGTGCCGTCGATGTTCCAGCCTAAGTGAGAGAGGCAGATCACCACGTCGCATTTCTCCTTCTTCTTCAGCAGGTCCGCCATCTCGTTGGCCTTCTCGATGGGGTCGAGATACTTGAGGCAACCGTAGTTCGCCTCGCTCACCAGTCCTGCCATTTCGGGGCACACGCCGAAGACACCTATCTTCAGTCCCTTGCGCTTGAGGACGACATAGGGCTTCACGATATTGGCAAGCTCGGTGCCGGTGAAGTCGTAGTTGCTGCACACGATGGGGAACTTCGCCTTCTTGAAAAGGCGCACCATGTTGTCGAGACCGAAGTCGAACTCATGGTTGCCGATGGTGGCGGCATCGTATTTCATCTCGTTCATCAATCCTACCTCCACGTCGCCCTTGAAGAGCGTATAGTAGGGCGACCCCTGCGAGAAGTCACCGCTGTCGAAGAGCAGCAGGTCGGGGTCTTTCTTGCGTTCCTCCTTGACCATCGCCACACGGCGCAGGTAACCGCCACGGTCAGCCATCGCCGTATCGGCGAGGTGGGGGTTGAGGGGCATGATGCAGGAATGGGTGTCGTTGGTATGGAGGATCACCAGTTTCTTCTGCGCCGTCATGCTCACGGCACAGGCACAAAGGATAAGTGACAATATTACTTTTCTCATCATTATAAATTATTAATTATTAATTATAAATCATTCCACCGTGCAGCGTCCTTCGACTTTCGATTCCACCACCTTTCCTTGCTTCTGCTGCTCGCGGAAGTAGTCCATGATGATGAAGCGCACGTTGTTCTCCTTCCCTTTGGGTGCCACCACGTCTGTTCCGCTCTTGAACGCCGTAAGCTGGTCGTTGCCCTCGGCGAGGTAGTCGAGCGTGGCGATGCGGTAGGTTTTCTGGGGATCCACCGGTTCACCGCCGATGGTGACGCTCTTCAAGTGATGGTCCTTGGTGATGACGAGGCGAACGCCCGCACTCAGTCCCTCTCCCCCGCGGTGCGCTATCTGCTGGAAGAGTTCCAGCACCTTGTCGCCCGTGAGCGTGAGGAAGCAGATCTTGTTCTCGAAGGGAGCCACCTCGTTCACGTCGCCCACGGTCACGTTGCCCTTGGCGAGGTTGGCACGGATGCCGCCCATGTTGTAGACGGAGAAGGCAGGCTGTTCGCCGAACGCCTTGCTCCCCCAGATGAGGATGTCGCAGAGCAGGTTGCTCAAATCGCTCTCGGGCTTATGGCGGGTCATGTCGTGGGAGATGCTTCCCACCACGGGTCCCATGATGCTGTCTACCTTATTCTTATAGGGTTCCAGGAACTTGGCGGCATCGGCGTCAGGCTGTGCATCCCACCGCTTGTCGATGAGGATGCGGGTGCGCTCCACCTTCGCCACCTTGTATTTCTGTGCCGCACAGGGAGTGGCGGCAAGACAGAAGAGGGCGGCGGAAGCCAGCGCCCACTTCATACGATTTTCTTTCTTCATACCTTTGTCTATTGTTCGTTTTTGATGCAAAGGTACAAATATTTGGGCGAAAAAGTAAGAAAAACTCTTGGAAATTTGCGGGATACAAGAAATTGTAGTAACTTTGCAACCGCTTTTCGGCGTAACCGCTGGCATGGGCTGATGTGTGGCTCGTCTATGTTGCGTTGGAACGACAAACAATATTTAATTACAACAAACAAAATGGATTTAATTAAAGTTGCTGAAGAAGCATTTGCAACCGGCAAGAAGTTCCCTGAGTTCAAGTCAGGTGACACCATCACAGTCGCTTACAAAATCGTCGAGGGTACAAAGGAGCGTATCCAGCTCTACCGTGGTGTAGTTATCAAGATTTCCGGTCACGGTGACAAGAAGCGTTTCACAGTTCGCAAGATGTCTGGTACTGTAGGTGTAGAGCGTATCTTCCCTATCGAGTCACCAGCTATCGACTCTATCGAGGTGAACAAGCACGGTAAGGTACGTCGCGCTAAGCTTTACTACTTGCGTAACCTTACTGGTAAGAAGGCTCGTATCGCTGAGAAGAAGACTGTAACCAAGAGCGCCGAGTAATCACGCACTTACCCCAAAAGAATAAAAAGGAGACCTTCAGTTGCGTCAAGCAGCCGGGTCTCCTTTTTAGTTTTTACCCACATAGTTCACACGGGCATCGTCCTCGCCGTGGAGGGCATCGTGGAAATCGTCCCAATTCTGGAAACCGGCCAGCAGTGCCAACTTGTCCAGCGTCTTTTTCGATGGTTTCTCCGCACCCGACACATAGCCCCATATCTTCTTCAGGGCGTGGGCGTTCAGTTTGGCATGATGCTTGGTGAGCAATGCCTCCAAATCCTTTTTCATAACATACTTCTTTATAACGTTCTTTGCGGGGGCAAAGGTACAAAAAAGATTTGAAGCGAGACAGAAATTTACTATATTTCTTTGTAGATTGTGAAAATCCGCCGCCCGATTGTTAAAAAACAGACTTCATGGCGGATAATTTCCGAAACTTTTTGTACCTTTGCACAAAAAGCGAAAAAATGAAAGAATTAGCATTAAAGTACGGATGCAATCCGAACCAGAAACCGTCACGCATCTACATGGAGGGTGACGGCGAACTCCCCATCGAAGTCATCAACGGCCGTCCCGGCTACATCAACTTCCTCGACGCTTTCAACTCCTGGCAGTTGGTGAAGGAACTGAAGGCCGCCACGGGAATGCCTGCCGCCGCCAGCTTCAAGCACGTCTCTCCCGCCGGTGCCGCCATCGGTCTGCCCCTGAGCGACACATTGAAGAAGATCTACTTCGTGGACGACGTGAAGTTCGAACTCTCTCCCATGGCTTGTGCCTATGCCCGTGCCCGCGGTGCTGACCGTATGTGTTCCTACGGCGACTTCGTTGCCCTGAGCGACACCTGCGACGAGGCCACTGCCCTGCTCATCAAGCGTGAGGTGAGCGACGGTGTCATCGCTCCCGACTACACTCCCGAGGCCATCGAGATCCTGAAGGAGAAGCGCAAGGGTACTTACAATGTCATCAAGATCGACCCCGACTACACGCCCGCTCCCATCGAGCACAAGCAGGTGTTCGGAATCACCTTCGAGCAGGGACGCAACGAGGTGAAGCTCGACGACCCTGCACTCTTCGAGGACATCCCCACACAGAACAAGAACTTCCCGGCAGAGGCGATGCGCGACCTCATCATCTCGCTCATCACGCTGAAATATACGCAGAGCAACTCCGTATGCTATGTGAAGGACGGTCAGGCCATCGGCATCGGTGCCGGTCAGCAGAGCCGCATCCACTGTACACGTCTGGCAGGAAGCAAGGCTGACGAATGGTGGCTGCGCCAGTGTCCCAAGGTGATGAACCTGCCCTTCAAGGAGAAGATCCGCCGCGCCGACCGCGACAACACCATCAACGTCTACATCTCCGACGAGTGGGAGGACGTACTCCAGGACGGTGTATGGGAGCAGTTCTTCACCGAGAAGCCCGAACCTCTGACCCGCGAGGAGAAGAAGGCGTGGATTGCACAGAACAAGGGTGTGGCACTGGGAAGCGACGCTTTCTTCCCCTTCGGCGACAACATCGAGCGTGCCCACAAGAGTGGCGTGGAATACATTGCACAGGCCGGCGGCAGCATCCGTGACGACAATGTCATCGAGACCTGCGACAAGTACGGCATCGCCATGGCGTTCACCCACGTCCGCCTGTTCCACCACTAATTCAATGAATAATTAAGAATGAGGAATTAGGAATTAGGAATTAGGAATTAAGAATTAAGAATGAGGAATGAGCGACATTGACGACATTATCATGGGCGGCATGGTCTTCAAGGGCGGAGGCGGTCCGAAGAAGGACGACGATGACAAGGTGAAGACCAAGGCCAAGAAGAAGAAATACATCACCGGGGCGCACGGCAGCGGATCGGCTCGCCAGAAGGCGAAGTACCGCCAGCAGCGTGCCAACCGCAAGAGCCAGAAGAAATAAATCCTTTTAGGCTGGAACCAAACGAAATAACACGAATTTTACGATGCACAATCCGCATTCGTAAAATTCGTGTTATTCGTGTTCTCTCCCCCTCCCCCTCATCTTTCCATTTTTTCTGAAGCAATAGAATTCTTCACTCTTCGTTCTTCACTCTTCACTCTTCACTCTTCACTCTTCGTTCTTCACTCTTCACT
>CAVEJY010000137.1:0-9855 GCA_963616155.1 Acutalibacteraceae bacterium
CCACGAGAGCGGTGTCGCCAACGAGACCGACAAGGTGATACACATCAAGGACGGAATCATCGGAAGCATCGAGGAGAACCATGACCACCATCTGGTGTCAAAGGATTATGTGAAATAAGTGAAGAACGAAGAGTGAAGGGTGAAGAATCCAAATATCTTTCTCTTATATTCTCTTCGACTTTACGAAAATAATAATATATTATGCAAATGAATTCTTCACTCTTCACTCTACACTCATCACTTCTCTCCGAGGTATGGAGTACGTCGAAGCGCAACAAGTTGCGCACGTCGCTGACAGGATTCGCCGTGGCATGGGGCATCTTCATGCTGATTTTCCTGTTGGGGGCAGGCAACGGACTCATCAACGCCCAGCTGAACCAGCGAGACCGGTTTATCGCCAACTCCATGCTGGTGTGGGGGCAGAGTACCTCCAAAGGCTACAATGGTCTGAAGGAAGGACGCTCCATCGACCTCAACGACAATGACATCGACATCACACGCCATAACTTTTCCAGCTATGTGAACAACGTGGGAGCCCAGCTCACACAAGCAGCCATCAACATCACCTATGGCAACAATTACGTTTCCTCCCAAAAGCTTACCGGTGTTTATCCCACTCATGTCAAGATAGACAAGACCGAGATGTCGGCAGGCAGATTCATCAACGACATTGATATAAAGGAGCAACGCAAGGTGGTGGTTCTCAGCAAGAGCCAAGCCAAGGAACTGACCAAAGACTATCGCTCCCTCGTAGGGAAGACCGTCAAAATCAGCGACATCGCATTTCTGGTGGTCGGAATCTACAAGGGGGACGAATCCCATCAAAACACCGAATCGTTTACCGCCTTTACCACGCTAAAGACCATCTATGGCAAGGGGGACGAGGTGGGGACAATCGAGTTTTCGATGCAAAACCTGAAGACCTTGGAAGACCATGAGGCATTCGAAAAGAAATACCGCACCTACATCAACATCAACCACAAGGCTGCACCTGATGATCAACGGAGCATCTATCTCTGGAACCGCTACACGGACAACATCAAGATGGGCGTAGCCATGTCCTTCCTACAGACTGCCCTCTGGGTAGTGGGACTTTTCACACTTCTGAGCGGCATCGTGGGTGTGAGCAACATCATGCTCATCACCGTGAAGGAACGCACCCGGGAGTTTGGCATCAGAAAAGCCATCGGTGCCAAGCCCTGGTCGATACTGAAACTCATCATCACCGAGAGCATCATCATCACAAGTTTCTTCGGATACATCGGCATGGTGCTCGGCGTGATAGCCAACGAGATACTGGATGCCACCATCGGACACACGGTCTTGGATATGGGTGTTTTCAAAGCCACCATGTTCCAGAATCCCACAGTGGGGCTCGGGACTTGCATAGGCGCCACTGTCACCATCGTCATCGCCGGCACCATCGCCGGACTCATCCCTGCCATCAAGGCAGCAAGGATAAGACCTATAGAGGCACTAATGGCAGAATAAACAACAATTAATAGTTATGAGATTCGACTTAGATACATACAAGGAAATACTCGACACCATCACGAGGAACAAGAGCCGCAGTTTGCTGACAGGATTCGGTGTCTTTTGGGGCGTGTTCATGCTCATCGCCTTGATGGGAGGCGGACAAGGGCTGAAAGAACTCTTGCAAAAGAACTTCCTTGGGTTCGCCAGCAATACCGCCACCATACTCGCCTCCCAAACCACCAAGCCATACAAGGGATTCAACAAGGGGCGTTCCTGGAGCATGGACCTGAGCGACATCGATCGGCTGCGCCAATGCGTTCCCGAACTTGACGTGATTACCCCCATTCTCTATGGCGGAGCGAAAACCGTCGTAAACGGCAACAAAACCATCGACGGCACGGCACAGGGCGTCAACCCAGAATATGCCAGGATTTCCAATCCCAAGATTCTCTATGGAAGATACATCAATCATGTGGACATCAGAGACCAGCGCAAAGTATGCGTCATCGGCAAGCAGATATACAAGAGCATCTTCCCCAATGGCGGCGACCCTTGCGGAAAAACCGTAAGAATAGACACCACCTACTACAAGGTTGTGGGCGTGGACAACCGCTCCAACTTAGACATCTTCGGGCGTGCGGACAACCTCATCACTCTCCCCCAGTCAGTGTTGCGCACTGCATACAACAAGGGAACGAAGGTAGACTTTATCTCCACGACCGGCAAACCCGGCATCATCATGAGTACCATCACCCAGCGCATGAGGGAAACCGTGGCGCGGGCGCACTCCATCGACCCCACCGACGAGACAGGCGTCACCGTATTCAATACGGAACTCATCTTCCAAATGCTCGACAGCCTGTTCAAGGGCGTAAACTTCCTCATCTGGCTCGTGGGCATCGGAACCATCCTGGCAGGAGCCATCGGCGTAAGCAACATCATGATGGTGACGGTGAAAGAACGAACCACGGAGATTGGCATCCGCCGAGCCATCGGAGCCACGCCCAAAATGATTCTGGCACAAATCATCAGTGAGAGTATCATCCTCACCCTGGTAGCAGGAATGAGCGGAATCCTTTTTGGAGTACTCATCCTGCAAATGCTGGAGATGGCAAATACAGAGAACGGCATTGTCGCCGCCCACTTCCAAGTGAACTTTTGGACGGCAGTATTCTCTGCCATACTCATCTGTGTATTAGGCGGACTGGCAGGGCTTGCCCCTGCCTGGCGAGCCATGAGCATCAAGCCTGTGGATGCGATGAGAGACGAATAGAGGAGGGAAGAACGAAGAGTGAAGAATTCACTTGTACTCTATACGACAACTCCTAAAACATAAACAATAAATTTACTTCATAAGAATGAAAGACGAAAGTAAGGCTGCAGATTCTTCACTCTTCGTTCTTCACTCTTCACTTAAAATTAAGATATGAAAAAGTATTCCAAATTGATTGTTGCGGCGATTGTCGCCTTGATTTTCATCGGAACCTTCGTGTTCCTCTACAAGAAGTCACAGCCTAAGCCTGTGGAGTATTCCGAGTTTGCCCCAAAAATGAACGACGTGCAGAAGACCACCGTCATCACGGGCAAGATAGAGCCCCGCAACGAGGTGAACGTGAAGCCCCAGATCAGCGGCATCATCACAGAGATTTGCAAGCAGGCGGGCGACTATGTGCAGGCAGGCGAGGTGATTGCCAAGGTGAAGGTAATTCCCGACATGAGCCAGCTCAGCAGTGCCCAGGCGCGTGTGCGACTGGCGGACATCAACCTGAAACAGGCACAGGTGAACTACACCCGCGAGGAACAGCTCTACAAGAAGCAGCTGGTCAGTGCCGACGAGTTTGACAAAATCAAGCAAGCCCTGCAGCAAGCCAAGGAAGAGACCGTCGCCGCAGAGGATGCCCTGGAAGTGGTGCGCGACGGTGTGAGCAAGAGCAACGCCAGCGCCTCCTCTACCCTCATCCGCTCCACCATCTCGGGCATCATCCTCGACATCCCCGTGAAGGTGGGCAACTCCGTGATTCTCGCCAACACTTTCAACGACGGTACCACCATCGCCAGTGTCGCCAACATGAACGACCTCATCTTCCGCGGCAACATCGACGAGACCGAGGTGGGCAATCTCGTGGTAGGTATGCCGATGAAGATTACCATCGGTGCCCTGCAAGACCTCAAATTTGACGCCGACCTGGAATACATCTCCCCGAAGGCTGTGGAGAACAACGGTGCCAACCAGTTTGAGGTGAAGGCAGCCGTACGATCCGTCAAGGGAGGGAAGATCCGTTCCGGATACAGTGCCAATGCAGAGATAGTCCTGGCAAAGGCTTTGAAGGTGCTTACCGTGCCCGAGAGCGCCATCGAGTTCAGCGGCGACAGCACCTTTGTCTATGTCATCAACGGCAGTGGCGACAAGAAGACCTACAAGCGCACCCCGGTGACCACGGGACTGAGCGACGGTGTGAACATAGAAATCAAGAAAGGATTGAACCTGAAAGACAAAGTGAGAGGCCCACAGATTGTGGAAGACAGCAAGGATGATGACGAATAAGTCATCATCCTTTTTTTGATGATTCCCCACCATTCAGTAAATCAGTTCCACCATTCAGTAATATGGATAACATGGAAACGGGAGAAAAGCCGTAACTTTGCAACCGAAAAGAACCAAAAGACAGAAAAGATTATGTATTTAGAGAACATCCATTCCCCCAAAGACGTGAAGAAGCTCACCACGGAGCAGCTTCACGCACTCGCAAAAGAGATTCGTGACGGTGTGTTGAACCGCGACAGCAACATCGGCGGACACGTCGGTCCCAACCTCGGCATTGTGGAAGTCACCATCGCCATGCACTATGTGTTCAACTGCCCCGAGGACAAGTTCATCTTCGACGTTTCGCACCAGAGCTATCCCCACAAGATGTTGACGGGACGTGCCTTCGGCTACTATGACAACGACAGGCTTCAGGAAATCTCGGGCTACAGCAGTCCGGCGGAGTCGCCAGAGTACGACCAGTTCGAGCTGGGACACACCTCCACCTCCATCTCCCTTGCCACTGGTCTACAGAAAGCGCGCGACATCAAGGGCACCCGGGAGAACATCATTGTCGTGATAGGCGACGGATCGCTGAGCGGCGGCGAGGCACTCGAAGGACTTGACGAGGCAGGAGAGTTGGGCACGGGCATCATCATCGTGGTGAACGACAACGAGATGAGCATCGCCGAGAACCATGGCGGTCTCTACAAGAACCTCCAACTGCTCCGCGAGACGAACGGTCAGGCGGAATGCAACCTCTTCCGCGCCATGGGACTGGACTACAAGTATGTGGCAGACGGCAACGATGTGGAGACGCTCATCAGGACCTTCGAGGAAGTGAAGGACACCGACCGCCCCGTCGTGGTTCATGTCCACACCGAGAAAGGAAAAGGTTACGCCCCAGCCGAGGAAAACAAGGAAAGCTGGCACTGGAGTATGCCGTTCGACATCGAGACCGGCAAGGCAAAGGCAGAAGGCGGCGGCGAGGACTACGGCAACATGACTGCCGAATACCTACTGGAGGAGATGAAGAAGGACAAGCATCTCGTGGCAGTCACCTCCGGCACCCCGACGGTGGCAGGTTTCTTCAAGGCCCGCCGTGAGGAGGCAGGCAAACAGCACATAGACGTGGGCATTGCCGAGGAGCAGGCCGTGGCGATGATTTCGGGCATGGCGAAGGGTGGCATTCGTCCGGTATATAATGTATACAGCACCTTCATCCAGCGCACCTACGACCAGATAGCCCAGGACCTCTGCATCAACGGCAACCCGGCCCTCATCAACGTGTTCCTTGCCTCCATGTACGGTCTGAACGACATCACCCACATCGGATTCTACGACATCCCGATGCTCAGCAACATCCCCAACCTCGTATATCTCGCCCCCACCTGCTGGGAGGAGTACAAGGCGATGATGGCATGGGGCATCAAGCAGACCCGGTACCCGGTGGCTATCCGTGTGCCCGGCGGAGCGGTGACACACAGCGACGAGGAGTTTGACGAGGACTACAGCGAACTGAACCGCTTCAAGATGACCCACAAGGGAAGCAAGGTGGCCATCGTGGCTCTCGGTGCCTTCTATGGTCTCGGCAAACAGGTGGCTGCCCTGCTGAAAGAGCAGAAGGGCATCGATGCCACCCTCATCAACCCCCGCTTCATCACAGGTCTCGACGAAGAGATGCTCGAAGGCTTGAAGGCAGACCACGAGAAGGTGATTACTCTGGAAGACGGTGCCATCGAAGGCGGATTCGGCGAGAAGATAGCACGTTTCTATGGCGACAGCGACATGAGGACACTCTGCTTCGGCATCAAAAAAGGTCTCTACGACCGCTACGACTACCAACAGATGGCCATCGACAACGAGTTGACTCCCGAGCAAATCGTAAATAGAATATAGCAACTTGTTTTTTCGCTTACCATAGCGTTTCTTGCATCATTCAGAATGGAGCGATGCTGGAAACGCCCGTTTCTACCTTCTTCCCAAATAGAAAGAGAGTATCGTCTTTCGACAACACTCTCTTTCTATTCCTTTTGATTGCAGGAAACACTGGTTCTGAATCCATCAGAACGATACGGTGAAGGAACATCCCAGCACAACGCTGTTCATGTTCTTCTTGATGGTGGATGATGTCTTCATGACATCAGCTTCATCTTGGGTCATGAAATCTGGCCAAGCCTTTGAAATGAACCCAAACGGATCATACTCCATCGTGTAATGCTTGCGGGTAAAGTCGTAATCGGCAAAGAGCTTCCACGAGAAGTTCGACTTATAGGCGTAGGTCAAGGAAAGACCCGTACCATATTTCGTGGTGTTGTTGCCGCTCACCGTAAGATAATCCCAGGAAACATCGTAAGAATCACTGGTCAAATGAATATTCTCCATCTTTTCAACATTACCGGCCATAACTTTTCCTGCAAAATGGGCATCCACGTCCAAATCCTGTATCACACTGCGGCCAATGAGCAACTTGCTGCCCAATGCCCATCTGTGCGAGAGAGGCAAGTTGAAATACAGACCCACGTCTCCCGTAAATTCCGTAATGTGGTCAGACTCGATGGTGATTTCACTCGTGGAAATCCAGGAGGCGTAGTCGGTGCCCTTGTTTTCACCTATCATTTCTTCAAAGGCTGCCCTCTCTTTGGAAGTAACGTCCGACCATCCCTTGATAGGCGAACTCTTCACCCTGAGACGGCCTCCGACACCGATGTACTTATTGAAGAAATAAGCACCTTCCACACCTACTACCGTGGCAGGAGCAAACTTCAGGTTGACATCAGAGTATTTGAGATTATCATAGTCTACATCTTCATTTTCTGTTGCAGGGTCAGCTATCAGTCCCAGGTCGTTGCCGTTGAAGACCAGATTCCTTGTTCCCAAACCCAAACCCATGGAGATGCTGAAGAAAGACGGATGCTCTATCACATCTGCCGTAATCGGCATATTGCCGCGGTTGAGATGTCTGCCCTTGAAGATGAGGTCGCTGAAGCCGTATGCAAGCTCCGTGGAGATGATACCGATACCGGCACCAGAGAGTACGTCGCTCACCCAGTGGCGGTTGTTGAGCACACGCATGATACCCGTTGCCGTGGCGATACCATAACCGGCCACAGAATACCAGGGGCTGCGTGTCAGACCGTATTCCTTGTGCAGGATGGTAGCACTCACGAAGGCTGTAGCCGTATGGCCCGAAGGCCATGAGTTGTGGGTGGAACCGTCGGGGCGCATCTCGCTGGCAGTATACTTGATGGGGTTCACGATAGCAGCCATCAAGGCGTACGACATGGCACTGCTCACCAGATAACGGGTATGGTCGCTCCTACCCTCCACCCCGGCAAAGTTCAATACCGTGGACAAGGCGAAAGGTACATACTGGGTATAGTTGTCTATCTCGCTGTGGAAATTGGTGAGAAGACGGGTATTCGCATGCTTCTTGTCCTCCGTGTTCTGGCGGAAGCTCGCCTTCTCGCTCTTGGCGATAATGCCCGCCAGGAAAAGAGGCACACCGGCATAGGTCATGTCTTCCCTGAAAGTATAGGGCTTCACCTTCACTCCCTTGTCGGAGAAAAAGCCTGTCGTGGACATCAACGGCGATGCCATGGTCTTCGGCTCTGTCAACATCATCGACTTGGAAGACACGGCAGAGAGCGTTGTCGGCATACTGTCCACCTTCAGCTCCATTGTCTCCAAAGGCATCAGCCGATAGTCATCGTTTGCCAGAGCCTTACCGCTTGCCATACAGAGGATGGCTATGATTGCTAAATATTTCTTCATATCTTGACGATTATGTGATTATGTATCCAAGCGGAAAATATCATCATCCCTTGGCTTCTTTCTTCATTCTCCTGGAACTGGTAACTATGCTCCACACTCCTGCGATGATGAGCGGAATACTCAGTATCTGCCCCATGTCCATCGGCAGTCCAGCCTCGAAAGCCACCTGTATCTCCTTCGTGTACTCAATGAAGAAGCGGAAGGTAAAGATGAGGGTGAGACAAAGACCGAAATAGAATCCCGTGCCCACGCTCTTGGGACCTCTTTTCCCATAGACGAAGAGGATGATGAGGAAGAAGCAGAAATAAGCCAATGCCTCATAAAGCTGACCGGGATGGCGGGGATACTGGTCTTCACGAACGAAGATGAACGCCCAAGGCACATCGGTCACTTTCCCGATAATCTCCGAGTTCATCAGATTTCCCAAACGGATGAAGGTGGCAGTGATGCCCGAACATATACCCATGTTGTCGAGCACAATCCAACCTCCCACCTTGGTGTTGCGGCAGTAGAGCCAAATGCCGATGAACATACCGATGACTCCACCATGGCTCGCCAATCCCTCATAGCCCGTAAACTTCCAACTGTTATCGGGCATATGGTGCATGGGGACAAGCATCTCTATGAAATGGTCCCACTGGGTAAGGAAATACTCCGGCTGATAGAAGATACAGTGACCCAGACGACCACCGATCAGCACACCGAAGAAGATGTACAGGAAGAGCGGGGCAAACTGCTCGTCTGTGAGCTTCTGCTGCTTATAGAGCCGACTCATAAGCAGATAGCCCAAGAACAAGCCTATCATCCAACAGGTGGCATAATAACGGACGGCAAAAGGTCCCAATTGAAACAAGACGGGACTTGGATCCCATACGATATAGTTAAGCAGATTTGTCAGCATAAGCAAACGTACCCTAATTCAACATTCAAACACTCAATACCTGGCACCTCTGGTTATACATTAAACCTGAAGTGCATGATGTCGCCATCCTGCACGACATATTCCTTGCCCTCGATGCCCAACTTACCGGCATCGCGAACGGCAGCCTCGGAACCATAGTTGATATAGTCCTCGTACTTGATGACCTCGGCACGGATGAATCCCTTCTCGAAGTCGGTGTGGATGACACCTGCGCACTGTGGAGCCTTCCAGCCCTTGTGGTAAGTCCATGCCTTCACCTCCATCTCACCTGCGGTGATGAAGGTCTCAAGGTTCAGGAGTGCATACGCCTTCTTGATCAAGCGGTTCACACCACTCTCCTCCAAGCCCAGTTCCTCAAGGAACATCTGCTTGTCCTCGTAGGTTTCAAGGGAGGCGATGTCCTCCTCAGTCTTGGCGGCGATGACCATACACTCTGCACCTTCCTCCTGTGCGATGGCCTCTACCCTCTTGCTGTATTCATTGCCTGTCTTGGCAGAACTCTCGTCCACATTGGCAACATAAAGTACAGGCTTCGTGGTGAGGAGGAACAAGTCATGGGCAACCTTCTGCTCTTCCTTGCTCTCGAATGTAACGGAACGGGCGTTCTTACCCTGCTCCAGCACCTCCTTGTATGCCTCAAGCACAGTCACCATCACCTTGGCATCCTTGTTGCCAGCTGCCGCGGTCTTCTGCTGCTTGGCAAGCTGCGACTCGATGGTCTCCAAGTCCTTCAACTGTAACTCCGTGTCGATGATACTCTTGTCCTCCAATGGGTCAACGGCAGCACCACCCTCACGGACGATGTTGTCATCATCGAAACAACGGATGACATGGATGATAGCATCACACTCACGGATATTTCCCAAGAACTTATTGCCAAGACCCTCACCCTTGCTGGCACCCTTCACAAGACCGGCAATGTCTACAATCTCGCAGGTAGCGGGTACAATACGTCCTGGATGCACTATCTCAGCCAACTTGTTGAGACGCTCATCAGGTACAGTGATAACGCCCAAATTAGGTTCTATCGTACAGAAAGGGAAATTAGCCGCCTGTGCCTTGGCACTTGACAGACAATTAAACAAAGTAGACTTTCCCACGTTTGGGAGGCCTACAATACCACATTTTAATGCCATTTTATCTTTAAACGTTTAAATTT
>CAVEJY010000138.1:0-19390 GCA_963616155.1 Acutalibacteraceae bacterium
GTGTAAGCGTGGATTGTAGACATGATACCAGACTGGATGGCAGCGTACTTGTTCAAAGTATCAGCCATAGGAGCCAAGCAGTTAGTTGTGCAAGAAGCTGCAGAGATAACTGTGTCTGCTGGAGTCAGAGTCTTGTGGTTTGTGTTGTAAACGATAGTAGGAAGATCGTTGCCTGCAGGAGCAGAGATAACTACCTTCTTAGCACCTGCTGTGATGTGAGCAGAAGCCTTCTCCTTAGATGTGTAGAAACCTGTGCACTCGAGAACTACGTCAACACCAAGCTCACCCCAAGGAAGCTCAGCTGCATTTGGCTTAGCGTAGATAGTGATCTCCTTACCATCAACGATGATAGAGTTGTCTGTAGCCTCTACAGTGTGCTTGCCCTCGCCGAACTTGCCAGCGAAACCACCCTGAGCGGTATCATACTTCAGAAGGTGAGCCAACATCTTAGGAGATGTAAGGTCGTTGATAGCAACTACCTCATAACCCTCTGCCTCAAACATCTGACGGAAAGCCAGACGACCAATACGGCCAAAGCCGTTAATAGCAACTTTTGTCATTTTCTTTAATATTTAAATTAAAAGTTAAAAATAATACTCTTTTGTAGCCATCAAGCGCAAACAGAGTGCCAAAACATTCAAAATTCAACGCCATCAAGCATTTTTTCTTCTTTTCGAGGGCAAAGTTACTAATTTTTTTCTAACTTTGCAACCGAAACGAGTATTAAATAAGTTAAAAAAGAAAGGCTGAAGTTTAATCTTCATGCGTTTTTAGCACTTATTAGTCGAGAATGACAACTCTATATTGCAAAATAGAATTATTAAAAATTGCGACAATGGGGAGAACGGTCGACAAAGCTCGGAAAATGGCATCTGGAGACACCTTAATTATAATAGGGACGCATCCGATGCAACAGCTGGGAACAATTAATTTTAAAAGTATAAGTATGAGTAAATTTTTGAATGAATTCAAGGAGTTCGCCATGCGTGGAAATGTGCTCGACATGGCAGTCGGTGTCATCATCGGTGGCGCATTCGGGAAAATCGTCAGCTCTGTAGTGGACGATGTCATCATGCCGCCCATCGGATGGATCATCGGCGGAGTCAACTTCTCCGACCTCAAGTTCACCCTTCCCTCTGTCAGCGTGGCTGGTGAGGAGCTGAAGGCCGCCACCATCAACTATGGCAACTTCCTGCAAACCTGTTTCGACTTCCTCATCGTCGCCTTCTGTATCTTCATGCTCATCAAGGTGGTGAACAAATTGGCAAAGAAGAAAGAGGAGACCAAGGAACCCGAGGCACCCGCCGCTCCCGAGCCATCCAACGAGGAAAAGCTCCTGATGGAGATCCGCGACCTACTCAAGAACAAGTAACCTCTACCCTCCTCCGGTCTTGGGGCATCCGTCCCGAGACCGGAGGAAAACCTTTGCACTCACCTTTCCAACTTAGACAGCCATGAGGAAAATCTGTTTCCCACTTTTGACCCTTACCGTATTCTGCATTCTCGCCGGAATCTATCTTCTGGACTCCAGCCGTATAAACACGGTGCAGAAGCTCGTTCCCGTGTCGCCCCAGAAGACCGAGGACTATATGCTCTCGTCGCTCAACGTCACTGCCATCTCGCAAGACAAGAGGAAACTCATCTGGATAGGTACGTCGGCTGGCATCAACGTCTTCAACGGCAAGGGTTACATACAGTTTTCCCATAACGTCAGCGACACCACCGCACTGCCCGATGATTACATCAACGTCCTGCACCGAGACCCCAAAGGCAGGATGTGGGTGGGCACCCAGAACGGACTGGCAAGGTATGAGGGCGGCTATCGTTTCCACCGCATCCCCCTGCCCGACACCAACGAGAACATCACCCACATCGAGAGCGTGAACGACGACCTCATAGTAAGCAACGGAAAGAGATGGTTCAAGATCAGCGGCGACCAGGTACAAGCGTGCGATCCTCCCATCTCCTCCACAGCCACTCCCGCCACCCTGTCCGACTATATCCAGGAGATTTGCCAGGTACTGGGCAGGAACGACATCCACGAAATCGACAACATCCTCAGGAAACCCAAGGAACTGATTTCCACCCTCTACAAAGATGCCGGAGGCAACCTCTGGATAGGATACAGGAACGCCGGTTACGAGGCATTGTCGAAGAACTCCGCCACCTACACCCTCGCCAACCGCAACGAACTCGCCAAAGCCACCAAGGGCATGGACATCACTTGTCTTGCCACATCGGGCCAACTCATATTGGCAGGCACCACGCTGCGCCTGTTGGTGTACGACACCCAGACGAAAAAGCTAACCGAGACTTTCTACAGAGACATCTTCAAGCAACCTGCCTTCAGAAAACAGGAACTCGGCTACCTCACCACCCTCCCCGGCAACCAAGCATGCTTAGTGGGAAACCACGAGATTGTAAGCGCACAGGTAGACAGGGCACAGCTCCACATCGGCAAACGTGCCTCCAACCTCCCACTCTTGGGAAGCGGCACAAGAGTGGGAAGCGACATCTATGCCAGCTGCGAAGCCCCCTATATAATAAAGTACAGGTATGGGGCGACGGATGCCGACTCCATCGCCTTCAAGAACAAATGGTACGACGAGGAGACACAGCTCACCACGCTCCATAACGGCGACATCCTGCTGTTCATGAGAGACATGCACGTCGCCCTCCTCTCCACCCAGACGGGAAGCGTCAGGGAACTGAACCCGAAGGGCATCGGAAATCCGCAGAACATAGACCCAGCCTTCGCCCGCCAGGACAGCAAGGGCAACATCTGGCTCGGCACCAAGCGTTCCGGGCTTTACCGGTTCGACCTCTCCAAGAACGAAGTGGAGCGCACCAACTTCGTCAACGACGTACACATACAGGGACTGCAGGAAGACAAAAAAGGACAGATTTGGATTACCACCCTGAAAGACGCCACCTGTTTCCAGCCTTCCACCGGGGCTGTGCTGATGAACACCCTCGTGTCGTCCAGCCAGAACGAATGGAACCGTCAATACTTCGACAACGCCATCAGTCAGGCACCCAACGGCGACATCATCTTGGGAAGCTCGGACGGCAGCATCTTCCTGCCCATCACCTCAGGAGACAAGGACCTCATGGCAAACACCACCATCAAGGACGGCAAGGAAGCCACCTACGACAACCCCACGTCACTGGAAAAGGGACTCTGTGTCTACGGCATGGACATCAAGACCACCGGCGGGAAGAGCCTCGCCCTCAACGACTACGAGGCACAGGAGAACCTCGCCGCAAGGGAAGGCAAGCAGGAAGTGCCCCACTACACCTTCGCCCACGACGAGAACGACCTCACCTTCCGCTTCTTCTATCCCAATTTCAGCTGGCGTTCTTCCCTGCTTTTCCAATATATGCTGGAAGGCTACGACAAGGAGTGGAGTGCCCCCACCTATGAGCATCTCGCCAACTTCGCCAACCTCTCCCCCGGCAACTACACGTTCCGGATCCGACTGGTGTCCTCGCCCGACCTTCCTCCCCTTGCCGAGCGTAGCGTCCGCATCACCATCCGGCCAGCCTTCTGGGCATCATCGGCGGCATGGCTGCTCTATGTGACACTCTTGGGACTGCTCATCTATTACATCAATACCCTCTATCTCCGCATCCGATCCAACAGGATGCTGCTGAAACTGGAGCAGCGCACCAACAAGATGAACATGAGCTTCTTCGCCAACATCTCCCATGAGTTCCGCAACCCCATCACCATCATCGCCGGACCGCTCCTGGCACTCAAGTCGAACACCACCCTGCCCCGACAGGTGCAAGACACGCTCAACAGAGTCTGCATCAGCGTCAACCGCATGCTGAGGTTGATAGACCAGATGCTGGACTTCAACCAACTGGAGACAGATGACCTGCGGCTGAAGGTGTCGGAGGTGGACGCTGCACAAGGCCTGCGCAACATCTGCGCTGCCTTCGAGGAGTCTACCAAGGTAAGAGGCATCAGGTTCGTCACCGAGTTTCCCGAGGAGATGAAGGTGTGGATAGACAGTGACAAGTTCGAGAAGATACTGAGCAACCTCTTCACCAATGCCCTCAAGCACACCCCCGAGCAGGGACTCATCAAGATTACGGTGCAGACCGAAGACTCCATCAGCGTCTCCGTCTTCAACAACGGTCCGCTCATCGAGGAAGAAAAGCTGCAGGATGTGTTCAAGAGATACTACCAGTTGGACGATACCCAGACAGACCACCACTACGGATGGGGTACGGGCATCGGACTCTATTACGTCAAGCGGCTGGTAGGACTCCACCATGGAGAGATACAAGTAAGAAACATCATCGCCCCTGACCCCGATGACTCTCCGTCAACAGGCAGCGGAGTGGAATTCCGCTTCCGGCTCCCCATCTACAAGGAGCAGTATACCGAACAGGAACTGTCGAGCGAGAAGTCGGGTGTGATGCAGATTCCCATCGAGAATATGCCTGCCCCCCATCAAGAGGAAGAAAAGCAAGAAGAGGCAGGAGACAAGAAGAAGAAAATCCTCGTGGTGGACGACGACATCGACGTGGCGCAATACATCCGCAGCCTCTTCGCCCAGGACTACACCGTGGAAAACCGCTATTCCGCCGAGGAAGCCTTGGCAGACATGGAGAGCATCTCGCCCGACATCATCCTCAGCGACATCATCATGGGCAAGATGTCGGGCTACGGTTTCTGCAAGACCCTGAAGGAGGACCTGATGTTCAGCCACATCCCCGTGGTGCTGATCACGGCGAAGTCGAACATCGACGAACAGATTGCCGGCCTCCGTCTGGGAGCCGTTGCCTATGTCACCAAACCATTCGACCCCTCTTACCTCAAGGCGATGGTGGAATCGCAGCTCCACAACATCCAGACCCTGCGCCAGCGGTTGGGAGAAAGCACGGAGACAGAGACGCTCACGGAGAGTGTCGCCGACACCCTATCGGAACAAGACCGCAATTTCATGGACGAACTGTACAAACTGATGGAGAGACGTGCGGCGGAAATGGAGCTGAACGTCACCACCGTCTGCCACGACCTGCTCATCAGCCAGTCGAAGTTCACCTACAAGCTCAAGGAACTGACCGGCGACACACCCGGTGCGTTCTTCAGGAAATACAAGTTGAACCGTGCGGCACAACTCCTGAAAGAAGGCGACCACCCCGTCTCCGAGATAGCCACCATGACGGGCTTCAGCACAGCCGCCCACTTCTCGGTGGCATTCAAGAAACAGTTCGGAATGTCGCCCAGCGAATACCATTAGAAAAGGAATCGGGGTGCCGCCTGACCACCACGGCCTGACGACACCCCTTCCAACTTAAACCTTTTCCTCGTTGTCACGTTCCTAAATACATCTTTACCTTAGTATAATCCAAACGATAATCCAAAATACGTTAGTATAATCCAAATACGAAATGATAAACGTAGCTGATTCCCATACCTGCGATGGATGCGGCAATCACATGGATCATTCCCGGCATCATGAAGGAATGGTTGAGCAGGTACTTTCCTATCACAGTGGTTCCCGAGCGGTCGAAGTTGACCGTGGCGATGTCGGAGGGATAGTTGGGGATAAAGAAATACCCGTATACCGAAGGCATTACGCCCAACAATATCCAGCCCTCGATGCCCAATGAGTAGGCAAGTGGCAACATCGCCACCACAACGGCACCTTGTGAGTTGATAAGCACTGAAACGAAGAAGAAGGCAAGAGCTATCGTCCAAGGATAAGACTTCACCAGGTCAACAAGCAGTGCCTGGATCTCGGGCTGATAGTTTGCGAAATATGTATCACTCATCCATGCGATTCCGTAGATGGCAACCACTGCCACCATACCGTTCTGCCATACGGCTCCGCTGACGGCTGCCTTGGGCTTTGCCTTGCAGAAGATAATCATCAGGGCTGCAGCGGCAATCATCGTGACCTGAATGAGAATGTTCATTGCCAATGGCTTCTGCACCGTCTCCGTCACACCAGCCATCACGACACCAGCCTTCGCCAACTGCTTGGCGGTCTCTGTCACTCCGCCGGGGAGTGTCACATACTCGGGGGCGTTGGCTGCCACCTGTACAGTACTGTAGCTGGGCAGGAGGTTCACGCCCATCATGGAGGCGATGGAGATGATGACAATCACTACCAGTGCCACCAGGAAGATGTAAACGGCACGCTTGCTCTCGGGAGCAATCTTCTTGTCGAGCGTCGTGGCGGTGTTGCCATAGATATATTCCTTCTGTGCGGGGTCCTGTAGCTTGGCCAAGAACTTGGGGTCCTTATCAAGGTCGAGTCCACGGTGCCAGCTGGCAGCCACGGCAAAGAGCATACCGATGATACAAGCCGGGATGGTGACCAGAATGATCTGCACGTTGCTCACATGGAAACCGTTGTCGATACTGATCGTAGAGAATGCCACCACTGCCGCTGCGATGGGCGAGCAGGTGATGCCTATCTGGGAGGCGATGCTGGCAATGCCGCAGGGACGCTCCGGACGGATGCCCTTCTTCAGGGCGATGTCACAGATGATGGGCATCAACGTATAGACAACATGGCCCGTTCCCACGAGAACCGTCAGGAAGAAGGTGGTGAAGGGGGCGAGGATGGTGATGCGCTCGGGATGCTTGCGGAGGATTCGCTCCGCTATCTGGATCATCCAGTCCATTCCTCCCGAAGCCTGCAACACACCGGCACAGGTGACGGCTGCTATAATAATGTATATTACATCTGTCGGCGGAGTTCCAGGTTTGAGATGGAAACAAAACACCAACACGGCAAGTCCGATGCCCGAAATGGCACCCAATGCCAAAGAACCATAACGAGCGCCTATCCACAGTGCGACGAGCACCACGAGCAGCTCTACAACCATTAGTATTGTCATACGATTTTTCAGTTATTTGATTGTTTGTTTTAATTTCGCTGGCAAAGTTATAGGTTTTCCTCCAAACTGCCTTTCGTTTTTCAACAATCGTCTTTCGAAAAATCGCAAAAATTCACAACCTACACAGTTTCAACGTTTTGCCATATCTTTATCCACCATGGCGCAGACGCAAGAATCTGACCAAACGTTCTCTGCTGTCTCTATCATGTCGATGATTGTATAGATGGGAAGGATGATTCCCATGATGCCTATCGGAGCGTTCACGCCCGACATCAGGGACAGCGTGAGGAAGTAGCAGCCCATGGGTACGCCGGCGTTGCCTATCGCCGAGATGACCGAGATGAAGAGCCATGCAATCATCGTGGGCCAGGACAGTTCCATGCCTCCATTCTGCATCAGGAAGAGTGAGGTGACGAGGATGAACGCCGCACATCCGTTCATGTTGATGGTGGTGCAGATGGGAAGCACGAAGCGCGACACCCTCTTCTCCACGCCCATCCGTTCCTCTGCCGTCTGCATGGTGACGGGGAGAGTGGCTGCCGAACTTTTCGTGAAGAGTGCCATCAATACCGCCGGCATCATCTTGCCCAAGGCTCGGACGGGATGGATGCCCCTCGACAGGAGGAAGAGCGGAAGCACGATGAAGAACTGGACGGCATTGCCGCCCAGGATGACTGCTACATATTTACCGAGCGACTCCATCACGATGCCGGCGGAGAACTGTGCCGAGAGTTGTGCGGCGAAGGCGACGATGCCCAACGGCAACGCCCATATCAGGGCATGGATGAGCATGAAGAGCAGGTCTTGCAAGCCCAGCAAGCCCTTCACGATGATGTCTTTCCTGTCGGTCTGCGGCATCTTCGCCAAGGCGATGCCCACTGCCGCCGCCAATATCAGGACGGACAGGACGTTGCCCTCGACGAAGGGTTTGACGATATTGTTGGGTATCACGCCCAGGATGTGGTCGTAATAGGACGTGTCTCCCAGGTTCTGTGGCAGGTCGGCCATTCCGCCCTGCACCATCTCCTGCGGCAGGTTGCCCGGTGCCACCATATTATATAATACCAGCCCCACGGCGGCAGCCGCTATCGTCGTGAGCAGGGTGTAGGTCACGGCATGGCGGAAAATCTTGCCCGTATCTGCCTGGTCGCCCAAGGACGACAGGGTCGTCACTACTGCCAAGGCGATGGTGGGCACCGCCAGGAGCTGGAACAGCCGGGTGTACACCGTGGCGACAAAGTTCATCAGTCCGTCGAGCCATTCCTGTCCCAACATTCCCAGTGTCGCTCCCACTATCAAGGCTCCCACCCAAAGCATCAGCTTCCGGGTCTGCCCTCCCTTCTCCTTTCTTTCCAAATTCTTCTCCATCATTTTGTTCTTACGTTAATTTTGGGGACAAAGTTACGTTTTTATCTCTCGAGGGGTACAATCTCTACTATTTCATATCCACGAAGTCCATCGGTTTCATGCCAAACTGCTTCTGGAAGCACTTGGAAAAATAGCTGGGACTGCTGAAGCCCACCATATAGCTCACCTCGCTCACACGGTAATTGCCCTGCTTGAGCAGACGGGCACCTTTCTTCAGCCTCACCAGCTGTATCATCTCATTGGGCGTAATGTCGGCGAGACCACGCACCTTGAGGAAGAGGGCACTGCGGCTCATGCCCAACTTACCGGCGAGGAACACCACGTTGAGGTCGGGGTTGGTGATATTGTCCTCTATCACCTTGGTCATGTCCTCCAGGAAGGTGCTGTCCACCGGACTGGGGGCGATGTCTGCGATGGGCTGCAGAGGTGTATGGGAGAACTTCTGCTTCAACAGACTGCGCATCTCTATGAGGCGGTTCACGCTCGCCTCCAGATACTTCATGGAGAAAGGCTTCTCTATGTATACGTCCGCACCGCAGTTGATGCTCTCCGCCTTGCTTGCCTCGTCGGTCTTGGCAGTGAGCATGATGAAAGGCAGATGACTGGTCTCGGGATTCTGGCGCATACGCTGGCAGAACTCTGTTCCGTCCATCTCAGGCATCATCCAGTCGCTCACCACCATGTCCACCTTGTGCTTCTTCAGCGTCTGCAACGCCAACTTTCCGTTCTCAGCGGTAAACACCTGGTATTGCTTGGTGAAATGTGCCTTGATGAAATGGCGCATATCCTCGTCATCATCCACCACGAGCATGGTGGGCAAGACCTGTTCCTTTGCCTCGGAGTCGGCAGCAGCTTCCACTGTCGCGGGAGCATTGGTCTCTTGCTGGCCTTCAAGTTCCTCCTTGTCGAGTACCATCTTCACGGCATCGTTGTTGGGTTCGTCCACCACAGCGTCGGGCTGGTCGATGGGGAGGGTGACGATGAACGTGGCACCCTTGCCCACTTCCGATTTCACCTCCACCTTACCGTGATGGGCATCCACTAAGTTCTTGACGATATTCAGTCCGATACCCGTACCGGGCTTGTTGTCACGGGCCTGATAGAAAGCACCGAAAATTTTCTCCTGCTCGTCGGGACTCACGCCCATACCGTTGTCTTCCACCTGGATGCGGAAATGGCAGCCGTCCTCCATGGGCTTGCACGACAGGCGTACAAAGTCACGGGTGTATTTGCTGGCATTGGTCATGAGGTTGCTGATGACCTTGGTAATCGCCTCGTTGTCGATGACGGCGGCAAAGTCGTCGGCTGGATAGTCCACCTCTAACCTTGCCCCTTTCTGGGTGAGTGTAGGTTCGAAACGCTCCGCCACGGCGTGCATCATCTTCGAGATGTTCTGCAGCCGGAAATGCACCTGCATCCCTCGCTGCTGCACCTTGTTGAAGTCGAGCAACTGGTTGACGAGCAACAGGAGCCGCTGGGCGTTGCGGTCGATGATTTCCAAAGCCTGGGTCATCGGCTCCGCCCCGGTAAGCTGACGGCTCACGTCCTTCCACTCCTCCTTCAAGCTCTCCAACGGACCGATGATGAGCGACACCGGGGTGCGTATCTCGTGGGCTATCATGGTGAAGAACTGGAGACGGGCGTCGCGCATCTCCTGCTCCTTCTTCTCCTCCAACTGTCCGAGTTCCCGCTGGTGGCGGCGTTTTTCCCGCTTCAACCTTCCCTGGGTATACATATAGATGAAGAAAACCACCAGGAGCAGATAGAATATCTTGGCGGGCAACGACCACCAGAAGGGCGGCCGCACCTCTATCTTGAGCTGCGCCTCTCCCTGCGACCAAACACCGTCGTTGTTGGCAGCCTTCACACGGAAGGTATAGGTGCCGTAGGGCAGGTTGGTGTAGGTGATGCGATGGTCGTTGGTGGTGACCCAGTCCTTGTCAAAGCCCTCCATCTTGTAGCAGTAGAGGTTCTTCTCGGGCGACACATAGCTGAGGGCGGCAAAGGAGATGTTGAACATATTGTCATCGTGCGAGAGGGTCACCTGCTCGATATGACTGAGCGACTCGGGCAGTTTCTTCGAGCCAACCTCCACATGACGGTTGAAGATTTCGAGGGAGGTGATTGCCACCGGCGGAGCCACCTTGTTGACATTGATCTGATAGGGATAGAAACTGTTGAAGCCAAAGGCTGTACCGAAGTAGATGCGACCGTTGGAGGCAATCAGTCCGGCATTGGGCAGGAAATGGTCGCTCGTCAGTCCGTCGCAACGGTTGAATACGACGGCATCCTCTCCCGGTGCAAGTTTCACGATGCCCTTGCTTGTAGAGAGCCACATGTCGTTCTGGTTGAAGAGGATACTTGTCACGTCTTCGGAGGGAGCGCTGTACTCGATGCGGCGGAACGTGCCCGACTTGGGCAGAAACTCACACACGCCCCGGTCGGTAGCCACATAACACCCGCCCCTGGGACTGCGGCGCAGACAGTTTACTTGGTTGCTGGGGAGACTGGTCGTGTCATTGTCGATGCTCACATACTGTTTCCAGGTTTTGTCGGCACGCAGACACCAGAGTCCGTTGCCCTGGGTGGCAAACCACAGGTTGCCTTTCCCGTCCTCCACAATGTCTATGGTCATGCTCTTGAGCGACTTGACCGGCTTGAACGTGCCAGTTTTCTCATCCATCATGTTGACCCCGTCCATGGAGGTGGCCCAAAGTCGGCGCTTACCGTCACGGTAGAGGCAATAGCAACTGCTACCCCCGATCTGTCCATCCAACTGGTACGTCTGCTGGGCACCCGTGGCAAGATTCATCTTGACAATGCCGCTGCCATAAGTACCCACCCAGAGGTGGGAGCCGTCGGCATAGAGTCCATGCACATTGAGCTTGTTCAGGGTATGACGGCCGGGATAGTCTACGAACACATCCCTGACGGGGTCGTAGCAGTTGAGACCGCCATCGTCCGTCGCCACCCAGATGCGGTGGGAGGCATCCTCGCAGAAGCGTCCCACCACGTTTCCCGTCAAGCCCTTCTCCCCTGCCTGGTAGGCCGTGAAGCGGTTCTTGAAATTGTTGGAGGGCTGGTAAGTGACACCTCCGTAGAAGGTGCCTACCCACAATCCGCCCTCGCGGTCGGAGGCGATGCTGTAGACAAATCGCTCCAGGGTGCTTCGTGCAGGGTCGTTCACCGCCGAGAGCATGCGCCATGTCTTCTTCTGGATGTCATACTCCACCATACCGTCGTCGCTACCTATCAATATATAGAGTCCACGGTCGTTGTAGAGGGTATGGATATGATGCACGGCATTGGTGAGTGTCGCACTGAGCAGGAGTTCCGTGCTGCCGTCCACATTCACCCGATAGAGTCCCTGGTCCCAGGTACCCACAAGGATGCTTCCGTCCTGACAGGCAGCCATCGCCATACCATTGAGCCGCAGGCTCTTGTCTTTGAGGGGAAAATATTCGAAGGAGTCGCTTGACTTATTGAGCCGGTACAGTCCGCCCAAGACCGAATTGCTGAGTGCCCACACCTGGTTGTTGGCATCCACCAAGGTGGTTGCCACCTTCCCTTTGAGGGCTTTCATCGGAAAGTTCTTGCTCTCGTGCGAAGCCAAGTTGTAGCGGAAGAGTCCCTGTCCGTTGGTGGAGATCCACACGTTCTTGTCTGCATCCAACGAGAAATGCGCCACCTGTGAAGTGATTTTTTCGTCAATGTTCAGGAACTGCTCCTTGTCAAAGGTGAAGAGGTAGGCACCCTTCGCCGCTCCCACCAACATTCCCTCGTCGCAAGTGGCGAGGGCACTGACGTATTGGTCGAATTTCATGCGGGCATTGTTGAAGGTCTGCACCCTATAGCCGTCGTACCGGCACAGTCCGTTGTCGGTGCCGAACCACAGAAATCCATTCTTGTCCTGCACAATACCCCTCACGGCATTGTTGGGCAATCCGTTGTTAGTCGTAATAGTACGGACAAGGGAAATCGCGTGTTCCTTCGTGCCCGATGCAGCAAATCCCAGCATTGCCGTAGTCAGTACGACCGCCATCATGATTGCTATTTTCTTCATTAGTTATGGTTTTATAAATCAAAAATCGTATTCTTGCAAAGCCTTCTTTCAGCTAAGACTTTGCAAAAATACGAAATTATCGGGTAAGAGCCAACTTTTCAAGGCTCTTTTTTTCTCAAAAGCAAGTTGGTTTCGATTACAGGTGCGTCATCAGCCACTCCGCCAACACCTTGCAGTAATGGTCGTGGTCTTCCACAAAAGGCATGTGGCGGCTGCCCACGAAGAGCTCCCACTTGCCGTGGGGAAGGGCATCGGTCATTGCCTTGGCGATGGCTGGCGTACAGAGGTCTTCACTGCCGCTGATCACCAGCGTGTGGGTGTCGATGTCCTTCATCTTCTCCAGGTACTCGAAGTCCTTCAGGTCGCCCGTGGCATTCAACTCGTTGGGACCCCATCCGTAGAGGTACGCCAAGGTGCCCGCCTTCTTCTCCCTCCTCAGGCATTCGGGAGAGTCCTCCGTAACGGCTCCCGCACAGCGTTGCTCCATATAGTGGGCAATCGCCTTCTTGTAGGCCTTGTCTTCGAAATTGCCGGTGGCCTCAGCCTTGGCTATCGCCTTCTGTTCCTTCTCGGGCAGGTATTTCACCAAGCGGTGCTGCTCATTCACCCACATCGAGGCAGAAGGGTTGGTGCTGGAGAGGATGAGGGAACGGATGCCCTGGGGATGACGGTCGCAGACGTATGCCAATGCCAACATACCGCCCCAAGACTGACCGAGCAGGTGTACCTGGTCGAGGTGGAGATGCTTGCGGAGTGCCTCCAACTCGTCCATCCAGGTCTCCTTGTTCCAAAGCTCAGGATGCCCCTCCACATAAGACTTGCCACAGCCCAACTGGTCGTACATGATGACCTGATGACCTGTCTCGGCTATCTGGTCGAGCACCTCAAAGTAGTTGTGGGTGCTGCCGGGACCTCCGTGCAACAGGATGACGGGAGCCTTGCCCTCCTGTCGCTCGCCCACGATGCGGTAATACACCTGATGACCCAGGAAAGGCATATAGCCCTCCTCCACTTTCAGTTTCCTGCCAGTGAAGGCAAAGTGCTTGGCTTTCTGCACATCCGTCTCGTCGCAGGTATAGAGGTTCTGCTTCTTATGGCGGCTGATCTGCAAGGTAGTGGCAGGGAAGTATTGCGCCAGCAGATTGTACATATCGGGATCCATCGCCTGCAGTTCCTCGCGGGTATTGATCCAGTTGTGCTTGCCATCGGCACGGGGCGACTCTGCATTTACGTTGAACCAGTCTTGCACTGCCTCGCCGAAATACTCCTGCGGGTTCTCCATGCGGTAGGTGTTGGCATAGATGCCTCGCGCCTTCGCCTTGTCGTAGAGCTTGGCGAGCTTGTCGTTGATGGTGGGGTCTACCTGGTAGATGCCGATGAGGTGGATGGAATGGGCAAACTCATGGATGAGGATGTCCTCGGCATGATACTTGTCTATCTGGTAGGCAAGGATGTTCTCCTCGGCACAGGTGGTGACGGGAATCTCCATCGTTCCCTCGAATCCACGGGCACGGATGTCCATGTTGATGGACGTGTCGTTCGCCATATAGCGATGCTCGGGGATGTCGGTTTCGCCCTCGTAGCGTGCCATGATTGCCACACGGGTGCCGTGCTTCTTCATCGCCTCCAGCACCTCGGGCTTCAGCATGCAGGTCATGGCATAGAGCGTCTGGTGGGCTGCCACAATACAAGAGTCGGGCACTCGCCAGGAGGTAACGATGGGGATGCCGTTGACATCCACATATTTCTTGTAGAACTTGTCCAGATGCAGTTCCTTGGGAGGAGCCGTAATCTTGCATTCCGGGATGTGCAGGTTGGCATCGCCCACATATCCCTTGTTACCCTGTGCGTGCACCGGCATCGCCGTCATCAAGGCAAGCGATGCCGCAACAATTCCTTTGTATTTCAACATTTCTTTTATCGTTTTTTACTTGATTTTCACTTCGTAGGGGAACTTGCGCGACGAGGGGTCGAGCGAGTGGTTGGACGGGGCACCCATCACCACGAGATAGAGTGCCTTGAGCTGCTTGTCCTTCGGGGTAGCGAGTGTCACCTTGCCCTTCGCAGCTTCTCCCACCGGACTGTAGATGCACTCGTCGGTGTCGGCGGTGACTCCCACGAGTCCATAGCGATAGCCGACGGTGCGCGCCATCCTGTCCTTGCTGCTGTTCTCTGCCAATGCCCTGAAATCTACCGTCACCGTCTTTCCTGCCTTGGGCACGTCGAGGCGGATGGCGTTGAAGCCATAGTTCTCGGGGATGTTGGCGGTGTCGGGACGCAGATAGCCGTTAGCCTGCTTCACCATCGGGGTGTCCCAGGTGCAGGCATACCGGCGGGTTTCTTTCCGGGCATAAGGCAGGTCGAAGTTGACGAGGTGACGGTAGCAGTCGAAAATCTCGTCGTTAAACTGCCGCTGGCTCAATCCATACTTGTGCTTGTAGGTGATGACGGGATCCTCGCCCTCCTTGCCCTCGCGGTAGAGCTGGGCGATGCTCTCCAGTCCGTGCTTCTCTGCCCACCACTCGATGACGTAGGGCGAGTGGTAGATGTTGTCGAGATGCAGATAGCCCTTGTGGGTGAGTTTCTTGAATGCCTCGAAATGGTAGTTCTCGTCTGTGAGCCAGTCGGGGTTCACCCGCCAGAGCATCCACTGCGAGGTCATCTCGAAGAAACCGCTTCCGCCCCATGCCTCTCCGGCACGGTCTGCCATGATCTGGAGTTGGAAACTGTGGCCCAACTCGTGGGCAAGGCAGTTGAGCTTCTTGTCCTGGATGCGGTTGGGCGTTACCCAGAGGGCACCGATGAAGTCATCATAGGTGCCGCCGTATGCCGTCCCCTCCAAAGAATAGTTCACCATCACCATCATCTTGTACTTGTCACACAGACTGCCGGGCAGGGAGAACTTGAGGGTGTCGCGGAAGAAGCGGTAGAAACGCTCCACCTGCATCTGCAGGTTGCCCAGGTCGAACTTCATCGGGTGTCCCTCCAGCGAAGGAGGGTTCTGGGTGTCGTCGCCGAAGGGTTTCTCCCAGAAATACACAATGTTCTGGGTCTGCGCACTGTGTCGCCAGCACCAGCGTGCCTGGTCATCGTTGAAGTCGTATGGCTTCAACGAGTCGGGCACGAAGATGAGCTTCTGCGCTGCCGACATCGGGTTGGTGGGACGGGTGGCGGGAGCCTCTGAAGGGTCCTGCGCCAAGGCCGGCAGGATGGCTGCCATGGCCAATATGGTTGTTTTCAGTCTTTTCATTCTGTTGTCTTATTATATTAATGTATCAGTCACTCTTCACATCGCTCCACTTGGGAGGCTTCACGCCGAGGAGGTTCTTCACGAAGAAGTCGTAACGCTTGTGGTCGCCGAAATCCTCGCCCATGGTGTGATGTGCACCGGGAATCACCACCAGCTCGAAGTCCTTGTTGGCTTTCTCCAGGGCATTTACCACCTGGAAGGTGCTGGAGGGATCCACGTTGTCGTCAATCTCACCCACCACGAGCATCAGGGGACGCTCCAGTTTGTGGGCATTCTCCACGTTGCTGCACTCCACATAGCTGGAGTCTACAGGCCATCCCATCCACTGCTCGTTCCACCAGATCTTGTCCATCCGGTTGTCATGGCATCCGCAGGCACTGTAGGCAGCCTTGTAGAAGTCGCCATGCAGGAGGACGGCGGTGGTACTCTCCTGGCCGCCGGCAGAACAACCGAAGATGCCCACGTTGTCGGCATCCATATAGGGATATTTCTTTGCCGCAGCCTTGATCCACAACTTGCGGTCGGGGAATCCGGCATCCTTCAGGTTCTTGTAGCAGATTTCCTCAAACTGCTTGCCTCTGTAGGAGGTACCCATAGCATCGAGCTGCACCACGATGAAGCCCAGGTCGGCAAGCGTGGTGGCTGTCCAGTTGTAGGGCTTGAAATCCTTGGGTGTATAGGCATCGCCGGGACCTGAATAGATGTATTCGATGACGGGGTATTTCTTCTGCGGATCGAAGTTGGTGGGTCGCTGGATGATGCCCCACATATCGGTCTTGCCGTCCCTGCCCTTTGCCACGAACACCTCGGGCACCTGCCATCCGTGTTTCTTCAGCGTGGAGATGTCGGCGGTCTCTAAGGTCTTCACGAGCTGGCCGGTCTGTGCGTCACGCAGTACGGTGACGGGAGCCTGGTCTACCTTGGAATAGGTGTCCACGAGATAACGGTAATCATAGCTATACTGGGCACTGTGGTTGCCCTCCTCGGGAGTGAGTGCCACCATGTTCTTGCCGTCCATACCTATCTTATAATAATGTATCAGATAAGGGTCTTCGTTCTTGTTTACGCCGCAGGCAGAGAAATAGATGATGCCCTTCTCCTCGTCCACACGCTGCACTTCTCTCATAAACCAGGAGCCTTGGGTAATCTGGCGGATCACCTTGCCCTTCTGCACGTCGTAGAGATAGATGTGGTTCCAGTTGTCGCGCTCGCTCGTCCAGAGCAGTTGCTTGCCGTCGTTGATGAACTGTCGCCAGATTCTGCCATAGTTCACAAACTTGTCCGACTTCTCCTCCACCACGGTGCGCAAGGCTCCTGTCTCGGCGCTCATCGCCAACAGCTGGTAGAGCTGGTGTCCGCGCTTGTTGTACTCCATCGTCACCTCCTTGCCGTCGGGAGTCCACTGCATCCACTCCAGTTCATACTGGTTCTCCAACTGATGCACGTCGGCTTCCACCTTCTTGCCTGTCTGCACGTCGATGATGGCAGGCAGACGCTGGGGCAGTCGGTCTCCGGGCTTGGCATACTCCTGCTTGTGGAGGATGGGCTGGAGCTGGTCGGACGGTGACGACTCCACATAATAAGCATAACGCTTCTCCACGGGGATGCGCCGGTACACGAAGAGATGCTTGCCGTCGGGACTCCACTGGATGCGGTTGCTGTAGTAACAGCCGATAGTGCCGTCCTGGGTCAGGATGCGCTTGCCCTCGGTATAGGGTTTGCCAGCCTCGTGCAACACCACATTGTAGCCCTCGATGTAAGCCTCCCACTTTCCGTCGGGAGAGAGAACGGGATAAGCCTCGTGCTCCTCGTCCACCTCCATCCAGTGACGCTCGTGAGGTCTTCCGAACTGCGGTTTCTGTGCGGGACGGGGCTTGAGGCCCAACGCCTTCTCCATCGCCTCCTGCGAGTCGTAGCTTCTCGCCTCCCCCTTGTCGGCATCGTAGGAGATGTATTTCTTGCCCTGTGAGGTAGAAATCTGATAGTGCAACACATGAGAGGAGTCGCACCATGCCGTCTGCCGTGCCCAGTGGAACACGGAGTCGGAGCTGAACTGATGTCTGAGGGCATAGGCCCTGTTATAGTCTTCCAGCGTGCCCTGCGCAGAGGCAGTGGACACGGGCATTGCCAAGGTCGCGCCCAAGAGCAGCGACAAAGCTAAATGATGATTTCCCATATCTTTAATCTTTCTTGTTTTTTACCTTTTTACTTTTTTTACCTTTTTACCTTTAAAGAGGCTTTCCCGTATAGAAGTCGGTGATGCGCTTGATGGCACGCTGGCAAACGGGGCAGAAATCGTCCACCTCGTTGATACGCATACGGCACACCTGTGCCGGACGGTAGCATCCCTTGCTCTGGTTACCCGCTCCCTCGAACACGCCAATTTTGAAGACGGCATCGTTCAACCGCTTCTGTTCCTTCTCGTTCTTGATGTTCTTGTTGTCGGGAAGTTTGGCAAGGGGCGTAGGAATCTTCACGCCCTTGGGCATCATGTCCGCCCACTTGCTTTGGAAGTCCTTCAGCGTGGTGAGGTTGGGCTCCCATGGCTCGGTGTCGCTGGGGTACATGGGGTCATACTCGTCGGTACTGTACTCATCGCCCAGTCCGGCGTAGCCGTGGCCAAACTCATGCACCAGCACTTTCTTGAACGTGGGATGGTCGGCAGTGGAGAGCGTCACCTGGTTGTAGATGCCGCCACCACCGTAGCTCTCGGCGTTGATCAGCACGATGATCTGCTCAAAGGGTACGTTGCTCAGGGCATCATAGATGCGGTGTATTTTACTCGTGGTGAGATAACGCTTCGAATAGAAGGTGTCGTAATGGGAATTGGCAAGGGTATTTGTCCACTTGCCATCGTGCGGAACGCTCGGTCCCTTTTCCAACGAAGGGGCTGCGACAGCCACCACATTGAACTGGGGCTTCAACGACTTGAAAGGTTCTCGCTCGAAGATGGCATCGGCGGCACGCTGGGCATCCTTGTAGAACTTGTCCATCTCATCCTTCCGATAACCCTCCGCCACAATGGCGAGGTCGATGCAGTCGGCAGTGTTGCCGCTCTTCACGATATACTTATAGGGGATTCCGTTCTCGCCCAGCGGACGGATCAGAATGTCGGTGGGGTCCACGGTGTGCCTCAGCTCCGAAGTCACCTTCTGGTGGGTATCGGTCAGGGTAATGGCGACATCCACCTTCTGCTTGGGGAAGGGAACGATGAAACTGCTCTCGAAAGCCTTTCTCAGATGCTTTGCCTCAGCAGTGAGCTGCCATTCCTGAAAGAGCGTGGAGAAGGTGTTTACATAGAGCACCCTGTCGGTGCCATGCTCGTAGACGGTCACCTGTCCGTTGCCGTTGAGGTATTTCTCGGCAAGGCGGGTTTTCCTTCCCGCCCAAACGGGAGTGGAGTAAGCCTGTTCGAAATAGATGGACTGGTTCACGCTGTCGCCCGCCACGATGTAGTCGAGCCTCAGCGTCTTGTCCTCGAAGTAGTCATTGAAGTTCTGTGCGGAGGCGGCAACAGTTCCCAAGAGTGTCATCGCCACCAACGACATGGATCTTGTTAGTCTCATATTGATGTACTTGATACGTTATTTTGATTCTTTCTGATTGTCATTGCTCGTTTCAAGCGACAAAATAACAAAAATTATCCGACATAGGCTGACAAAATCGTCTAAAACAATAAGAAAATCGTCTACTGACTGGAAAATGTGCCGCTTTCTTATTGCAAGAGGTATGCGTACCCTTAATCTTAGCTCTCCTATACTGCATATTCATACACACAAAACGTATATGCATTAACATTTATTGGCGAATCTAAGACTTGGTACGGAGAGGGTACGGAGCAGGTA
>CAVEJY010000139.1:0-2203 GCA_963616155.1 Acutalibacteraceae bacterium
CTTTTGTACCTTTAAAACGATGATGCAGAGCGTAATCAGTTCCGCCGTCGGGATGGCCGTCCAGAGTCCGATGGTTCCCAACAGGCGAGGGAGCGTCATGAAGCCCAACACGGCGAAGACAATGCCCCTGAGAACCGTGTAGACCATCGCCCGTTTCGCTTGTGTAATGCTCTGATAGTAGCCAACGAACACCACGTTGAGGGCGAAGAACAACGAGCAGGTGGCAAACCACGGCATTCCGTCTATCGCCAACGCATAGGAAGGCTCCTCGGGACTGAGGAACGCACCCACGATGAGATGGTCGCCCAGTACCAACGCAGCCAGCACACCCGCACCGCACAGCATGGCGGCGTAGACCGACACCCTCAGTGCCCGACTCACACGTTCCTCCTCGCCGGCACCATAATTATAACTGATGATGGGCTGGGCAGACTGCGCCACGGCGTTGTTGACGGAGAAGATGACGGGGAAGAGGTAGCACACGATGGCGAACGCCGCCACCCCCTGCTCGTGGAGCATCGACATAAACATGTAGTTGCCCGAAATCATCGTGATACTCATGGCAATCTCAGTGAGGAAAGTGGCGGAACCCACCTTCATCATGTAGCCCGTATTGCGCAGGGTGAGCAGGAACGAGGTGGCACTCGCCTTCAGACGGTAGAACCTCAGCGTGTTGGAGAACCAGACGAAGTAGGCTACGCTCATCAGTCCGCCCACACCGCAGGCTATAGAGGTGGCTATCGCCGCCCCCTTTACAGCCATTCCCATGGGGAAGATGAAGAGCCAGTCGAGCGTGAGGTTGACCACCGCTCCCGCCACCTGCATCCACATCGCATAGCGTGGCGAGCCGTCGAGCCTCACCATCATCATGCCCACGCATTGCCACAGCAGGAACACCGTGCCCGGCAGGAGCCAGAGCAGATAGTCGAGGGCGTAATTCTCCAGTGCTGCACTGCAACCGAGCGCATAAATGACCGTCTTTGGCATCAGCAGGCAGATCAAGATGAGCACGGCGATGATGGCAAAGCCTACGCCGAAAGCCTGGGTGAGGATGATGCGCGCCGCCTTCTTGTTGTCGCCAGCGAGGTGCATACTGGCAACCACCGAGGCACCGATACCGAACATCAGTCCGACACCCGTCACCAAGGTCCACAGGGGAGCCACGATGTTGACGGCGGCGATTCCCTCCGCCCCCACTCCCCTGCCCACGAGGATGCCGTCGATGATGGTCTGCGCCGACATGAAAATCATACCTACGAGCGTAGGAAAGAACATTTTTCGGAACAACGGCCCGATCTTGCCCGACCCGAAATCAATCTTGTCACGAGATGTGTCGATTTTCTTCTTCATATTCTTTACTTTTTTACCTTTAAACTGCCTGCAAAGTTACGAATAATATCCGAGGAAAGGGGGAAAAAGGTGAGTGAAGTGGTGAAAAGAGGGAGTGAATTGACACCATACTATTATAGGAAAAATTAAATTATGCAAAATCTTTTGCAGATTACTCACAACACAAAGTAAAAAACATTATATTTGCAGTCAAATAGATGGCAAATAGCCATCATACAACATTTAATATGTAACAGTTATGGCACAAACAGCAATGACCGTCCGAATGGACAACCAGCAGAAAGTACAGTTCGACCGCCTCTGCGAACAGTTTGGTATGAGTGCGAATACAGCTATCAACATCTTTGTCAAGGCAGTTATCCGCAGCAAAAGTATTCCTTTCTCCATTAAGGTAAACGAAGAAGACGATGTGACGGCAAAGGCACGCGAGGCTTTCCAACGAATGTGCGATACTGCAAGAGAAAACAACATAGAAATGTCTCTTGATGAGATTAATGCAGAAATACGAGAAGTCAGACGATTAAGAAAAGAGTGTAATGGTGTATGCTGTCATTGATACAAACATATTCGTATCATCCTTTATCACAAAGAATCCTATGGCTTCAACTCGCCGGGTAATCAACAGTATGTTTGATGGACGCATTCAGCCTCTTTACAACGAGGATATTCTTAACGAATACTCTGAAGTTCTCCATCGTTCTAAATTTCATTTACTTGACAGAGATATTGAGCAACTTATTGATTTCATCAAGCAGAACGGCTTAGATTCCAATCGTTTTCCTTACGATGGCGAAATGCCAGACGAGGATGACCGAGTTTTTTATGAGATTGCATTAAGCGAAGAAGATTCATT
>CAVEJY010000140.1:0-27375 GCA_963616155.1 Acutalibacteraceae bacterium
CAGCTGTGCTTACGCCTTCCTTGGTAAGCAAGCGATACTCAGTCTTGTCCTCTCCCAACTGGAACATGGGAGCGTACTTGAAATCTGGTGTCTTAGCCATAATGTTTTGTTTGTATTTTTATATAATGTATTATATTAATAATGTGTATTTGACCGGAAAATCGGACTGTAAATGTCAGAACTTTAGTAACCGAAGATATCTTTCTGAGTGAGATGCTTCACTGGTGCAATCTTCTCCAACGCCTTCATGTCGAGGTCTTTCTCGTTGCCGAGGATGACCATACGATAGGGCTTGTTCACCATATTCTGCTGCTCGAACTTCACGATGTCCTGGAGAGTGACGGAGGGGAGAGCCTCGTAGACGCTCTTGCGCAGGTCGTAGTCGATCCCCAAGTTCTTATAATAGAGATAATAGGAGATGACACCGAACTTGGTAGTGCGGGCACTCTGATAACTCTTGATGAGACTCTGCTTGGCGAGGTCGAAGGCTGCCTGGTTCTGCGGCATCGTGTCCACGATTTCCTTGAACACGTTGATGCAGTCCATCATCTTGTCGTTCTGCGAGATGATATGGGTGAAGAAGTTTTCCGGCTCGCCCTTGCGAGAGGGAGACGCATACATGGCGGATGCGTTGTAAGCCAAGCCGCGTGTCTCGCGAAGCTCCTGGAACACCACGGAGTTCATGCCTCCGCCGAAGTACTCGTTGAGGACAGCCTCCACGGGAGCATACTCGGGCTTCCACTGCTTGCCCTCGTTGTGGAACTGGCGCAGGTAGATGTTCTTGGCATCGTAGGGGGCGATGAGAATCTCAGTCTTCGGTGTCTCCTGCAACTGGTATTTCTTGCCCTTTGCCTGGAGGGAAGCCACACTTGCGAGCTTCTTGCCGGTCTTGTGGTTCTTGGCGAGGAGGTCGCTGAGCTGTTTCTCGCTGTAGGGACCATAATACAGAACGGTGTGCTCGATGTTGCCCAGACCTGCCAGAAGGTCGATGTACTCCTGTGGGTCAGCCTTCTTCAGGTCGGCGGTGCTGATTCCATTGCGCATCGGGTTGTACTCACCGTAGAGACCGTAAGACCAGAGATAGGAGAAGTTGGTTTTCTGGTTGGTCTTGGCATCCTCGCGTCCCTTCTGTATCTGTTCAACATACTGCGCCCATGTCTCCTTGTCAGCCTTGGCGTTCTGGAGCAAGTCCTCCAGGAGCTTGAGGGCAGCGGGGAGGTTCTCGTTGAGACCGTTGAGGCTTATCTGCACGGTCTTGGCTGTGGTGGACACTCCGAAGTTGCAAGCCAGTTTGTAGAATGCCTTGTTGATGTCGCTCACACCCATCTTCTTGGTGCCGACGTAGTTGAGATAGTCTGCGGCATAACCATAGCGCAGGTCATTCTCGTTGCCGAACTCATAGCGGAAGACGAGGTTGAAGAGACCGTCCTGTGTGTTCTGCTTGTAGATGAGCGGCAGGTTCTTGGCGGTCTTGCCGACGGTGAGGTCTTTCTTGAAGTCGAGGAACTGTGGTTCGATGTCTTTCACCTTCGAGTTGCGCACCTCTTTGAGGAATGCGCTTTCATACTCGCGGTTGGCTGGTATCGGAGTGATGGCTGGTTTCTCTATCTTCTTCAGTGTCTTGTCCTCGCCCATGCGCTTGTAAACGCATACGAAGTTGTCGTCGCGCAGGTATTTTTTAGCGAAGTCCACGATGTCTTTCTTGGTGAGTTTCTCCTGCCTTTCCATCTGGTGGGCCACCTGCTCCCAGTCCTGGTCGTTGATGAAGGCATTGCCCATTGCCGAGGCACGGTAGTCGTTGCTCTCAAGAGCCTTGTAGTAGGCCAACTTCTTGTTGGCAATGACGGCTGGCAGGAGGTCGTCGGAGAAGTCACCTTCGCGGAGCTTTCCCATCTCTTCCAAGATGAGCTGGCGCACTTCCTCCAGCTTCTGTCCCTGGTTGGGCATTCCCTCCACGAGGAAGGTGCTGTAGTCGTGCAGGCTCTCCGAGCCACAGTCAGCTCCCTGCACCTTCATCTTCTGGTTGAGGTCGATGTCGAAGAGACCCGCCTTGCCGTTGCTGAGTATCTGCGAGATAAGGTCGAGGATGTCGTCCTCACCCTGATTGGCCCCCTTGAATCGCCAAGCCATCATCACGTTCTCTGCATCCTGTCCCACGACGGTGGTGTCTCTCACGGCGGTAATCTCTGCCTGTGGAGCAAACTCAGGACGGGTTACCTTGTCGCTCTTCTTCCAAGTGCCGAAGTACTTGTCGATGATGGCGATGGTCTGGTCGGGGTCGAAGTCACCAGCCAGGATGATTGCCACGTTGTTGGGCACATAGTACTGGTGGAAGTAGTTCTGTATGTTGACGATGCTGGGGTTCTTCAGATGCTCCTGCTCGCCGATGGTGGTCTGTGTGCCGTAGGGGTGGGTAGGTGTGAGGAGTTTCCACAGAGCCGCCCATTCCTTGCTTCCGTCACTTCCCATGGAGATGTTCTTCTCCTCGTACACGGCTTCCAGCTCGGTGTGGAAACCGCGGATTACCATGTTCTGGAAACGGTCGCCCTGCACCTTTGCCCAGTTCTCTATCTCGTTGTTGGGGATGTTTTCCACATAGCAGGTCACGTCGTTGGAGGTGTAGGCATTGGTGCCCTCGCTTCCGATGCTTGTCATCAGCTTGTCGTACTCGTTGGGGATGTTGTACTTGGCGGCAAGCTGTGACACGGAGTCTATTTCGTGATAAGCCTGTTTGCGCTGTGCGGGGTCGGTGAGCTTGCGGTAACTCTCGTATCTCTTGGTGATTTCGTCGAGATAGGGTTTCTCCTTCTCGGCATCGATGGTGCCAAACTTCTTGGTGCCCTTGAACATCAGGTGCTCCAGGTAGTGGGCGAGTCCGGTGGTCTCGGCGGGATCGTTGCGCGAGCCTGTCTTCACGGCGATGTTGGCCTGCAGGCGAGGCTTCTCCTTGTTGACTGACATATACACCTTCAGTCCGTTGTCGAGGGTGTAGATACGTGTCTTCATTGCATCGCCGGGAACGGTGGTGTAATGATACTCCTTTGCGGTGGCGTTCAAGGCTGACATGAGGACAGCCGCCATCATTACATGTTTTAGTTTCATACTACTTTTCTCTTTGGTTATCCACAACCCTATGTAGGTATGTGGATAACTTATTTAAACTGTTGATATTGATAGTCTTAATTTTCATAGTCCACCTCGTGGTCGAGGTTGTCCACGAAGTTTCTGTACACTTCTTCTTCCACGTCTCCCATGGCAAATTCCTTCTCTGCGTCCTTCTTGATTTCGGCAATCCAGGACCGGCGTGCCGTGATGTAGTCCTCGTGGATGCGAGAGGCATCTTCCAGAGTGATTTCGGAAATGTGGTAGTAGTCGCAGATCATCCTGTAGGTCCATGCCCACTGGTATTCGCGATAGCGGTCGTTGATTTCCTCGAAGCGGTCGATGAGCGACTGGATGCAGTCGAAATGTCCGTCCTTGAGGTCGTTGATGATGCGCTGTTCCTCTGCAACGGGGAGGAGCAGTCCCGCGAGGTCGTTCCAGTCTCCCTCGCCTGTCGTGCTGGCTGGCGGTGCCAGTGTGGGGTCTCTCTTCAGTACGCGCTTCAGCACGGCACCCATGTAGATGCGCAGGGCGATGTCATAGTATTTGATGCCCTTGCGCAGGGAGGTGGCAGGGATAATGTACTCGTGGTAGAAATAGTTGGACACGTTGTCGCCGGTCACTTCCCTGAGGCTTTCCAGTATCTTCTTGCCTTTCAGAATCTCGCCCACGGAGAAGGGGGAGAGCCAGTCGAAGTTGACGATGCTCTTGCGGTTCTCGGGCGCACGGAGGTCACGGCGCGGCCATTTGCGGATGTCTCGGTAGAGCCCCACGGTGGTGATGTTCCTGCCTGGGATGAGGAACATCTTGTCGCCGTCGGCAATGAGGTAGGCGAAGGGCAGGTTGCGTGTGTCGGGGTGGTGCATCAGCTTGCCGAAGCACACGGAGAAGGTGCCCAGGGTGGCTGGCATCAGCAGGTAGGCACCGCTGGCAGTCTTAGAGCCGCGCTCCAGCGTTCCCCAGTGCATGGGACCCATCTTGTAGGCGTGGTTGGAGAAGTTGGTGGCTGAGCCGGCGTTGTAGAACGAGAACATTCCGCCGATGAGGAGACTGCTCTTGTGGTGGGAGGCGGTGAAGGGTCCGCAGAAGGCGGCGCAGGCCTCTCCGTTGCTCATGTAGGAGTTGGCGAAGAAGACGGAGGCCTCGGCGGTGAAGCCGTTGCTCATCTTGCATGCCTCGCCCACGAAACAGTCTTGTATCTTCACGCTGTTGACCAGGCTGGAGCCTTCGGAGATGATGGAGTTTTCCACGATTACGCCGGTACCTATGTAGACGTTGCCTGCCGGCGATCCGAGCAGGGTGCAGTCGCTGAGCCTTGATGCTCCGTTCACCTCGCAGAAGTCGTTGATGACGCAGTTGGTGATTTCCTTCGTGTTGACGATTTTCACGTTGTTGCCTATCTGTCCCCTGTCGGGCATCCGCGTGTCGATGTCGTCGGCGATGAGTTGTCTCACCCTCTCCTTCAGGTCGCGGTCGGTGAAGTGTTTCACCATGAAGGCGGCGAGCTGGCTGTTCAGTCCGCTGAAGAGGATGGTATTGCCGTCGCCCACCTCGTTGAGCACGCTCACCACGTTGCCCTCGCCGTAGGTGGCTCCCTCGGTGGTCTCCATGGTGGCGAGGTTGGAGATGTAGCAATCGTCGCCGATGGTGTAGTTGTTGATGAAGTTGCCGATGTTCTCGATGAGACAGTCGTCGCCGACGGTGACATTGCGCAGGGTGGCGTTGTTGATGCCGGAGTGCTTCACGAAGCCCCGGCTCACCTCCACGTTCTTGTCGAACGCGCCGATATTCACCTCGCCATAGAGCATCACGCGGTGCATATATTGTGGCGTGAAGTCTTCGGCGACATTGACGGATGTCCAGTCTTCCGCCCAGCATCCGTTCTGTTTAAGCACCTCGATTTCTTCCGAGGTCAAAGGTCTGTAATCGTTCATAACTTCTTATTTATTTGTATTGAGCGCCCCTAAAAGATTTTGAGGTCTGCTCAAAATTTGTCCCCCGGCCGATTCCTCAATCTTTCCATCCTACTCATAGTCCTGGTACAGGAAGTCGTTGTAGGGATATTTCTGCACATGGAGCTCGCGCACTTTCTTGTAGAGCGTGTTGCGGAACTCGTCGATGTTCTCCTTGTTCTTGGCGGAGATGAAGAGGCAGTCTTCGCCCAGCTTTGCCATCCATGTCTTCTTCAGGTCTTCCAGGGGGATGTTCTCCTTCTGCATGGGCGTAAGGTCATCTTCCTCTTTCTCCACCCACGAGTAGTTGTCTATCTTGTTGAAGACAATCATCGAGGGCTTGTCGGCGCATCCCAGCTCCTTCAGTGTATTCTCCACGACTTGGATTTGCTCCTCGAAGTCGGGGTGGGAGATGTCCACGACGTGCAGCAGCAGGTCGGCCTCGCGGGTCTCGTCGAGCGTGCTCTTGAAGGAGTCCACCAGGTCGGTGGGCAACTTGCGGATGAATCCCACGGTGTCGGCGAGCAGGAAGGGGAGGTTTTCCACCACCACCTTCCTCACAGTGGTGTCGAGGGTGGCGAAGAGCTTGTTCTCTGCGAACACCTCGCTCTTGGAGAGCAGGTTCATGATGGTACTCTTGCCTACGTTGGTGTAGCCCACGAGTGCCACTCGGATGAGTCGGCCTCGGTTCTTGCGCTGGGTGACCTTCTGCTTGTCGATTTCTGCAAGACGCTCCTTCAGCAGGCTCATTCTGCCGAGGATGATGCGACGGTCCATCTCCAGCTGGGTCTCACCCGGTCCGCGGAGTCCCACGGATCCTTTTCCACCGCCCGAGCCCGAGCCGCCTCCCTGTCGTTCCAGGTGGGTCCAGAGTCGCTGGAGTCGGGGCAACATATAGCGGTATTGCGCCAGCTCCACCTGGGTCTTTGCGGCAGCGGTCTGCGCACGCATGGCGAAGATGTCGAGGATGAGCGAGGTGCGGTCGAGGATTTTCACCTGCAGTTCCTGCTCGATGTTGCGTATCTGCTTGGCTGAGAGTTCGTCGTCGAAGATGACCATACCGATTTCCCTCTCGTCTTCCTCCTCGTCCTTGATGTATTGCTTGATTTCCTCCAGTTTTCCCTTGCCCACATAGGTGGTCTGGTTGGGTGCCACGACCTTCTGCGTGAATCGCTTCACGGTCACAGCCCCTGCGGTGTCGGCGAGGAATTCCAGCTCGTCGAGGTATTCCTTGGTCTTGGCCTCGTCTTGTTCCTTGGTGATGAGGCCCACGAGTACGGCGGTCTCCGCCTTGACCTCGGATATTACAAATTCTTTCATTCTTAGTTCTTACGTACGTAATAATATATATAGGTGCAAAGATAGTGAAAAGGTGAGAGATGGCAAAATAAAACGGAAGATTTTAACTTTTTTATCGTTGGATTTTCGCAATAAATGCTTACTTTTGCAGTCATGATTCAAAAACTTAATGACTAAAGGTATGAAATTGAAACAAAGAAGCCTCCTGTGCAGTGCCCTGTTGCTGGGTGCGATGGGCGCACAGGCAAGCGATTACATCCTCACCTCGCCCAGTGGCAAACTCTCCGTCCTGGTGTCCTGCGAAGGTGGCAGGGCATCCTATGCCGTGACGCTCGACGGCAAGCGGATGCTGGAACCGTCGGCACTCGGACTGGTCGCCAACTACGGCGATTTCTCCCAAGGACTTGCGATGGGATCCTTGAAGGTGGAGAAGAAGCACCTTGTCTACGACATGACGCGCACCAAGAAGGCCCATGTGGAGAAGGACGTGAGCGAGGCAACCATCGGTTTCCTCAACCAGAACAAAGACTCCATGACCCTCCATCTGCACGTCTCCGACAACGACCTCGCCTACAGGTACGAGCTGACCCGTCCGAAGGCAGACAATCCCAAGTCGGTGGTCATCTACAAAGAGGTGAGTGCCTTCCGCTTCCCCGACAAGACCACCACCTTCCTCTGTCCACAGATTACCCCGATGACGGGATGGGAGCGCACCAAGCCCTCCTATGAGGAGGAGTATACCGCTGATGCACAGATGACTGCGAAATCGCAGTATGGTGTGGGCTACACCTTCCCCTGCCTCTTCCGGGTGGGCGAAGACGGCTGGGCCCTGGTGAGCGAGACGGGCGTGACGAGTGCCTATCCCGGAAGCCGTCTCTCCGACTATGAGCCGGGCAAGGGCTACACCGTAGCCTTCCCCCAGAAGGGCGAGAACAACGGCGTGGGCTCCGAGTACGCCGGCATCCCCCTGCCTGGCGAGACACCCTGGCGCACCCTCACCCTTGGCACCACCCTCGCGCCCATCGTGGAGACCACCATCCCTTATGATGTTGTCACTCCGCTCTATGCCCCCAGTCAGGACTACAAGCCCGCACGCTATACCTGGAGCTGGCTCATCTGGCAGGACGAGAGCATCAACTACGATGACCAGGTAAAAATGATAGATGTGGCTGCTGCCCAGGGATATGAGGCCATTCTTGTCGACAACTGGTGGGACAAGCAGATAGGCCGTGACCGCATCGAGCAGCTCGCCCGGTACGCCCGGGAGAAGGGCGTGAGCCTGATGCTCTGGTACAACTCCAACGGCTTCGAGAACGACGCACCGCAGACCCCGCGGCAGGTGATGAACAACTCCATCGCCCGCAAGAAGGACATGGCGTGGATGAAGAAAATCGGCGTGGCGGGCATCAAGGTAGACTTCTTCGGAGGCGACAAGCAGGAGACGATGCGCCTCTACGAGGACATTCTCAGCGACGCCAACGACTACGGCCTGGAGGTGATTTTCCACGGCTGCACCCTGCCCCGAGGCTGGGAGCGCATGTACCCCAACTATGTATCGAGCGAGGCGGCACTGGCTTCGGAGAACGTGTTCTTCACCGAGCATCATGCCCGGATGGAGGCATTCGAGATGACGATGCATCCCTTCTCCAGAAATGCCGTGGCGAGCTTCGACTGGGGTGGTGTGATGATGAACAAGTACTTCTCCCGCGACAACATGAGCCGTCACCAGCGTTATACGAGCGACGTGTTCGAGATGGCGACTGCCATCACCAACCAGAGCAGTGTGAACTGTGTGTGCCTCTATCCCAACAATTTGACAGACGTTCCCCAGTGGGAGCTTGACTGGCTCAAGGCTGTGCCTACGGCATGGGACGACGTGAAGTATATCGCCGGCTATCCCACGCAGTATGCCGTCATCGCCCGCAAGGCCTCCTCTTCGAACGCAGGCACGGCTTCGGCAAGCAACGGCAAGTGGTTCGTGGGCGGACTGAACGCCACCGACAAGCCTCTTGCCCTGACGCTCGACCTCCCGATGTTCGCCGGGCAGACGGTGGAATATCTCACCGACCAGCCCAAGAAGAAGGGCTACAAGTTCTTCACCTCCGTCAAGAAAACCCTGAAAGTAGGGAAGGACGGCAAGGCGAAGGTCGTGATCCAGCCCAAGGGCGGAATTGTCATCCAGTAATAAAAAAGCATGAAATCCTTTGTGGGTTTCGTGCTTTTTGCTTATCTTTGCGGCATGAATAAAAAAGATAGGTATATGAGTCCTAAATTCAAGGAAACAAATGGATATGTATTCAAGATTTACTCCTTGGAGGAATCTCGAATACATATACATGTGTTTAAAGCGGAAAAGAATGCGAAATATTGGTTGGAACCAACGATTGAAATAGCCTATAACAAAGGCTTTTCGACTAAAGAATTAAGTTTTATCGAAGAAATATTAGAAAAATATGGAGACGAGTTTAAAATCAAATACCAGCAACACGTCGGTCAGCGTGTTGATGATCAATGACAAAGGGCTGATGCTGTCGGTTCTTGGTGAGGATTATTTCGTGTCGTACAACCGCCTTCCTTGGATGCGGAAGGCTCCTGTGTGCGACGTCCTCGACGTGAGGATGTGTGGCGATGATGCCATCGAGTGGCCCAAACTGGACATCGACTTGGAGGTGGACAGCCTGAAGCATCCCGAGCGTTATCCTCTGGTGATGAAACGGAATGAGTTTGACTTTGTGTAATATTGCGGATTTTCGAACTGTCATCTGTCATTGGTAGTTGAAAAATCTTTTAAGAGCTCCCATAACCATTCATTTTTGTTGCAAAAAATAAGAAAAATAACTTAAAGAACAGAAGAATGTTTCAGAAAAAATGTATGAGGGATAAAAAAGCATGAAATTATCTTGCAGTTTTATAGCTTTTTACTTATCTTTGCGCATGAATTATAAACATTTGTTTTATGGGTGCAGTATATGTTTTACAAGGTTTGCTGATTTATATTTATGGCTTTGACCACAATCCACCACATATTCATGTAAAAAGTGGAGAAGGTGAGTTTACAATAACCATAAGGGACCGAATTGTGGAAGGTCGAGCCAAATCTAAGACGATTCGGTTGATAAACGAGTTTATTGATGAGCACGAAGAAGAAATCATGGTGCTTTGGGATAAGGCTCAGAGAGGTGAAACAATAAAGAAAGTTCAACGATAAAAATCTGAAGATTATGATATTAGCTGTTAAAGATGTAGATTACTTGGGAGATTATACGCTCCTTTGTACATTTAATGATGGGGTAAGTAAAAAAGTGGATTTGTCCTCACTCTTAAAATATCCTGCTTATAGTGAATTAGCAGATAAGAAGAAGTTTGTTCAATTTGGATTGGATCAAACTATCTTTTGGGCAAATGGTGCAGATATAGCACCAGAGTATCTGTACGACCATGGTATAATGGCGTAAATCAGTTTGTATAATAAACGAAAAAAGGTTCCCTCGTTAGGATGTTACTCCTAACAAGGGAACCTTTTATTGCTTTTGTGTATTGATTATAGTGACACTGTGTTTTGCGGTGTTGTTAGATATTTTCAAATACCAACTCACCATCCTTGGTATAGTCAATGGTGATAGGCTTCTCCCTGCTCACTTCCTCGGCGAGAATCTTCTTGCTCAGGTCGTTCAGCACATAGTCCTGGATGGCACGCTTCACGGGACGGGCACCGAAGTCGGGGTCGTAACCCACCTCGGCGAGGTGGGCGATGGCTTCTTGGGTCCAGCGGAGGTCGAAGCCCTGGGGCTCCAGCATCTTCTTCACCCGGTTCATCTGCAGTTCCACCACGCTGGCTATCTGCTCCTTGGAGAGCGGCTGGAAGGTGATGATGTCGTCGATGCGGTTGAGAAACTCGGGACGGAAGGTCGTGCGGAGCATCTCACGGCTGGCGTTGGAAGTCATGATGATGATGGTGTTCTTGAAGTTCACCACACGGCCCTTATTGTCGGTCAGACGGCCGTCGTCCAGTACCTGCAGGAGCGTGTTGAACACGTCGGGATGCGCCTTCTCTATCTCGTCGAAGAGCACCACGCTGTAGGGCTTTCTGCGGACAGCCTCGGTCAGCTGTCCGCCCTCGTCGTAGCCCACATATCCCGGAGGCGCACCGATGAGTCGGGTGACACTGAACTTCTCCTGGTACTCGCTCATGTCGATTCTCGTCATCATCGACTCGTCGTTGAAGAGGTATTCTGCCAGGGCCTTGGCAAGTTCGGTCTTGCCTACACCCGTGGTGCCGAGGAAGATGAAACTGGCGATAGGGCGCTTAGGGTCTTGCAGGCCTGCACGGCTTCGGCGCACGGCGTCTGATACGGCTGTAATGGCCTCGTCCTGGCCGATGACGCGCTTGTGGAGTTCCTCCTCCAGGTGGAGCAGTTTTTCCCTTTCGCTCTGCATCATTCGGGTGACGGGGATGCCCGTCCAGCGGCTTACCACCTCGGCAATGTCATCCGAGGTAACCTCCTCTCTCACCATGGCGGCACCGCCCTGCGTGCTCTTCAGCTGGTCCTGGATGCGCTTGATGTCGTCTTCCAGAGCCTTCAGCTTCGAGTATCTGATTTCGGCCACACGCTCGTAGTTGCCTTCGCGCTCCATGCGTTCCGCCTCGAACTTGAGGTTCTCCATCTCTTGCTTGTCCTGCTGGATTTTGTTTACGAGTGCCTTCTCGCCCTCCCACTTGGCACGGTAGTCGTGCTCCTGGTCTTTCAGTTCGGCGATTTCCTTGTCGAGCTGTTCTATCTTGGGCTGGTCATTCTCTCGCTTGATGGCCTCGCGCTCGATTTCCAACTGCTTCAGCCGGCGGGTGATTTCGTCGAGTTCCTCGGGCACAGAGTCGCGCTCCATGCGGAGCTTTGCGGCTGCTTCGTCCATCAGGTCGATGGCCTTGTCGGGGAGGAAGCGGTCGGAGATGTAACGCTCTGAGAGCTTGACTGCTGCGATGCAGGCATCGTCCTGGATGCGCACCTTGTGATGGTTCTCGTAACGCTCCTTGATGCCTCGGAGGATGCTGATGGCATCCACCTCGTCGGGCTCGTTCACCATGACGGTCTGGAAGCGGCGTTCCAGTGCCTTGTCCTTCTCGAAATACTTCTGGTATTCGTTGAGAGTGGTGGCTCCGATGGCTCTCAGTTCTCCACGGGCGAGTGCCGGTTTCAGGATGTTGGCGGCATCCATGGCACCCTCTCCGCCACCTGCGCCCACGAGGGTGTGGATCTCGTCGATGAAGAGGATGATGTTGCCGCCGGCGTTGGTCACTTCCTTGATGACGCTCTTCAGTCGCTCCTCGAACTCGCCCTTGTACTTGGCACCGGCCACCAGTGCGCCCATGTCGAGCGAGTAGAGCTGCTTGTCCTTCAGGTTCTCGGGGACGTCGCCACGGACGATGCGCTCCGCAAGTCCCTCTACGATAGCCGTCTTGCCGGTTCCCGGCTCACCTATCAGGATGGGGTTGTTCTTGGTTCTTCGGGAGAGAATCTGAAGCACTCTTCTGATTTCGTCGTCACGTCCGATTACGGGGTCGAGCTTGCCGCTGCGGGCCTGTTCCACGAGGTTCTTGGCGTATTTTTCGAGGCTTTGGTAGTTGTCGTCCGCACTCTGCGACTTCACGTTCTGTCCCTGTCTGAGAGCCTGTATGGCGGCGGTCATGTCCTTCTCGTTCGCCCCGGCATCCTTGAGGATGCGTGAGGCGGTGGAGTTGCCCTTGAGGAGGGCGAGCAGGATGGGTTCCACGCTCACGAACTCGTCGCCCATCTTCCTGGCGATGTCCTCGGCGTTGATGAGCACCTGGTTGGTGTCGCCCGAGAGATAGGGCTGTCCTGCGCCCTGTACGCGTGGCAGGTGCTGCATCTCCTGACGGAGGAGCATTTCTATCTGCTGTGCGTTCATGCCGAGCTTCTGGAAGATATAGTTGGTCACGTCGGGTGCCTTCTCGATGATGCCGCTCAGCAGGTGTACTGGCTCGATGGTCTGCTGCCCGTTGCGCTGCGCTGTGTTCACGGCGGCCTGTACCGCCTCCTGCGCCTTGATGGTAAACTTGTCGAATGTCATGTTCTTGGTCTCCTTTCTTATTTTGTTTGTGATTTTATTCCGTTTGATTTGTTTACCGACGGCTTTGCGAATAGTGTGCCGAGGAGTTGTTTTATGACAAAATGGCGTATTTTTAATTGTTTAGAGCGAAAGTTCTGTCAAAATGGCTGATATTGGACTAATGAATGGCTGATGGCTGAACAATGGTGCAAAGATACGGAAAATTTTCGAGACCGCCAAGGCCGGCGTGTAATAAGGGCCGTTTTCTGCAAAAGACTGCTGAAAAACGTGAAAAATGCTAACTCATAGCTTCTCTTGCGACGAAGCGGCGGTTCTCAATGCAAGGAACGATGTTGCTGACAGTGACGGCTCTCTTGACCTAACGCAATAATCCTGTAAAAAATCGCAATTATCACACGGTGAAATTTGGCGGTATCGATTTTTTTTCGTAACTTTGCCGCATCATTTGAAATCAGAACGTAACAGTGGGTATACACTATCAAAAAGAGCAAAGATAAATGGCTGAAACAAAGAAAATCAAGACAGCTTTGGTGTCTGTCTTCCACAAGGATGGCTTGGACGAGCTGCTCGCCAAGCTCAACGAAGAGGGCGTGAAGTTCCTGAGCACTGGCGGTACACAGAAGTTCATCGAGTCCCTGGGTTATGAATGCGAAAAGGTGGAGGACGTGACCACCTACCCGTCCATCCTGGGCGGAAGAGTGAAGACCCTCCATCCCAAGATATTCGGAGGCATCCTGGGCCGCCGCGACAACGAGGGCGACCAGGAGCAGATGAAGCAGTACGAGATACCCGAGATCGACCTCGTGGTCGTAGACCTCTATCCCTTCGAGCAGACCGTGGCAAGCGGAGCCGGCGAGGCCGATATCATCGAGAAGATTGACATCGGCGGCATCTCCCTTATCCGTGCAGGAGCCAAGAACTTCAAGGACGTGGTCATCGTGCCCAGCAAGGCAGAGTACGGCATGCTGCTCGACATCATCAAGGAGAAGGGCGCACAGACCGACATCGAAGACCGCAAGAAGTTTGCAGAGCACGCCTTTGGCGTAAGCTCGCACTACGACACCGCCATCCACGAGTGGTTCGCCAAGTAAGTGAAGAACGTAGAACGAAGAGTGAAGAACCAAAAACAGCAAAAGAAGAAATGGGATTTTTTTCATTCATACAAGAAATAGCAATGGACCTGGGCACCGCCAACACCATCATCGTCAGCGATGACAAGATTGTGGTGGACGAGCCCTCCGTCGTGGCACTCGACCGCCGCACCGACAAGATGCTCGCCGTGGGCGAGAAGGCGAAGATGATGTACGAGAAGACACACGACAACATCCGCACCATCCGCCCCCTGCGCGACGGCGTGATCGCCGACTTCACCGCCTGCGAGCAGATGATGCGCGGACTCATCAAGATGGTGCACACCGGAAGCCGCCTCTTCTCCCCCTCCCTCCGCATGGTCATCGGAGTGCCATCGGGAAGCACCGAGGTGGAACTGCGCGCCGTGCGCGACTCGGCAGAGCACGCCGACGGACGTGACGTGTACCTCATCTTCGAACCCATGGCAGCAGCCATCGGCATCGGCATCGACGTGGAGGCGCCCGAGGGCAACATGATCGTCGACATAGGCGGCGGAAGCACCGAGATTGCCGTCATCTCGCTCGGCGGCATCGTCTCGAACAACTCCATCCGCACGGCAGGCGACGACCTCACCTCCGACATCCAGGAGTACATGAGCCGCCAGCACAACGTGAAGGTGAGCGAGCGCATGGCAGAGCGCATCAAGATACACGTCGGATCGGCCCTCACCGACCTGGGCGACCAGGCACCCGAGGACTTCATTGTGCACGGCCCCAACCGCATCACGGCACTCCCCATGGAGGTGTCGGTATGCTACCAGGAGATAGCCCACTGTCTCGACAAAACCGTGGCGAAGATAGAGAACGCCGTGCTCTCCGCACTGGAGAACACACCGCCCGAGCTGTACGCCGACATCGTGAAGAACGGCATTTGGCTCACCGGAGGAGGCGCGTTGCTCCGCGGTCTCGACAAGCGTCTCACCGACAAGATCAACATCCCCTTCCACATTGCCGACGACCCGCTCCACAGCGTGGCGAAGGGCGCAGGAGTGGCGCTGAAGAACATCGGACGCTTCTCCTTCCTCATGAGATAAAAACGACAGAAGGGGAAGTATGCACAACCTTATAGAATTTCTGGCGAAATACAACCACTGGCTGCTCTTCCTGCTCCTGGAGGTGACGAGTATGGCGCTGCTCTTCAGCTACAACAGCTATCAGGGCAGCGTGTGGTTCACCTCGTCCAACGCCGTGGTGGGGAAACTCTACGAATGGAACTCCACCGTGGAGGCGTTCTTCTCGCTGACCAAGGTGAACGCGGAGCTGACCCAACGCAACGCCTACCTCGAACGGCAGGTGCAGCAGCTCGCCGACAGTCTGGAGAGCGTCACGGGCGACAGTGCCAAGGCACGGCAGGAACAGCTCGCCATGCTCGCCGACTACAAGTTGATACCCGCCAAGGTGGTGGACAACAGCGTCGACAAGTACGACAACCTCATCACCATAGACCGCGGATCCGCCGACGGCGTGCGCAAGGACATGGGAGTGGTGTCGGGCACTGGCGTGGTGGGTGTCGTCTACCTCGCGGCAGAACACTACTCCATCGTGATTCCCGCACTCAACACACGCTCCAACATCAGCTGTACCATCCAGGGCAGGGGCTACTTCGGCTATCTGAGATGGCACGGGGCAACGCCATCGCTCGCCTATGTAGAGGACGTGCCCAGGCACGCCCACTTCAAGCTGGGCGACAACGTGGTGACCAGCGGTTACTCCGCCGTCTTCCCCAGCGGCGTGATGGTGGGCAAGATACTGCACGTCTTCAACTCCGCCGACGGACTCTCCTACAGGGTGCAGGTGAAGCTGGCAACAGACTTCGCCAAGCTGCGCGACGTATGCGTCATCGACAACGCCCCGATGCAGGAGCGGCTCCAGCTGATGAGGGCGGCTCAGGATTCCATCAAGTAAGCACATTCAACAACGCGAAATGAGTATAGACTTCTTAAGACGACTCGCCACCTTCGTGGTGCTCCTGCTGGTGCAGGGCATGGTGTTCAACCACATCCACCTCTTCGGCTTCGCCACCCCGATGGTCGCCATCCTCATGGTGCTCCCCTTCCAGCGTAACTACCCGCGCTGGGGTATCCTTCTGTGGTGCTTCTTTCTGGGGCTTGGCATCGACGTGTTTGCCAACACGCCGGGTGTCGCCTCCGCCTCCATGACGCTCCTCGGACTGATCCAGCCCATGCTCTTTGAACTCTTCGTGCCGAGAGACAGTGCCGAGGACCTGAAGCCCTCCATCGGCAACATCGGCATGGGGTCCTACATCTGGTACATGCTCGCCATGGTGCTGCTCTATTGCCTCGTTTTCTTCTCGCTGGAGGCGTTCAACTTCTTCAACTGGGAACAGTGGCTGAAGAACATCGGCGGCAGCATCGCCATCACCATGCTGCTCCTCTTTGCCCTGGAGAACCTCCGGAAGACGTAATCCATCCCATTTAACCTATGCTTGACTACAATCTCGAAAAGCGGCGTTATGTCATCGCCGGCGTGGCCATCGCCATCGTCACCATATACATCGTGAGGCTCTTCACGCTCCAAATCATGAGCGACGACTACAAGAAGAACGCCGACAGCAATGCTTTCCAGAAGCAGATAGAATACCCCTCGCGCGGTGCCATCTACGACCGTACGGGAAAGCTCATGGTGTACAACCAGCCCGCTTACGACATCATGGTGGTGATGAACGAAGAGAGCGGCAGGCTCGACACCATAGACTTCTGCAATTCCTTGGGCATCACCAAGGAATTTTTCATACAGCGCATGAACGACATCAAGGACCGCTCGAAGAACCCCGGCTATTCGCGCTACACCCGCCAGCTATTCATGAGCCAGGTGAGCGACAGGGAATTCAGCGTGTTCCAGGAGAAGATGTTCCGCTTCCCGGGCTTCTATGTGCAGAAGAGAAGCAGTAGGGAGTATGCCTTCCCCTATGCCGCACATGTGCTGGGCGACGTGGGAGAGGTGTCACAGAGCGACGTGGAGGAGGACTCCTACTACCAGCCCGGCGACTACAAGGGAAAGCTCGGCGTGGAGAAGGCCTACGAGCAGCAACTGCGCGGACAGAAGGGCGTGAAGATTATGCTCCGCGATGCCCACGGCAGAATCCAGGGAAGCTACCAGAACGGAAAGCTCGACCAGAAGCCCGTGGCGGGAAAGGACCTGACGCTCGGCATCGACGTCAACCTCCAGGCACTCGGCGAACGTCTCCTGGAGGGAAAGATAGGCAGCATCGTTGCACTCGACCCCCGCACGGGAGAGGTGCTCGCCATGGTGTCGTCGCCCACCTACGACCCCCGAAAGCTCGTGGGGCGCAACCGTGGAAAGATGCACCGCTGGCTCTCGCAGAACCCCTGGAAGCCCCTCCTCAACCGAAGCATCATGGGACAATATCCCCCAGGCTCCACCTTCAAGACCACACAGGCACTCACATACCTCACCGAGGGCATCATCACCCCCGGCACGGCATTTCCCTGCAACCACGGCTTCTACTACCGGGGACTCCATGTGGGATGCCACGGACACTCCTCGCCCATCGCACTCGTCGACGCACTCAGCACCTCCTGCAACGGTTATTTCTGCTGGGGTCTATATTATATGATAGGTAACAGGAGGAAATACCGCACCGTACAGGATGCCATGACCACCTGGAAGGACTACATGGTGAGCATGGGATTCGGCTATAAGCTCGGCATCGACCTGCCCGGAGAGAAGCGGGGACTCATCCCGAACGCACAGTTCTACGACAAGGCATACAGGGGCTCGTGGAACGGACTCACCATCATCAGTATCTCCATCGGGCAGGGCGAGGTGAACCTCACGCCCCTGCAGATAGCCAATCTGGGTGCCACCATTGCCAACCGCGGCTATTACTATGTGCCTCATGTGGTGCGCAAGGTGCAGGGAGAGCCGCTCGACACGCTCTACACCCGACGCCACCAGACGATGGCTTCCAGGCGAGCCTACGACTATGTGGTGGCGGGCATGAGAAGTTCCGCACTGAAGGGCACCTGCAAGATGCTCGCCAAGTACGACTTCGAGGCGTGCGGAAAGACGGGTACGGCGCAGAACCGCGGACACGACCATTCCGTCTTCATGGGCTTCGCCCCGATGAACAACCCGAAGATTGCCATCGCCGTGTATGTGGAGAACGGTGGCTGGGGTGCCGACTACGGTGTGCCCATCGGCGGACTGATGATGGAGCAATATCTCAAGGGCAAGCTCTCACCGGCATCAGAGAGACAGGCGGCTGAGATGCAGGCACGGAGAATCGGATATGGATCGTCAAGCCGATGACGAGGAAAGGTAAAAAAGTAAAAGGGTAAAAAAGTAAAAATGGTAAAAAAGGGGTAAGACAATGGCTCAAACGAACAAACAACCTGGCGTGCTCCGCTCGCTCGACTGGTGGACGATAGGCATCTATCTGGCTCTGCTCGTCTTCGGATGGTTCAGCGTGTGCGGTGCCAGCTATACATACGGCGACACCGACATCTTCAACCTTGGCTCGCGCTCGGGCATGCAGATCATCTGGATAGGCACTTCCGTCGTGCTGGGCTTCGTCATCCTGATGCTCGACGACAGGTTCTACGACACATTCTCCTACGTCATCTATGCGGCACTGGTGCTGCTGCTCTTCGCCACCATCTTCAATCCCCACAGCATCAAGGGATCAAGGTCGTGGCTTGTACTGGGTCCCCTGCGACTCCAGCCGGCGGAGTTTGCCAAGTTTGCCACGGCATTGGCTGCAGCGAAGTTCATGAGCAGTTATGGCTTCAACATCCACAAGCTGAAGCATTTTGCGGCGGCATGCGCCATCATCATCATCCCGATGATTTGCATCGTGGGACAACGCGAGACGGGATCGGCACTGGTCTATTCTGCCTTCTTCCTGATGTTCTACCGCGAGGGAATGCCGGGAAGCATCCTCTTCACGGCGGTGGCGATGGTGGTGTATTTCGTGGTGGGCGTGAAGTACGAGAACGTGATGTTGTGGGACGAATGCACGTCGGTGGGCAAGTTTGTGGTCTTGCTCCTGGTGCAGGTATTCTCTGCGGGTATGGTCAGTTCGTACACGGGCAACAAGAAGCACATGTCCGTCATTCTGGGCTATTGTCTGGTTGCCACATTGCTGGCGAGCCTCTTCTCCACCTATGTCGTGCCATTCGACATTGTGTGGGTGCAACTCGGCCTGTGTGCCGCCATGTTGGGATTCCTGGTCTACCAGGGACTCTACACACGCCTGCGCAACTACTTCTTCATCGCCGCCTTCGCCCTCGGTTCCATCGCTTTCTTCTATTCCGCCAACTATGTGCTCAACGACGTGATGGAACCTCATCAGCGTGTGCGCATCAACGTGCTGCTGGGACTCGACGAGGACTTGGCGGGCGCAGGTTACAATGTCCACCAGAGCGAGATTGCCATCGGATCGGGAGGTCTCCAGGGCAAGGGATTCCTCAACGGCACGCAGACCAAATTGAAATTCGTGCCCGAGCAAGACACCGACTTCATCTTCTGTACGGTGGGCGAAGAGGAGGGATTCCTCGGGTCGGCAGGCGTGCTGCTTTTGTTTCTGGCTCTGATTCTCCGGCTGATCCACCTCGCCGAACGACAACCGTTCAAGTTCGGAAGGATTTACGGCTATTGTGTGCTGAGCGTGTTCCTCTTCCACCTGTTCATCAATGTAGGTATGGTGCTGGGTCTCACGCCCGTCATTGGCATTCCCTTGCCGTTCTTCAGCTATGGCGGAAGTTCGCTCTGGGGCTTCACCATCCTTCTCTTCATCTTCCTGAGGATAGATGCAGGCAGGAACCTGGTGAGGAGTTGATGTTTTTGCTGACACTGACAGTCCGAAATTCCGAAGGGATTATATGGTGATGTAACGCAGCATTTCACAGATTATCTCTTGACAAAAATATCCCACCTGATGTGATGCTTTATTACATTAGGTGGGATAACTGTTTGATAACCAAATTCTTCTTATTTTTCCAATCTCACCAATTTCAACCCGATGTCGCTGATGCCGGGGAGGATTTCGCGCTTCATATCGTGGCGAACGGTGACGTGGATGGAGTCTTTCTCGCAGAAGGAGCGGAGGGTGATGGGGAAATTGTACTGGTAATAGCTGATGCCCTGTCCACGGGTAACCCCGTTCTTGTCGATGAGGTCGCACTGGATGGTGTCCGCCATCTCCGTCTTCTCCCATTTCTTCTCCTTGTCGGGATAGATGGTCTGCTCCACGATGAGGGTGAGTCCCATGAAGGGATAGGCACCCGTGATGCGCAGACCCAACTGCTCCTCGTATTCTCCTGAGACTTCGAGCGGTGGGATGTCGAACGAGAGTGCGTCGTTCTTCTCCCATCCTGCAATGGGCGTGTGTGTGTACTGGTCGTACACTAACGACTTCTTGCAGGATGAGAGTATGAGAGCCGAAGCGAGGACTCCTATTATATATAAGGTATAGAATGTCCTTTTCATCCTTTATTCATGCTTTGTTGTAGCAGGTTTCTGCTTGGGCTCGGGTTGGGGAGCTGGTTGCTTTGCTTCGGGCTTGTTGGCTCCTTGCGGCTTTGGATCACCTTGTGGTTTCTGTTCTCCCTGTTGCTTGGGCTCGCCTTGCGGTCTTTGCTCCCTTGGCGGACGGTTGTTTTTGGGAGGACGGTTCTCGCCACCTTGCCTGTTGCCACGGTTCTTGTTGTCGCGGTTTCGGTTGTCACAACGGCGGTTGTTGTTGTCCTGTACCTTGTTGTCCGAGGCGTTGCCGGCAGGCATCGTGGTGTTGGCATTGCCGTTCTGTCGCTTGTCGTTGCGGTTCTTGTTGTTCTTCTTCTTTCTCTTCGCCTTGTCGAATCGGCTCAGGTCAGCCTCTGCCAAGAGGTCTTTCGACTGTGGTGTGGGCTTTGCCTTTCCGTTTTCCACGAGGCTCAGGGGCTTCTCGCCATTGCGGTTCATCTCGATAATCTCACGTGCACGCTCGGCGGTGATGGTCTCCAGGTTGGCGGCAAGATTCTTGTCGGTGGAGTAGGTGATGGTGCCGGCGAGGATGTCTGCCTTGAACTGGTGGTAGTCGGCATCGGCGGTCTGCAGCACGGCATCCCTTGGCGGCATCTTCTTGCTTGCCTCCACATAGTTGTCCACCTCGTAGTTGAGACAGCATTTCAGTTTGGCGCACATGCCTGCGAGCTTCTGCGGGTTGAGCGAGATGTCCTGGTATCGTGCGGCATTGGTACTCACGCTCACGAAGTTCTTCATCCATGTGGCGCAGCACAGCTCCCGTCCGCAGGGACCCGTTCCGCCGATGCGTCCGGCCTCCTGCCGCGCTCCAATCTGTTTCATCTCGATTCGCACATGGAAGGTGTCGGCAAGTACCTTAATGAGCTGGCGGAAGTCCACTCGCTCGTCGGCGATGTAGTAGAAAATCGCCTTGTTGCCGTCGCCCTGGTACTCCACGTCTCCGATCTTCATCTTCAGTCCGAGGTCTTTGGCAATCTGTCGGCTCTGTATCATCGTGTCGTGCTCACGGCTTTTCGCCTCCTTCCACTTCTCGATGTCCACGCTCTTGGCGATGCGGTAGACGCGCTTCACCTCGTCCATCGACTTGAGGTTCGCCTTCTTCAGCTGTAGCTTCACGAGTCTTCCGGTGAGTGTCACCACGCCGATGTCATGGCCGGGGTTCGCCTCCACCGCCACCACGTCGCCCTTCTTCAGATCAAGGTTGTTGACGTTGTGGTAATATCCCTTGCGGGTGTTCTTGAACTGCACCTCCACGAGGTCGGTACTCTCTGCGTTTCCGGGCACATCGGCGAGCCAGTCGTAGGTGTTGAGCTGGCGGTCTTGTCTTCCCGCAGCCTTGCAGCAGAGTCCTCGGTCACATTGGTGACACATTCTGAATTTCATATTCTTGTAGTCCACGATAATCTTTATAAAAATGTATAATTAATAATTGATAATTTATAATTGATAGGCTTGCGCCCTTGAAATGCTATTGAATTCTTCACTCTTCGTTCTTCACTCTTCACTTTCTGATGAGTAGAACGATGATTTTCAGTGCCAGGTCGAAGAATACAATCTTCGGATTGGCGTTCTGTGTGATGAACCGTTTGCTCTCCTCGAAGAGGTCGGCGATGTCGACGATGTTCGCCTCGTTGATGAAGCGGGCGAAGTTCTTGGCAAAGTCCTCCTCCTCCTGGGTCATGTAGCTCAGCTCGGGCTGCCGGAAGTTGTACATGAAACTCTCGCGGAGCATGTGCATGAAATAGTCGAGCATGCGTTTCTGCTTCTCCCTGCCGAAGGTGGACACCACCTCGCTCCATTTCTTCAGGTCGTGGATGTTGCGCATATAGGCGAGTCGCATCAGCATGATGAACATGTCGAGATGCTGTCGGTTCTCGTTGCCCGAGTTCAGTTCCTCCATGGCGAGGTTCCAGTTGCCGTTGGCGATGCGTGCGATGCGGTGCGCCGTGTCGGGCTCCAGTCCTCTGCGCTCGATGAGTGCCTGTTCCATGTCGGGCGTGGCAATCTTCTTGAAATCGATGCGCTGGGTGCGGCTTCTGATGGTCTCAAGCAGTTGCTCGGGATGCTCGCTCACGAGGATGAACTTTGTCTGCGAGGGCGGTTCTTCCAGGAGTTTCAGTATCTTGTTGGCACTCGTTTGGTTCATGCGCTCGGGCAACCATATCAGGCTCACCTTATATCCGCCCTGGCTCGATGCCATGGAGAGTTGTCTCGACAGTTGGTCGCTCTCCTCGCCGGTGATGATGGCCTGCTTGTTGGAGTCACCCATCTCCGAGAGCCAGTCGCTTACCTGGAAGTAGGCACCCTTGCCGAGCAGTAGCCTCCATTCCTTGGCATAGTCCTCGCTCACGGGCTGGTGGTCACTGCTCATATCTGCCGACTTGATGGTGGGGTAGGTGAAGTGCAGGTCGGGATGTTCCCATTTCCTCAGCATGGCGACGGCACGGTGGTTGTCGGGTGTCTCTTCCTCCCGCTCTCCCAGCAGATAACTGGCGAAGGCGAGTGCCACTGCCATCTTTCCACAGCCCTCGGGACCGCAGAAAAGCAGGGCATGGGGAACCTTCTGCTCCTCTGCCATCTTCACGAGGCGCTGGCACGCTTCCCTCTGACCTATCACTTCGCTGAATTTCATCTTTTCTCTCTTTCTCTTTAGAATTTCCCTTTAGAAAAGGATTTTGGCGATTTCCCTTACCGACTCCACAGCCGAGACGGTGAAGAAATGCACGTTGTTGTAGCCGTGGTCGAAGAGGTCTTTCACCTGGCTCACGGTCCATTCCACGCCTAATGCCCTCGCATCATCGTCGGTCTTGCACTTCAATACCTCCTGCGCCAGTTCCTCGGGAATGTCGCAGTGGAAGGTCTTGGGCACCACGGTGAGCTGGGAGAGCTTGGCGAAGGGCTTGATGGCGGGTACGATGGGGATGGTGATGTCCATCTGTCGCGCCTTCTCCACGAAGTCGTAGAACTTCTGGTTGTCGTAGAAGAGCTGGGTCACGGCATAGGATGCGCCCAGGTCTTGCTTCTCCTTCAGGTGCTGCAGGTCTTGCTCCATGTTGGGTGCCTCCTCGTGTTTTTCGGGATAGCACGCCACGCCATAGCAGAACTTCTCGCCCGGATGCTTGATGGCGGTTCCGTCGGCGAAATAGCCCTGGTTGAACTTCTCCACCTGTTTGATGAGGTCGGTGGCATGGGTGTGACCGTTCGCCGACGGTGTGAACTGGCGGTCTTCCTTCGCCTTGTCGCCACGGAGCAAGAGCAGGTTGGAGATGCCCAGGAACTGGAGGTCGAGCAACTCATACTCGATGTCGTCGATGGAGGCTCCACTACAGATGACGTGAGGGATGACGGGGATGTCGTACTTGTTCTGGATGGCGGCGGCAATGGCTATCGTGCCGGGACGGCGACGCACGCACTGGCGTGTAAGCAGCCCGTTCTCCACCTCCTTGTACACATACTCACTGTGGTGGGTGGTGATGTTGATGAAGCGGGGACCGAACTCCTTTAGACTGTCGATGGTTCGGAAGAGCGCCGCCGTTCCGTTGCCCTTCAATGGAGGCAACACCTCGAAGGAAAAGCCCTTTCCCTGGCCTTTATTATTTAGAAAATCTGTTATGTTCATTGTCGTAAAGTCTATTTTGGTTGCAAATTTACAAAAAAAATGGGGGAAAACAGAAGATTGTGCGTATTATTTAATATAAAGAACAATAAAACCTAATAAATAATGGAACAAAAACAAACAGGCTCCAAGGCCTATCTTATCTCAATCGTGATGGTCGCCGTCCTGGGCGGCCTCCTCTTCGGCTATGACACAGCTGTCATCTCGGGTGCCGAGAAGGGTTTACAGGCATTCTTCAAGGGTGCGGGTGATTTCGAGTACACCGACTTCATGCACGGTTTCACTTCCTCCAGTGCGCTCATCGGTTGCATCATCGGCAGTTCGCTCTCCGGTCTCTTCGCCAGCAAGTTCGGACGCAAGCGCTCGCTCATTTTCGCGGGTGTGTGCTTCTTCCTCTCTGCATGGGGCTCCATGAAGCCGGAGACTTACATCCTGCCGCAGGGGCATGCCGACTGGACATTGCTCGTGGTATTCAACTTCTACCGCATCCTCGGCGGCATCGGCGTGGGCATGGCTTCCGCCATCTGCCCGATGTATATCGGCGAGATTGCGCCCAGCAACATCCGGGGAATGCTCGTCAGCTGGAACCAGTTTGCCATCATCTTCGGGCAGTTAGTGGTCTACTTTGTCAACTTCATCATCATGGGCGATCATGCCAATCCCATCTATGATGCCGCTGGTGCCATCGCCAATATGGTGGATGCCCAGTGGACCATCGAGACGGGATGGAGGTATATGTTCGGAAGTGAATGTGTGCCAGCGGGTTTGTTTACCTTCCTCATCTGCTTCGTGCCCGAGACTCCCCGCTATCTTGTGATGGTGGGGCAGGACGAGAAGGCATACGGCATCCTCTCCAAGATTAACGGTTCCGACAAGGCGCGTGAGATTATCGACGACATCAAGAACACCGTCACCGTGAAGACGGAGAAGCTCTTTTCCTATGGTTTCATGTGCATCTTTGTGGGTGTGATGCTCTCTGTGTTCCAGCAGGCTGTGGGTATCAATGCCGTCCTCTACTATGCTCCTCGCATCTTCCAGGACATGGGCATGGGCAACCCGATGGTACAGACCGTCATCATGGGCGTGGTGAACATCTCCTTCACGCTTGTCGCCGTGTTCACGGTGGAGAAGTTGGGCCGCAAGCCCTTGCTTATCTGTGGCTCCGTCGGTATGGCGATAGGTGCCCTTGGTGTGGCACTCACCTTCGGCAATGCCGCCCTCAGCACGGTCACGATGCTCAGCATCATGGTGTACAGTGCCAGTTTCATGTTCTCCTGGGGCCCCATCGCCTGGGTACTCATCGCTGAGCTGTTCCCCAACACCATCCGTGGTGCCGCCGTGGCGATTGCCGTGGCTTTCCAGTGGATATTCAACTTCATCGTCTCTTCCACCTTCGTGCCGATGTTCAACATGCATCTCACTCCGGGCGATGACTTCGGCCACTGGTTCACCTACGGACTCTATGGCGCCATCTGCATCATTGCCGCCCTCTTCGTGTGGAAACTTGTTCCCGAGACCAAGGGCAAGAGTCTGGAGGACATGAGCAAGCTCTGGAGAAAGGAAGCGTAAGCCGATTCGAAGGTTGTGGGTTCATAAGAGACTCGTAAGAAAATTCATAAAAAGAGAAAGCGCAGCGGTCATCACTGACAGCTGCGCTTTTCACTTTTTAATTAGAGAATGTATGATAATTGTTACAGTTATTTCTGTGCGATGAACTGCAAAGGAGCGTAGGAGAATGTCTTGCCGCTGACCTTGTATTCCAGTTTATTCACGTTGGAGGTGGTGTCGGTGGCATCCAACTCATAGCCTCCGAGGACGATGGACATGACGAGCTGCTTGGTGGTTGCATAGTAGTAGCCGTAGCTTGTAACGGAACTCAGCGTGCTTTGGTAGAAGTACAGGCTGAGGGTGTGCGAGCCTCCGTCATAAGTGATGGGGATTTTCACGATCTCGGGAACGAGAAGGAAGGTGGGGGCAGGACTGGTCTGGTAGAAGTACATTGCATTTTTGAAGGGGACGGGTGCTTCGTATGCTGCCAATGCCTTGCTCACCTTTTCGTCTGGGATGTATTTTGCGAAGACCTTTACGGGGAGGTTGGTCACCGTCATGGTCGTGTCGGAACCCACACCTGTGCCGATGGTCCAGTTCACGTTGAGCGTGTCGGTCACGCTGCTTGTGCTTGTGGTGGATTCGTTTGCGTTGTAATACACCATTTTGCCACTATAAGAGCCTGATGTCTGAGCGAAGCATGATGCTTTTTCCGTTGGTGTCAGTGGTGTCCAGGTGTTGGATTCGCCCGTGTTGCACGATGTGAATGTCAGTGTTGCGGCACAGAATGCCACGATAGATAATAATTTTTTCATATTCCTCAAAGTTTTTAATTATGTTCTTTATGTTGCTGTTGCTTGGATTTATCCTTAGTATATTACACCTATATAAACAAGGAAAAGCGAAAACCTTGCCTCTTGGAATGTTAATGCTTGTTAAGGTGTTCTTTAGGATAGCTTGCTAAAAAAGAAAAACAGATAGCCGCATTGCTGCAACTATCTGCTTCTTGATTTAACTTTAGTCGGGATTACTGGACTCGAACCAGCGACCTCGCGCCCCCCAGACGTGTGCGCTACCAACTGCGCCAAATCCCGAACTTGTTTTCTAAATCGGCTGCAAAGGTACAACTATTTTTTGAAACCTCCAAGAAATTTCCGAACTTTTTCTTTGGTTTTAATAAATAAATTGATACTTTTGCATATTGAAAACAAATTTAGACGTTATTTATGAAGAAATTTTATCGTAATCTCTTGTTGATGGCGGCTGTTGTGCTGCTGTCTTCCGCCATTCCTGCCAATGTCAACGTGGCAGGATTGGAAATTCCGACGTGTAGTAAACAACTCTCGCAAACCGTCAAGCACCGCATGGCCTACACCGTATCCTACAACCACGATACCCGACAACCCAACTGGGTGGCATGGGTGCTGACGAAAGAACATGCCTCGGGCAAGGTGCAGCGCATGGACTTCGAGGATGACACGGAGATGCCCACGCCCAGAGGAGACAAGTCTGACTATTACAACAGTGGTTTCGACCGTGGACACATGTGTCCGGCTGGCGACAACAAGTGGAGTGAGAAGGCGATGCAGGAATGCTTCTTGATGACCAATATGTGTCCTCAGAACCACAGTCTGAACGCCGGTGTCTGGAACACCATCGAACAGCAGTGTCGCATCTGGGCAAAGAAGTATGGCAAGGTATACATCGTCTGCGGTCCCGTCTACCTCAACAAGCAGCATCGCAAGTTGGGCAAGAACAAGGTGGTGGTGCCTGATGCTTTCTTCAAGGTTGTCCTGCGCACAGGCAGCAATCCCCAGGCCATCGGTTTCATCTGCCGCAACCAGTCGCAGAAAGGAAAGAAGAAAACAGATTTCGTCAACTCCGTCGATGAGGTGGAGCGTATCACTGGTTACGACTTCTTCCCCAAGTTGCCCGATAACATAGAGAAGAAGGTGGAGGCGAAGGCTGACATCAGCCAGTGGTGAGATTTCAACCTCGGGTGCTGTCTTTGCATGACGGCGAGTGGGTTGTAAAATGAAAAAAAGCAGTCACCTTTCATAGGTAACTGCCTTTTCTTGGTGTGACTCGCATGGGGCTCGAACCCATGACCCCAACATTAAAAGTGTTGTGCTCT
>CAVEJY010000141.1:0-6219 GCA_963616155.1 Acutalibacteraceae bacterium
GCCACCTTGCCATGATGCCCCACCTGGAGCGTGCCATCTTCCCATGGCAGAACGCTTGGTATCCAGCCGAGCGCCGCAACGATGAGGTGACACCTTGGATCGAGGCATTTGTCAATGCACGCATGTGGATTGAGGAAAGAGCTTTGAAAAAGTAAAAAAGTAAAGAGGTAAAAATGAATAATAGCGTAAGTTATCTTACATTATTCAAAACTTTCATGAAGATTGGCATAGTCACCTTTGGTGGTGGCTATGCCATGATTCCTATTATAGAGAGCGAAGTCGTCGACAAGCACAAGTGGATGACGAAAGAGGAGTTTGTGGATGCCATCGCCGTGACCCAGACCTGTCCGGGAGCTTTGGCCATCAACATGAGTTCCCTGCTCGGCTATAAGTTGGCAAAGGTGCCGGGAGCTGTCGTCTGCACCCTCGGAGCCTCATTGCCCTCCTTCCTTATTATATTAGCCATCGCCATGTTCTTCCATCAGTTTGAGGACAACAAGGTTGTGGCAGCCATCTTTGCCGGCATCCGTCCTGCCGTGGTGGCACTGATAGCCGTGCCCACCTTCTCGTTGGCTAAGAGCGCAAAAATTTCCCTCGTCAACTGTTGGATTCCCATTCTTTCCGCCCTTCTGATTTGGCTGATGGGTGTCAATCCCATCTGGGTCATCGTCGCTGCTGCCGTGGGAGGTTACATCTACGGACAATTCATTCAACCAACGGAATAGTTTATGATATTTCTTCAGCTTTTCATCGTATTCATACAGATAGGCATCTTCGGGTTCGGAGGAGGCTACAGTATGATTTCCCTCATTCAGGGCCAGGTAGTGACGCAGTATCACTGGATGACGATGAGGGAGTTTACCGATGTCATCGCCATCTCGCAGATGACGCCGGGACCCATTGGCATCAACTGTGCCACCTACTGCGGCTATACCGCCGTGCACAATGCCGGCATGAGCGGGATGATGGCTGTACTGGGCAGTGCCATGGCCACCTTTGCCCTGGTGCTCCCCTCCTTCATCTTGATGATTCTTATCAGCAAGATGCTGTACAAGTATATGGATACCTCGGTGGTACAAAGCGTCTTCATCGGCTTGCGCCCCTGCATCGTGGGTTTGGTGGGAGCCGCCGCCCTGCTGATGATGAACGGCGAGAACTTCTCCACTCCCGACCATCCCTGGCACTTCTGCATCTCCGTCGCCCTCTTTCTCGCCACCTTCGTTGGAGTGAAGGTGATGAAAATCAATCCGATAAGAATGATACTCTATTCTGCTTTCGCCGGGTTGGTATTGCTGTACTAATCCTGCGGTGGGAGAAATATTCACGAAAATGTAATCAAACGTAATACGCATTACAAAATAAAAGTCGTAACTTTGCCGCGGAAACAAAAAGTTATGATGATATGGACGAAAAGAATATCAAAATCTTAGTGGTTGATGACGAGCAGGACCTCTGCGAGATTCTGAAGTTTAACCTGGAGACGGAAGGTTATCAGGTGGACACCGCCAACTCGGCGGAAGAGGCACTGGAGAAAGACATCGCCTCTTACAGGTTGCTCTTGCTCGATGTGATGATGGGTGGCATGAGCGGTTTCCAGATGGCGAAGCATCTGAAGGAGAAACCTGTCACCGCAGGCATTCCCATCGTGTTCCTGACAGCCCGCGACACCGAGAACGATACCGTGACGGGCTTCAACTTGGGTGCCGACGACTACATCTCCAAGCCTTTTTCCATCCGTGAGGTGCTGGTGCGTGTGCGTGCCGTACTGAGAAGGACGATGGAGCAGCACGGCGGTGGGGCGGAGCCTACGGTAATCAGCTACCAGGGACTGTTGCTCAACCTCGACAAGAAGACAGTCAGCATCGACGGTGAGGACGTGCCTTTCACCAAGACCGAGTTTGAGCTGCTTCGCCTCTTGTTGGAGGAGAAGGGAAAGGTGTTCTCCCGCCAGGAACTGATAGACCGCATCTGGCCCAAGGATGTGCTGGTGCTCGACCGTACGGTGGATGTCAACATCACCCGCATGAGAAAGAAGGTAGGCAGGTTTGCCAAGTGTATCGTCACTCGCTTGGGATTCGGCTATTATTTCGATGCATAGATTTCAAAGTATATATATATAATAAGGTGAAAGGCGTATGCAAAAGGTGAGAAAGTCGAAATCGAAGGTAGGCAGACAACTTTATTTCATGGTGCTGACGGTGTTTCTTGTGTTCGCCGTCAGTTTCATCGTGTTCCAGCAAGCTCGCGAGAAACAATACAAGATCAGTTCGCTCACGATGAAACTGGAGGGTTACAATGCCCTGGTGGAACAGGCATTGTCTTCTGGAAAGGATATAGACGGTTTCGTGAAGAACCATCACTACAAGGACTGGCGAGTGACGCTCGTGCGCCCCGACGGCAAGGTGGTGTATGACAATATGCGCAACGACTATGCCCACTTCCCCAACCATGCCAAGCGCGAGGAAATCGTGCAGGCATTGAAGAACGGAAGGGGAGCCAGCGTGGACCGCTTGTCGAAGACCATGAAGCAGGATTATTTCTATGTGGCATCCTACTACCCGAAGGACAGCGTCATTATCCGCAGTGCCTTGCCCTACAACAACGATCTGTCGAAGTCGCTTCAGGCAGACCAGCACTACATCTGGTTTGCCGTCATTGCTGTCATCCTCCTCACCCTGGTGCTCTATCGTTTCATCTCCCGACTGGGACAGAACATCACCAAGTTGCGCATCTTCGCCTACAAGGCAGACCATGGCGAGAGCTTGGAGATAGAGGATTTGGCAAATTTCCCCAACGATGAGTTGGGCGAGATAGCGGAGCGCATCATCAAGATGTACAAGCGCATCCAGGCGACCCGCAAGGAGCAGGACATCCTGAAACGCCAACTCACCCAGAACATCGCCCATGAGTTGAAGACCCCCGTGGCAAGCATCCAGGGCTATCTGGAGACCGTTATCGACAATCCCCATATCAACGAGGAGACCAAGGAACAGTTCCTGCACCGCTGTTACGCACAGAGCGAGCGACTCACCTCCTTGCTCCGCGACATTTCCACGCTGAACCGACTGGACGACGGTTCCGACATGATCGACTTCGAGGCAGTGGACATCACGCTGATGGTGGCGGACATCATGAAGGAGACGGCACTGCAGCGGCAGGAGAACAAGATGAAAATGGACAACCTCTTGCCCGAGCATATCGTGGTGAAGGGCAACCGCAGTCTGCTCTACAGTGTCTTCCGCAACCTCACCGACAACGCCCTCGCCTATGCCGGCGAGGGCACCACCATCACCCTGGAGGGAAAGGAACAGGGCAACAAGTGGCATTTCATCTTCCGCGACAACGGACAGGGAGTACCACAGGAGCACCTTGCCCGCCTCTTCGAACGGTTCTACCGGGTGGACAAGGGCAGGAGCAGGAAGATGGGAGGTACCGGACTGGGACTCGCCATCGTGAAGAACGCCGTACTGCTGCATGGGGGCACCATCCGGGTGAACAATCTGCCCGAAGGCGGACTGAAATTTGAATTTACCATCAGGAAATAGTCTTTTTCTCAAAAAAAGCAGTATCTTTGCACTCGCTTTATATAATAATGTAGAAAAAGACAATGAATTCATTTACGAAAATAATAGCAGCTTCCTTGTCACTCAGCGAGAAAGCTGTGGAGAACACGCTGCAACTGCTCGAAGAGGGGTGCACCATCCCTTTCATCTCCCGTTACCGCAAGGAGAAGACGGGCAACCTCGACGAGGTGAAAATCGAGGCGATAGCCCATGCCAACGACAAGTTGAAGGAACTCGCCAAGCGCAAAGAGACAGTACTCAAGACCATCGGCGAGCAAGGCAAACTGACGGATGCCCTCAGGGGACGTGTCGAGGAATGCTGGGATGCCACCGAACTGGAAGATATCTATCTCCCCTTCAAGCCCAAGCGCCGTACCCGTGCCCAGATAGCCCGTGAACAGGGACTGGAGCCGTTGGCACAACTCCTGTTGCTGCAACGGGAGCGGAATCCCGAACAGGCGGCACGCCGCTTCGTGGGTGACAAGGTGAAGGATGCTGAGGCAGCCTTGCAGGGTGCCAAGGACATCATTGCCGAGACGGTGAGCGAAAGCGAGCAGAGCCGCAATACCGTCCGCAGGGAGTTCCGTTATGGGGCTGTCATCACCTCCAAGGTGGTGAAGACCAAAAAAGACGAGGAAGAGGCGCAGCGTTTCTCTGATTACTTTGATTTCTCCGAACCTCTGAGGCGATGCACCTCTCACCGTCTTCTGGCAATGCGCCGTGGGGAGACCGCTGGTTTCCTGAGGGTCAGCATCTCCGCTGACGACGAGGTTTGCACCGACAAGTTGAAACGCTATTATGTGCATGGATCGGGAGCGTGCCAGACCTTGGTGGCTGAGGCGGTAGACGATGCTTTCAAGCGATTGCTCAAGCCCAGCATCGAGACCGAGTTTGCCTCGTTGAGCAAACAGAAGGCTGACGAGGAAGCCATCCTGGTATTTGCCGAGAACCTGCGCCAGCTCCTGTTGGCTGCTCCCTTGGGGCAGAAGCGGGTGATGGCGGTAGACCCCGGTTTTGCCAATGGTTGCAAGACAGCGTGTCTGGATGCCCAGGGCAACCTGATACATCATGAGATAGTGTTTCCCCATCCGCCCCGCAACAAACAGGCGGAGGCTACTGCCGCCATCCTGCGTATGGTGAAAAAGTACCAGGTGGAGGCAATGGCTGTGGGCAACGGTACGGCGAGCCGTGAGACGAGCGACTGGTTGCACCAGATCAGTTATCCACACCCTGTGGATATCTATGTGGTGAGCGAGGACGGGGCTTCCATCTATTCGGCTTCGAAGATTGCCCGCGAGGAGTTCCCCGACGAGGATGTGACTGTGCGGGGTGCCGTCTCCATCGGCAGAAGGTTGATGGATCCGTTGGCGGAGTTGGTGAAGATTGACCCGAAGAGCATCGGTGTGGGACAGTATCAGCACGATGTGGACCAGACGCAGTTGAAGAAGAGTCTCGACTCGGTGGTGATGAGTTGCGTGAACTCCGTGGGTGTCAACCTCAACACGGCTTCGCAGCATTTGTTGACTTATGTGAGTGGACTGGGGCCCACGTTGGCGAAAAATATCGTGGAGTATCGGCGTGAGAACGGAGCCTTTGCCTCCCGTGCCCAGCTGAAGAAAGTGCCGCGCCTCGGTCCTTCGGCTTTCGAGCAGTGTGCCGGTTTCCTCCGCATCCCAGGTGCCAAGAACCCGTTGGACAACAGTGCCGTGCATCCCGAGCGTTATGCACTGGTGGAGACGATGGCGAAAGACCAGGGGGTGACGGTGAGACAGTTGGTGGAGGACAAGGCGTTGCAGAAGAAGTTAGACATCAGGCGTTATGTGTCCGCTGAGGTGGGAATGCCTACTCTGACCGACATCATGGCGGAGCTGGACAAACCCGGTCTCGACCCTCGTGGCGAGGTGGAGAAGTTCGAGTTCGATGCCAGTATCAAGACGATGGAAGACCTGCAGGTGGGCATGGTGGTGCCGGGCATCGTGACCAACATCACCAAGTTTGGTGCCTTCGTCGACATCGGTGTCCACCAGGACGGACTGGTTCATGTCTCCCAGTTGGCAAACCGTTATGTCAGCGACCCTTCCGAGGTGGTGAAACTCCATGAACACGTCATGGTGCGTGTCACGGAGGTAGACTTGAAACGCAAGCGCATCGCATTGTCTATGAAGAATTTATCCTGATACAGAGTGATGGCAGACAACGAAATCAGCAAGGACGGGATAGAGGCTACCTATTGTTTCTTCCACCAGAAGTTGAGGGTCTATGAGTATTCCCGCAATCCCGACCAGCGCGATGACATAGAATATGCCATCGCCCAATATGTCGATGGCATGAATCCTGCCCTCTACCGCATGCTGGCAGAGGGTAGGGCGGACTATCTGCTCGACCACATTCGCTTCGAGCAAGACATGAGAAATGCCCTTCGGCGGTTGGAGGAAATGATGTAGAGAATGTGAAAGGCGTGAAAGTGAAAATAACAAATTTACAGCAAAAAGCGATGTTTTTGTGTTATTTGTTCTTGGTTTTGCGGAAAAAGTTATAACTTTGCAGCAGATTTGTGGAAGAAGCCTTCTCTTGGAGGACGGACTTCCGCTGTCAGTTAGTACTTATAACAACTTTTAAATTAAAAAGATTCGATTATGAAAGTAGCAATTGTTGG
>CAVEJY010000142.1:0-30060 GCA_963616155.1 Acutalibacteraceae bacterium
GCAGAAGGAAGAGCGGAAGGAAGAGCGGAAGGCGAAAGGAAAGAAAAGATAGCCACGGCAAAAAGACTTCTGGCTCTCGGGCTCCCCCTGGAAATCGCTGCTCAAGGAGCCGGTCTCTCTATGGAAGAAATCAAGGATTTAAAAAGGTAGTAAACTTGAAAATTACGTTCCAAAAGACACGACGAGACTTGTAGCCAACAAATGCGCTGGAGCTGAAATGCAAGAAGGATGCCGAAACGGCGATGCAGCAAATCAACAGGAAAGACTACACCGCCGCCTTCGCTGACGATAAGCGGTGGAAATACAAGGTGGGCATCAATTTCTCCGAAGACCGCAAAAGCACATCGATGACTGGAAAGTAGAGGCTCTGTAAAGCCTCACTACAGCACCTTCAGCCACCCAATGTGATATTCCGACAGCGAGATGGGTTCGTCGCATCCCTCCAAAGGAGGACACTTGTCCTGATTGGGCGTGTTGCGGTCGGGCAGGTTACGATAAGCACCGGTGCGGAAACTGATGCGCTCCACCGACTTCACGGCATGGAGGAAAGGCAACGCCTTGCTGCCGTTCACGGTGAAGGAACCAGTACCCGTGGCATCTGCCTGCAGGTGGAGGGTCGCCCATTCACCTTTCTTATATATACCCACTTCCGTGTCGCCAGCCATAATCTTGCCATCCTTGAATGAGAGGGAGATGGCGCGCTCACCATGGCGGTCGGTCACGTCCACCTCGAAGGGGTCTATGTTCTCCTGTTCCACCTTGACGGTAAAGGAGATATCTTTCTTCGTGCCTTCCTCAAACACACGGATGGCACGGGCATAGTCGTAACGGTCGGAATCGGAGAGGCAAAGGGTATGGTCTACGGAGATACCGACGTGTGCCCATTGTGGACGGTAGATGTTCCAGTTGGCTATCTTCCCGTCTGGATCACACTGACTGAAATCATCATCCACTACGCCCTTCCACTCGGAACGGACGGGAAGTGGCACACGGCTCACCCAGATGTCTTCCTTGTTTACACTGTAGGCGAGCCACATATCCTTGCCCTCGGGTTGTTGCTCTCCCTCTGTGATGCCCCGGACGTAACAGGGTCCGAAGTCTTTGTTCTCGCCGAAGAACCTGCGTGGCGGCACCTCGCCATGCACCACACACATCGAGTCAAACACAATGCCGTCGTCGCTCGTTGTCACCACGAGGGGATAGCGATAGGGCTGAGTCTCTATGGGGTTGTAGCACATCGCATAACGTCCGTCGGCAGTACGCTGTCCCCAGTTCTTGCCGCCCGCCATGATGAGCGAGGGCACCTTGACCGGTTTTGACCAGGTCTCGCCATTGTCCTTCGACAATGCTGCCCATGATTTCTTCCAGAGTGCCACTACGTTGCCGTCCTTGCGGTGGTAATAGGATGTTGCCTGTACTGTGTTGATGGAGTCCTTCAGGGCATAGAACCCGTCCAGTCCCCTATCCTCGTCAATCCACTGCAGCGTCTTCAACTTGTCGGCGAGCAAGTCCTGGCACGCCTTCTTGAATCCCTTGTCCTTGGAGCGGGTGTAGAAAGGATAGGCGGTGTTGCTCTCGTTCCAAGCCTCGTGGGTGGCATGGTGGGAGGAGTAACGGATGAAGTAGATGGCCCCCATCGTGCCGTCCTTGTACATCTCCCTCACCACTCGCCCGATGCCGCCCTCCATGAAGGGGTCATAGCTGTGACCATAGAAGCCCACCACCAGCAGTCTGCCGTTGGGGGCGGTATAGAATCCCATGCGCTGGTGCATGATGTAGCCATAGTAGGGCTTGGGGATGGCGACACCCTCTGGGGCCTTGTATACGGGGAACACCACGAAGGGCTTGCCCCAGTGCCTGCCGTCCTTGGAGGTGACGAGATAAGTATGTCCGGGTGGCTGCTGCTCGTCGGAGGGATTGCTGAGATACTGTAGATAGAACATGCCGTTCCAGTAGGTGATGTTCTGGGCGTGGTTGTAGGTCCATCCGAAGCCGTCGGCTTTCTCTGGATGCGTCCTGTTCGCCCTCATCACCTGGATGTTCTCCGTTCCGATAGCGTACCTGAGTCCGCCCTCGTGCAGACGCGGGTTGCAGATTTCTCCACCTACATAGCTCACAGGTTCCTTCTCCGTACCCGTCTGGGCAAGGAGGGGCAAGGTCATGCCAAGTGCCAGGACCGCTACACCTATTTTATATATATAACTTTTCTTCATATATGAAATCTATTAAGTTGTTTATGAAAATTCAACAAGTAAGTGCAAAATTACGAAATATTCCCGTAAAAGCATACTCTTGGTGTAGAAAATTCTAATTTTGCCATAGAAAAACGCATAAACGGCTACTTCTGCATATCTATGCAACAAATACATTAATTCAAGATTACAACTGCATAAATTCACCAAAAGATGAACGAATATGAAAAATAATATGTAACTTTGCAGCCACAAAAAAAAGAACTATCAAGAAGAAAATGGCATATACAAGACTTACTGCGGCAGAGGCAGCCGCAATGATCAACGACCAAGACAACATCGGGCTGAGCGGCTTCACCCCCAACGGCGTACCCAAGGCCACCTTCCGCGAACTCTCCAAGAGAGCCGTGGCAGAGCACGAAGCAGGCAGCCCCTTCCAGGTGGGCATCCTGACAGGAGCATCCACCTCGCAGAGCATCGAGGGCGACATGGCAGCGGCACAAGCCATCAAGTTCCGTGCGCCATTTTCCACCAACAAGGACTTTCGTACCCACACCAACCTCGGAGAAATCGACTACGAGGATATGCACCTCGGGCATATGGCAGAGCGACTGCGCCGCGGTTTCTACGGAGAGATAGACCTCGCCATCATCGAGGTATCTGACATGGAGGAGGGAGAGACTACCTGCAAGGCGTTCCTCACCTCCGCCGGCGGTATCGTACCTACCATCGTGCGGCTGGCGAAGAAAGTGCTTATCGAGAAGAACACCTTCCACAGTCCTGCCTCCCGCTATCTGCACGACGTGTACGAGATTGCCGAGTGCCCCTTCCGCACTCCCATCCCCATCATGAACGTGAGCGACCGCATCGGCAAAGAGTATGTGGAGATAGACGCACATAAGATCGTGGGAGTGGTGGAATGTTGCATCCCCGAGGAGGCGCGCGCCTTCAAGCCCCTCGATCCCGTGACCGAGCAGATGGGACACAACGTAGCCGATTTCCTCATCTCCGACCTGAAGAAAGGCCATATCCCTCCCCAGTTCCTGCCCTTGCAGAGTGGAGTGGGTGTCACCTCCAACGCAGTACTGGAGGCACTGGGGCAGAATCCCGACGTACCTGTGTTCAGCGTATACACCGAAGTGGTACAGGATGCTGTGGTGAAATATATGCGTGAGGGAAGGATCAAGGATGCCTCCTGCTCGTCACTCACCGTCACCAATGATACATTAAAAGAGGTATATGGCGACATCGAGTACTTCAAGAAGCACCTCACCATCCGCCAGAGCGAAATCTCCAACTCGCCCGAAGTAATCCGCCGACTGGGCGTGATAGCCATGAACACCGCCATCGAGTGCGACATCTACGGCAACGAGAATTCCAGCCACATCTGCGGAAGCAAGTTGATGAACGGCATCGGAGGCAGTTGCGACTACGAGCGCAACGGATACATCTCCATCTTCACCACCCAGAGTACCACCAAGAACGGTTGCATCTCCGCCATCGTACCGATGTGCAGTCATGTGGACAGTACCGAGCACGACGTAGACGTGATTGTGACCGAGCAGGGCATCGCCGACCTCCGTGGCAAAGGTCCCCTGCGCCGTGCCAAGGAAATCATCGAGAACTGCGCCCACCCCGACTACCGTCCCATGCTGAGGGAATACCTGAAGCTGGCGGAGAAGGGCCATGAGCCACAAAGCATGAGAGCCGCCCTCGCCATGCACGACACCTTCCTGAAGAAAGGCGACATGCGACTCACCGACTTCGGAGAATACTTGAAATAGGAACTTAGACAACCAATAAAAGGAAGAGGCAAAGTCTGCGCCGAAGAGGCAACGACTTTGCTTTTTTTGTCAGATGTTTGCGATATTCTGCTTTTGAGGCAAAATAACCGGGGAAAGAGTTGCTGGTTATCGGTTATTTTTATATTTTTGCAGTGACAATCATCAAACAACTAAAAATCATGAAGGTAAGATCAATAGCTATGTTGATGGTGGCTCTCGCCATGCCTGCGATGGCTGCCCAGGTGTCGGTAAACACCAAGAACATCTCCATGGTGCTGGATGTCGAGAACGGACAACCCGCCAAGTACCTCTATTTCGGCAGCAAACTGAATGCCGGCGACCTCGCCAACCTCAAGGTGACAGCCGACGGCCGCATGGATGCCTATCCTGCCTATGGTCTCAATACACCCGCAGAGGCCGCCCTTGCCATGCGCCATGCCGACGGCAACCTGTCCACAGCCCTGGTGGCAACGGGCAGCGACGTGAAACAAGAGGCGAACGCCACCGTCACCACCGTGCATCTGAAGGATGCCGTATATAATATAAAGGTAGACCTCAACTACCGTGCCTATAACGACGTAGACCTGATAGAGGCATGGACAGAGATCAGCAATGGCGAAAAGGGCACCGTGACCCTCACCACCTTCGCGTCCGCCATGCTCCCCATCCGCCGCGGTGATGTATGGATGAGCCATCTCTCCGGCACCTGGGCCAACGAGGCGAATGTGAGCAACGAGAAACTGGCACCGGGCGAGTTCGTCATCCGCAACACCGACGGCACACGTCCCTCCCATACCGACCATGCCGAAGTGATGTTCTCGCTCAACGGCAAAGGACAAGAAAATACAGGAGACGTGATAGGTGCAGCACTTGTTTACGGCGGCAACTACAAGCTCAAGACCGTCACAGACGATACGGAATACCACTATTTCTTCGCCGGCATCAACGAAGAGAACTCAGAATACCACCTCAAGAAGGGAGAGACCTTCAAGACCCCCGCACTGGCATTGACCTTCTCCCAAGAGGGTCTCAGCGGTGCGAGCCGCAACTTCCACAAATGGGGACGCAAGTACATCCTCGCCCATGGCAACCAGGAACGCGACATCCTGTTGAACTCCTGGGAAGGTGTCTACTTCGACATCAACCAGCAGGGCATGGACCAGATGATGAAGGACATCGCCGGTATGGGCGGCGAACTCTTCGTGATGGATGACGGATGGTTCGGCACCAAGTATGAGCGCAACTCCGACAACTGTGCGCTGGGCGACTGGGTAGTGGACAAGAAGAAGCTCCCCGACGGCATCGAGGGTTTGCTTCGCGATGCCAAGAAGAACGGTGTGAAGTTCGGCATCTGGATAGAGCCGGAAATGACCAACACCACCAGCGAGCTTTACGAGAAGCACCCCGACTGGATCGTGAAGGCACCAGGCCGCGCCGCCGTACAGGGACGTGGCGGCACACAGCTCGTACTCGACCTCTCCAACCCCAAGGTACAGGACTTCGTGTACGGCGTTGTAGACGAACTACTTACTAAATATCCTCAGATAGCTTACATCAAGTGGGATGCCAACATGCCCATCATGAACCATGGCAGTCAGTACCTCTCGATGCAAGACCAAAGTCACCTCAACATCGCCTATCATGCAGGCTTTGCCAAGGTGATGGACCGTATTCGTGCCAAATATAAAGATGTGGTTATCCAGTGTTGCGCCAGCGGTGGCGGACGAGCCAACTGGGGCTTCCTCCGCGGTTTCGACGAGTTCTGGGTAAGTGACAACACCGATGCCCTGCAGCGTATCTATATGCAGTACGGCACCAGCTACTTCTTCCCCGCTATCGCCATGGGTAGCCACATCTCGGCAGTCCCCAACCACACGGTCTTCCGCACCACCTCGCTGAAATACCGCATCGACGTGGCGATGAGCGGCCGACTGGGCATGGAAATCCAACCCAAGAACATGACAGACGAGGAGAAGGCTCTCTGCAAGAAGGCCATCTCCGAGTACAAGGAGATACGACCCGTGGTACAGATGGGAGACCTCTACCGACTGGTGTCACCCTACGACAACCAAGGACTGGCTTCCCTGATGTATGTCAGCGAGACAAAGGACAAGGCGGTGTTCTACTGGTGGAAGCTCGCCAACTTCTACAACGCCCACCTGCCAAGGGTGAAGATGGCCGGCTTGGACGCCAACAAGACCTACAAGGTGCGTGAGCTGGATGTCATCGACAATAAGCCTCTCGACTGCGAGGGCAAATCTTACTCCGGCAAGTTCCTCATGGAACACGGACTGGAGATGCCTTATACCCACGACGTGGACTGGAACAAGAAGAACGACTGGTCTTCAAGGGTCATCTACCTGGAGGCAGAATAAATACTCTCTTGGATAAGACCAAGAAAAGGGGCGCATAGGAAAAGACCTGTGCGCCCCGATATTTTTGTAGAGTCCTCTTGCCGCAACTCCCGCTTGTCAAGCAATACCTGCCATCACATTGAGTATCACTACCAAGAGCACTATGGAAAACAAAAACAGAAACAACAAGAGCCAAAGGAGGAACGGAAGCATACGCCAGAAGGTTTGTCGCCATTTCCACCCATACAATCCCTTGTACATCCACACAGAATAGACAACAGAGAACAAGAGTGAATAACTGTTGTCGTCGTCGTAACCCGCCAAAGCACAGAGAATGGTGAAGAAAAGGTCGACGGCATACAGATAGGTAAACACCATGAAATGCTCCGCATAAATCAGTTTCCTTCCACCAAAAAGCCTTTTGTGGAACGTCATCTTGCCAATCAAGGCATAGACAGGAACGAGTATAAACAGATAAATGGTGCCCGTGCCATTTGCCTTCTCCTTGACCATTTTCCATACGGGACCTATCCACTTTTTGTTTGACAAGTTCTTGTCCTTGGCAATGATGGAGTCGACGAGCCTTACCATCATCTTGTCCGAATTCGTCTTGCCTTCCTTATATTCCGCCCTCACCGTCACAAGGTCCTTTGATTCTTCCTGTATGAACTTCGGTTGGATTACATGAGTGAAGAGGGCGTAGACGGAAACTGTGATGACGAAGGTCTTGAACGGGCCGGCATAGGGAATGCGATGCCCACGGAAATAGTCGCGCACCATGTAGCCGGGACGGAAGATCAGTTCCAGCAACGTATGGAGATAAGAGCCCGCCAGTTGCGGATAAGCCTCGATGAATGCCATCATGAAACCATGCTTGGTTACCTTGCTCACCTTCCGGCTCTGTCCGCACCGAGGACAGAAGTTGCCCTCGAACACCGTGCCACAATGCTTGCATTCCGTCTCTCCACGGTAGTTGGGCTTGATGGCGTTGCCGTTGATCTGCCATTGCGAGAACCTTCTCATCCAGAGTAATAAAGTAGCTATCAGTCTATTCATGTATGCAAAAGTACGCATAATCAGCCATAGATACAAGTATTTTCCCCTCTTTTGCAAAAAAAACAGGAAAAGAAACGCTTGTAAGGCGGAAAAAGCGTAACTTTGCACCCGCAAAAAACGTAAAAGCATTCATGAATACAAAGATAAACGAATATGAGGTGATGGCACCGGTAGGCTCCAGGGAGTCGTTGGCGGCTGCCATCCAGGCAGGGGCGGACTCCGTGTATTTCGGTATCGGGAAGTTGAATATGCGCTCCCACTCCGCCAACCACTTCACCGTCGATGACCTGCGCGAGATAGCCGCCACCTGCAACGAGCATGGCATCAAGACCTATCTCACGGTCAACACGGTCATCTATGACGATGACGTGGAGACAATGAAGGAAATCATCAATGCCGCCAAGGAGGCCGGCATCTCTGCCGTGATAGCCAGCGACGTGGCGGTGATGAGCTATTGCAACGAGGTGGGTGAGGAAGTGCACCTCTCTACCCAACTGAACATCTCCAATACCGAGGCACTGAAGTTCTACGCCCGTTTCGCCGATGTGTCGGTGCTGGCACGCGAGTTGAACATGGATCAGGTGAAACATATCCACGAGGAGATAGGGAGGCAGAACATCTGCGGTCCCAAGGGAGAGCAAATCCGCATCGAGATGTTCTGCCACGGTGCCCTGTGCATGGCGATTTCGGGCAAGTGCTACATGAGTCTTGCCAATGTCAACCGTTCCGCCAACCGTGGCGAGTGCGTGCAGATTTGCCGTCGCAGCTATACGGTGACAGACAATGAGACGGGCAACCAGCTGGAGATAGACAACAAGTATGTGATGAGTCCCAAGGACCTGAAGACCATCCGCTTCATCGACCGCATGATGGATGCCGGTGTGAGGGTGTTCAAGATAGAGGGTCGTGCCCGCGGCCCCGAATATGTATACACCGTAGTGAAATGCTACAAGGAGGCGATTGCCGCCGTCCTTGACAGCACCTTCACCGAGGAGAAGAAGGACGAATGGGACGAGAGACTCGCCTCCGTCTTCAACCGCGGTTTTTGGGACGGCTACTACCAGGGGCAGACCTTGGGAGAATGGAACAAGCACTATGGTTCCGTGGCTACGGAGAAGAAGGTGCTTGTGGGCAAGGTGATGAAATACTTCTCCAAGCTCGGCGTGGCAGAAGTGGCTGTGGAGGCTACCACCTTCGACAAAGGCGAGAAACTCCTCATTACGGGCAACACCACCGGTGTGATGTACCTCCATGCCGACGAAATCCGCTACGAACTGAAGTCAGTGGACGTGGCAAAGCAGGGCTGCAGAGTCTCCATCCCCGTACCCGGCAAAGTGAGGCCCAACGACAAGTTGTATAAATTAGTGACAGTAAACGAAATAAAGGAAATCAAATAATGGCAACAATCAATGAATTGCAAGACGAGGTCGTGGAGGAGTTCCAGGACTTCACCGACTGGATGGACAAGTACCAGATGCTCATCGACCTGGGCAACGAACTGGCACCATTGGACGAGAAATACAAGAACGAGCAGAACCTGATAGACGGTTGTCAGAGCCGCGTGTGGCTGCAGTGCGACTATGAAGACGGCAAGCTCGTGTTCACCGCCGACAGCGACGCCCTCATCGTAAAGGGCATCATCGCCCTGCTCATCCGTGTATTGAGCGGTCATACTCCCAGTGAGATTCTTGACACGGAACTCTATTTCGTGGAGGAGATTGGACTGAAAGACCACCTGAGTCCTACCCGCAGCAATGGTCTTCTGGCAATGATCAAGCAAATCCGTATGTACGCCTTGGCTTACAAGACCAAGGAGGAGAAATAACCATCCGAAGATGCGCAAGTTAAGAACCATAGAGATGGGACGCCTCACCGTGGAGGAGTTCAAGGAAGCCGAGAAGCTGCCCTTGGTGGTAGTCCTCGACGATGTGCGGTCATTATATAATGTAGGAAGCGTGTTCCGCTCATGCGATGCCTTCCGTGTGGAGGCGGTGTACCTTTGCGGCATCACCGCCACGCCCCCTCATGTGGAAATCCACAAGACGGCACTCGGAGCGGAGGACAGTGTGGACTGGGAATATTTCAAGACCACGGAAGAAGCTGTGGAGAAGTTGAAGAAGAAAGGCTACTTCGTCTACAGCATCGAACAGGTGGAAGGATCCACCAAACTCCAGGACTTGGAGGATGGCCATTCAGTACCCAACACTCAATATTCAACATTCCCTTCAGGCTACGCCGTCATCTTCGGCAACGAGGTGAAGGGAGTCAAGCAGAATGTGGTGGACATGAGCGACGGATGTCTGGAGATTCCGCAGTTTGGCACCAAGCACTCGCTGAACGTCAGTGTCACGGCAGGCATCGTGGTGTGGGAATTTGCCAAACTACTGAGGCTGGACAAGGCATAAAAACGAAATTTGTCATCATTTTTATGCCTTATTCATCTGTTTGTAACATTTTTATTGTAAATTTGCAAACAGATTTAATAAGTATTACAACTATGAACAAGATTTTCAAGCTCATCTTGGTGTTGTGCGCCTTCTGTGGCATCGCCCAGGCACAGCCCGAACGCCCCAAGCTCGTTGTGGGCATAGTGATAGACCAGATGCGATGGGATTACCTCTATCGTTTCCATGCCCGTTATGGCGAGGGTGGATTCAAGCGCCTGTTGGGCGAGGGATTCAGTTGCGAAAACGTTCGCATCCCTTACATCCCCTCAGTGACGGCCATCGGCCATACCTGCATCTATACGGGTTCGGTACCTTCCATCCACGGCATCGCCGGCAACAACTTTGTGAAGGACGGCAAGGTGGTGTATTGTACCGACGACAACACCGTGAAACCTGTCGGGTCTGACAGTAAGGCGGGCCTGATGTCGCCACGCAATATGTGGACCACCACCATCGGCGACGAACTGCGTCTTGCCACCAACAGCCGCTCCAAGGTAGTGGGCGTGGCATTGAAGGACCGTGCCTCCATCCTGCCAGCAGGACACCATGCCAACGGTGCGTTCTGGTTTGACGACAAGTCGGGCAAGTTCATCACCAGCACTTTCTACATGGACAAGTTGCCTTCATGGGTAGACAAGTTCAACAAGAAAAAGTTGGCAGAAAAGTATCTCTCCGAACAATGGAGCACCCTCTATCCCAAGGACACCTACAAGGAGAGTACTGCCGACGAGAACGACTATGAGGACGGCATCCAGAAGGGCGAAAAGGCGGTGTTGCCTCTCGACCTCCCCACCTTATATAAAAAGTATGGCTACAAGATTATCCGCAACACTCCTTTCGGCAACAGTCTGACTATCGACATGGCAAAGGCAGCCGTCGAGGGTGAGAACTTAGGAGGCGGCAGCGAGACGGACATGTTGACCGTCAGCTGCTCCAGCACCGACTATATCGGCCATCAGGTGGGCACCAACGCCGTGGAGATAGAGGACACCTACCTGCGTCTGGACCAGTCGCTCGCAGACTTCTTCTCTTACCTCGACCAGAAGGTGGGCAAGGGCAATTACCTTGTGTTCCTCACTGCCGACCACGGAGGCATGAACAACGCCAAGTTCTTGCAGGACCAGAGGATTCCCGCCGGCAACTGGAACGGCAACAAGAAGGAGCTGAACGCCTTGCTCAAGGCCAAGTATCCTGCCGCAGGTGACTTGGTGAAGACAGTCATGAACTACCAGGTGTTCTTCAACCTTGACGTCATCGACTCCCTCCACCTCGACTATGACCAGATCAAGCAGACCGTGGCAGAGGAGTTGAAGAAGGACAAGAGGGTGCAGTATGCCTTCGACATGGAGAAGACCTCCATCGTGAGCATTCCCGACGACGTGAAGTTCCGTACCATCAACGGTTACAACCGTGAGCGAAGCGGAGGAGTGCAGGTGGTTCTGAAGCCCGGTTTCTATGACCACGGCATGAGGGGCACCACCCACGGAGCATGGAATCCTTACGATACCCACATCCCCTTGGTATTCATGGGATGGCACGTTCAGCATGGAGAGAGCGCACAGCCTCATTATATGACAGACATCGCTGCCACCGTTTGCGCCCTACTCCACATCCAGGCTCCCAACGGTTGCATCGGAACACCTATCTTCTAAAGAGTCTGTCGATTAGGATTTATTGTTCACGCACCCTGTTTAAAGTTCCGTTCCGTACTTTGGAACGTGCGTTCCGTATTTCGGAACGGTCATTCCGTGATTGCGAACGGCCGTTCCAAAGTACGGAACGGAAATCTCAAATATAGAAGAACACAACTCTTCCTATATAGAAATGAAAATCCCCTCACGTCATTCGCGAGGGGATTTACATTTCTATTTCCTGTGATTGCGGGTCTTTCCCTTTTTGCCTTTCTTTCCTTTCTTGTTGTCAACAGGCACGGAAGGCTTTTCCTTGCGCACGGGGGCGAAGTCGCCGGCAAGGGCAAAGTCGAGTTGCTTCTTCTCCAAGTTTGCCTGCGCCACCTTGATGCGGACAGCATCGCCCAACTGGTACTTGTTGTGATGACGGCGACCGACGAGGCAGAAGTTCTTCTCGTCGAAATCATAGTAGTCGTCAGCCATGTCCCGCATGGGAATCATACCCTCGCAGTGGTTCTCGTCAATGGTGGCATAGATGCCATAGCTGGTAATGCCGCTGATATGTGCGTCGAACTCCTCGCCCAACTTGTCGCCCATGAACTCCACCATCTTATATTTAATGGAGTCGCGGTCGGCGTTCTGTGCAATCTGCTCCATGTCGGAACAATGCTCGCAGAGTTCCTCGTAATGCTTCTCGTTGGCACTCCTGCCGCCCTCGGCATACTTGGTAAGCAAGCGATGCACCAAGGTGTCGGGATAACGGCGGATGGGGGAGGTGAAATGCGTGTAGTACTCGAACGCCAAACCGAAGTGCCCGATGTTGTGGACAGAGTATTTCGCCTTCATCATGGCACGCAGGGCAACCATCTGGATGAGGTTCGACTCCGGTTTTCCCTCGCAGTCGCCCATCAGTTTGTTCAGGCTCTTGGCAGTGGCGCCCTTCGTTCCCTCAGTCTTCATCTTATAGCCAAACCTCACCACAAACTCGCGCAAGGTCTCCAACTTCTGTGGGTCTGGGTTGTCGTGGATGCGGTAAGGCAATGTCTTGGGCTTCTTGCCCTTCTTCACCTTGCCGATGCTCTCCGCCACCGTGCGGTTGGCAAGGAGCATGAACTCCTCCACGAGTTTGTTGGCATCCTTCGAACGCTTGTAGTAGCAGCTGACGGGCTTGCCTTTCTCGTCGATGTCGAAATGCAGTTCCTCTCGGTCGAACTTCACCGCACCGTTCTTGAACCGGGCAGCACGCAACTTCTTCGCCAGTCTGTCGAGAGTAATCAACTGGAGTGCATTCTCACCCTGGTAGGGATGTTCCTTGGTCTCTGCCGGAGCCGGCTCGCCCGTACCGTCTATCACACCATTGGCTTCCAACAGTTCCTGCACCTCTTCATATTTATAGCGGCGGTCGCTCTCGATGACGGTGTGTACGATGCGGTAGTTCTTGACCTCGGCATTGTTGTCAAGTTCGAAGATAACGCTGTAGGCGAGTTTCTCCTCGTTGGGCCGCAGGGAGCAGATGAAGTTGCAGAGACGTTCGGGAAGCATCGGGATGGTGCGGTCCACGAGATAGATGGACGTGGCACGTTTCGCCGCCTCCTTGTCGATGATGCTGCCCTCTTTCACATAATGGGACACATCGGCGATGTGGACACCCACCTGCCAGTTACCGTTCTCCAACTTCTGGATGCTGAGCGCATCGTCGAAGTCCTTGGCATCCTTGGGGTCGATGGTGCAGGTGAACACCTTTCGGAAGTCCTCGCGTTCCGCCAAGTCCTCCTTGGTAATCTCACCCGTAATCTTGTTGGCAGCCTCCTCCACGTTCTTGGGGTATTGGTAGGGCAAGCCATACTGTGCGAGGATGGTGTTCATCTCCGCATTGTTGTCGCCCGTGGGGCCGAGGATGTCGACCACCTCGCCGATGGGACTCTTGTTCTCTCCGTCGGGCCACTCGATGATGCGCACCACTGCCCTGTCGTCGGTCTTGCCGCCCTTCACCTTCCGCTTGGGGATGATGATGTTGTGGGCGAAGACATCTCCCGGGGTCACAAGGTAAGCCAAGTCCTTGTCCACCTTGAGCCTTCCCACGAAGGTGTCCTTGGCGCGCTCTAAGATCTTGTTGACCTGCGCCTCCTTGATGTGGTTCTTGCGGCGAGCCAGGAACGTGAACTCCACCCGGTCGCCGTTGAGGGCACCCATGGAGTTGCGCTCTGACACGAAGATGGGCTTCTCACTGCCGTCGGGGATAACGGAGTTCTTGCCGTTGCTCTTCCTCACGAACTTGCCCTCCATCACCTGCACGCTCTGGTTCAGGCGGTAGGAATTGTCGCTGACCTTGGCAAGATAATCATCCCAAGCCATTTCCTCCATGATGTCGATCGCCAGCATCTTGAGGGGATGCGTGGTGAGACGGAGGGAACGGAATATCTCTTTGAAGCTGAGCGTTACGCCCGGCTGACTGGCAAAGAACTCCTGAAGCAACTCGGTGAGTTGCGCCTTGTTCATTCTCTTGCCACCTTTCTTTCCTTTTCCCATAATTATAAAAGTTAATAGTTTTATAGGGCAAAGTAACGAAAAAAAAACGAGAAAAGCCCACTGCCAAGGCATAATTTTCATTAAAAGTGAGAGAAAGTCACAATTATTTCTCTTTTGTGCCATTTCCCTGCCGTGCGTTTGGCATTGTGAGGGGGCGTAGCAAATGTTACAAAATGTTACAATTTATGCAAAAGACAACAAATGTTTCGTTGGAGAAATGTTTTTTTATTAAATTTGCAAACGAAATGTAATAAACATTACCATAAAGCAAGACATTTATGAATACAGGCAATTATCTTGTGATATTCTTTCAGATCCTGGGATCTCTTGCGCTTCTCATCTATGGTATGAAGGTGATGAGTGAAGCGTTGCAGAAGATGGCTGGATCACAGTTACGACACATCTTGGGCGCAATGACCACCAACCGGTTCACGGGTATGCTGACGGGTACCTTCGTCACCTGTGCGGTGCAGAGTTCGTCGGCGACGACAGTGATGACGGTCTCGTTCGTGAATGCCGGTCTTCTGACCTTAGCGCAGGCCATCTCGGTCATCATGGGTGCCAACATCGGTACCACGCTCACAGCCTGGATCATGTCATTGGGATACAATGTAGACCTCACCGTCGTGGTGTTCCCTGCTTTCTTCCTCGGCATCATGCTGATATACAGTAAGAAACGTCGCTACATCGGTGACTTCCTGTTCGGTATCGCCTTTCTCTTCTTCTCGCTCGTCTTGTTGAGCAACGCAGGAAAGGAACTGGACCTTGAACATAACCCTTCGGTTATCAACTTCTTTAGTTCTTTCGACACAAAGAGCCATCTCACCATCGTCATCTTCCTCCTGATAGGTACGCTTATCACTTGCATCGTGCAGAGTTCCGCCGCAGTGATGGCAATCACCATCTTGCTTTGCTCCACGGGAGTGTTGCCTATATATTTAGGTATAGCCTTGGTGATGGGTGAGAACATCGGAACCACTGCCACAGCCAACCTCGCCGCCCTCGGTGCCAATGCTCAGGCACGCCGTGCTGCCCTGGCACACTTGGTGTTCAACGTGTTTGGTGTCTTATGGGTACTTTGCCTGTTCTATCCTTTCGTGGGATTCGTATGCTCCTTGGTGGGCTATGACCCTGAGGGCAACCTGACCACAGCTCAGAAAGCGAGCATCCTGCCTGTGGTCCTGGCGATGTTCCACACTTGTTTCAACGTTTGCAACACGTTCGCATTGATATGGTTCATCCCACAGATAGAGAAGATTGTGTGCTACCTCATCAAGCCCAAGACAGAGCGTGAGGACGAGGATTTCCGCCTGCGCTTCATCCAGGCTGGCATCATGAAGACCCCGGAGCTTTCTGTCCTGGAGGCTCAGAAGGAAATCGGGAGTTTCGGCGAGCGCATCCACCGTATGTTTGCCATGGTACGGGAACTGTTGGACGAACAGGACGAGAAGAATTTCGGCAAGTTGTATGCCCGGATAGAGAAATATGAGGGTATCTCCGACAACATGGAGATAGAGATTGCCAAGTATCTGGACCAGGTGAGCGATGCCCATCTGAGCGACGACACCAAGGGAAAGATCCGTGCGATGCTCCGTGAGATTTCGGAGATAGAGAGTATCGGAGACAGCTGCTACAACATGGCTCGCACCATCCACAGGAAGCACGAGGGCAAGGAGGAGTTCACGGAGAAGCAGTATGAGCGCATCCACCAGATGTTCGAGCTGACCGACGCCGCCCTGACACAGATGGTCTATATGTTCAGCCATGAACGCCATACGCTCGACATGACCCGCACCTTCACCATCGAGAAGGAAATCAACAACTATCGCAACCAGCTGAAGAACCAGAACATCGAGGATGTGGACAGCCACCATTATACATACGGCTTGGGCACAATGTATATGGACTTGATACAGGAGTGCGAGAAGCTCGGCGACTATGTTGTCAATGTCGCAGAGGCAAGAATGGGAACGAAAATGGTGGAGAAGTAAGGATTGGCTTTTCCGCAAAACAACAAAATAACAAATGAGGGTGTGTCACATGATGAACACACCCTCATTTGTTATACTAATTTTCTTAAGAAATTACTCTGTAGTTGTTGAAGAAGAAGAAGCAACGGAAACAGTTCCATTGGAAGATACGGTGTAGGTCTGTTTGGTATAGCCAATCATTTTTGTTATAGCTTCATCAAATTTGCTTCCTTTAACACCCTTTCCTTCCAATCCTGTTAATTTCAGATGCAAGCTTGTCTTGTTAGCATTTGCTGATACGCCTGCATAACCATAGTAAACAACATAGTAATATTTTTCACTTTCTGAGTCTGAGATAGAATATGTGCTCTTTTTGGTAGCTTTAACCTGTATTTCGCCACTTGTAAGACTCTTGTTAAAGGGAATAACCTTCGACCAAGAATAGTAACTATATGTAGTGGAGTTTACTGTTGTATCTTTCTTTACAGCATCAGCCTTGTTGATATCTTCTACTACCGTCTTACCATTCTCGTCGGTATAGTTTAACTTGAGGTCATAGTTGTCTAAGACTGTATCTGAAAAACCATATACGACACCCAATGCCGAAGCCGATGAGCCACCTTCATTGTCATCACTCTTGCTGCAAGACGCAACTGTCAAACTTGCTGCGATGGCTACCAAAGCCATGCACGCCATTCTAATAACTTTCTTCATTTTGTTTTTGTTTTAAATTATACATTCGCCTATAAAGTAAGTTGTGCCAGTCTGTTGGCAGACCTGGCACACACTCTCTGAATAGATTTTGGCGGCAAAGGTACACAAATTAAAGATATGTCGCCATTCCGCTTAACGATATTTAAACTTTTTTGTCCATCAGGATTCCCGTGAGTTCTTCCATCCCCCCGGAAGCTCCCTTCATGATATGCTCTACCTTGTAGCGGTCACTGGTGTTTACCGCACCCGGGTCGATGAGATAGATAGGGATATGGGGCTTGGTGAAGGAAATCAAGCCGGCGGCAGGATAGACGTTCAATGAAGTTCCGATGATGACGAAGATGTCGGCGTTCTGCACGGCTTCCGCAGCCGGCTCAATCATCGGCACACTCTCGTTGAAGAACACGATGAACGGGCGCAGCAGACTGCCGTCTCCCGCCTTCGTACCCGGAGCCACCTCGCAGTCGTCCTCGGGCAGTTCCTTCACATAGCGATAATCGTAAGGATCGTTCGAAGAACACACCTTGCTCAGTTCGCCATGCAAGTGGATGACATTCCCGGAACCAGCCTTCTCGTGCAGGTTGTCCACGTTCTGGGTGATGACCGTCACGTCGAAGTCCTTCTCCAGCTCCTTGATGAGCAGATGCCCCCTGTTGGGTTCGGCAGCATAGAGCTTTTTCCTCAGCATGTTGTAAAAGTTAGTCACTAAGGTAGGGTCGGCCTCCCATCCCTCATGGGTTGCAATCTGTTCTACAGGATAGTTCTCCCACAAGCCGTCGTTGCCACGGAAAGTCTTGAAACCACTTTCCACAGACATGCCTGCACCTGTTAAAAATACAAGTTTCTTCATCATTTTACCATTAAGAATGCACAAAAATAGTAATTTTTCTGCAAATAGCATCGTTATGAGTGAGAAAAATGTTATCTTTGCACTCGTTTTAAAACATTATTAGATTATTAATCATAAAATATAGATAAAAATTTATGGATAAAGTAAGTTATGCACTGGGTATCGGCATTGGTCGCCAGTTGGCATCCATGGGTGCAGAGAGTTTGAACATCGACGATTTCGCACAGGCTGTAAAGGACGCCATCGCCGGTAATCTGCAGATTGACGAGCAGGAGGCCCAGGCATTGGTACAGGATTTCTTCGCCAAGCAGGAGGCCAAGGCACAGGCTGCCGCTGCCGAAAAGGGCAAGGTGGCAAAGGAGGCTGGTGAGAAGTTCCTCGCTGAGAACGGCAAGAAGGACGGCGTAATCACCACCAAGAGCGGCTTGCAGTACCAGGTGTTGCGCGAGGGCAACGGCAAGGCTCCCAAGGCTACCGACCAGGTGGAGTGCCACTATGAGGGTACGCTCATCGACGGAACCAAGTTCGACAGTTCCTACGACCGTGGTCAGACCGCCACATTCCCCCTCAACCAGGTCATCGCAGGATGGACAGAAGGCTTGCAGCTCATGACCGAGGGTGCCAAGTACCGTTTCTTCATCCCTTACCAGTTGGGTTATGGTGAGCGTGGCGCAGGTGCAGCCATTCCTCCATTCTCTGCATTGGTATTCGACGTGGAACTGGTGGCAGTGAAATAAAGGTAAAAAGGTAAGAAAGTAAAAAGGTAAAAAAATAGAAGAAATGAAAAAGTTGTTTTTCGCAGCCATTATGGCTTGTGCCGCAGTTACATTCGTAGGTTGTGGCAATTCCACCCCAAAGGCAGACCTGAAGTCGGACGTTGATACGATGAGCTATGCCTTGGGTATGTCTCAGACCCAGGGCCTGAAGGAGTTCATGGTAGCCCGTATGGGTGTTGACACCACTTACATGGAGGAGTTCATCAAGGGTCTCAACGACGGTGCCAACGCCGGTGACGACAAGAAGAAGGCCGCTTACTACGCAGGTATTCAGATTGGTCAGCAGATCTCCAACCAGATGGTGAAGGGCATCAACCACGAGGTGTTCGGTGATGACTCCACCAAGACCATCTCCCTGAAGAACTTCATGGCTGGTTTCGTGACCGGTACCACAGGCAAGAAGGGCTTGATGACAGTAGAGCAGGCAAGTCAGGTGGCACAGGCAAAGATGTCGGCCATCAAGGCAAAGAACATGGAGAAGGAGTTCGGCCCCAACAAGACTGCCGGCGAGAAGTTCCTTGCCGAGAACAAGAAGAAGGCCGGTGTCGTGACTCTGCCTTCTGGTGTACAGTACAAGGTGATTAAGGAGGGCAACGGTGCCATGCCTAAGGACACTTCCATGGTGAAGGTGAACTATGAAGGCAAGACCATCGACGGCAATGTATTCGACTCTTCCTACAAGCGTGGCGAGGCTGTCAGCCTCCGTGCCAACCAGGTAATCAAGGGTTGGACCGAAGCCTTGGTTCATATGCCTGCAGGTTCCGTTTGGGAGGTTTACATCCCTCAGGAGTTGGCTTACGGCGAGCGTGCCCAGGGCCAAATCAAGCCATTCTCTGCCTTGATTTTCAAGATTGAATTGGTTTCCGTAGGCGGAAAATAATGTTTTTATAAGGGAACTCAAATCAAAGAGGACTTTTTGAGAAATATGAGAAAAATGATAATGACAGCACTCGTCCTCGTGGCGGGTGCTTCTTTGTTTACGGCGAGTGCCGCAGACAAGAAAAAGGGAAAGAAGGCAGCAGTCCCTGTTGTGTTGGCTTCAGAAGCCGACTCTTTGAGTTATGCTGCCGGTGTAGCCGCAACCCGCGGTCTGATTCCTTTCGTGCAGCAGTCCTATCAGGTGGATACGGCTTATATGGCAGACTTCCTGCGTGGTTATGAAGAAGCTTGCAAGACCATCGACACGCCGAGTGGAAAGGCTTACATCGCCGGTATGCAGATTGCCCAGATGGTGTCGCAGCGCATCCTTCCCGGTACAAGACAGGAATTGAAGAGCAGCAAAGACTCCATCGATGGCACGTTCTTCCACAAGGGTTTCGTGGCTGCGCTTGCCAAGGACACCACTTTCTTCACAGAGAAGAAGGCGGAGGTGTACAAGAAGTCTGTATTGGCAGGTGCCGGCGAGCGTTTCCTGGAGGAGAATGCCAAGAAACCGGGTGTAAAGGTGTTGCCCAGCGGTTTGCAGTACAAGGTGATTACCGAGGGACACGGTGAGGTGCCCAAGGCAAGCGACGAGGTAGAGGTTATCTACGAGGGCCGTCTGATTGACGGAACTGTCTTCGATGCCACCTCCAAGCACGGCACCAAGACCGACAAATTCAATGCCGGCAGTCTGATCAAGGGTTGGACGGAGGCACTCACCACGATGCCCGTGGGCAGCAAGTGGGAACTCTACATCCCTTATCAGTTGGCATACGGCGAGCGTCAGGCCGGTAAGATTCCTCCCTACTCCCCCCTTGTCTTCACCCTGGAACTCGTGGACATCGTGAAACCTCAGGTAGAGGAACCCGTGAAGGAAGAGAAGGTGGCTCCCGCCGCCAAGGAATCAACTGCCTCCAAGACAAAGAAGAGCAAGAAATAAAGAATAGCCTATGTGTGGAATCGTTGGATATATCGGTCAGACCGATGCCTTCCCCATCCTCATCGAGGGGTTGAAGAAACTGGAATACCGCGGGTACGACAGTGCCGGCGTGGCGTTGGTCAACAATAGCGACAAGCTCAATGTCTACAAGACCAAGGGCAAGGTGAGCAACCTGGAGGCGGTGGCTGCCGACAAGGACTGTACGGGCCATATCGGCATCGCCCATACCCGTTGGGCCACCCATGGCGAACCTTCCGCCGCCAATGCCCATCCTCATGTGAGCATGGGTGGCGACATCGCCTTGGTGCACAACGGCATCATCGAGAACTACCAGGTGCTCAAGGAGCAGCTGATGGAGAAAGGCTATGAGTTCAAGAGCAACACGGACACCGAGGTGCTCGCCCAACTGACAGACTATTACTACCAGCAGAATGGCAAGGACTTGGTGTCTGCCGTATGTCAGGCCCTCAACGATGCCATCGGTGCCTACGCCATCGCTGTCATCGAGAAGAAAGACCCGAACCATCTGGTGGTTGCCCGTCAGTCCAGTCCGTTGGTGGTAGGCGTAGGCAAGGACAACCAGGATTTCTACATCGCCAGTGACGCTACTCCCATCGTGGAATATACCGACAAGGTGGTGTACTTGGAGGATGGTCAGATTGCCGACATCAAAGTGGGCGAGGACCTGAATATCATCAACCTCGAACACGCCTCCTGCACCTACGACATCAAGACCGTAGACCTCGACATCTCCAAGCTCAGCAAGGGCGGCTTCGACCATTTCATGCTGAAAGAGATCTTCGACCAGCCCTCTTGCCTGAAAGACAGCATGAGTGGTCGACTTTTCGCAGACCCGCAGCATCCGGAGAACAACCACCTCGTCCTCTCTGCACTCCACGACTACAAGGACCGACTGGTGAGTGCCAAGCACATCATCATCGTGGCTTGCGGAACGAGTTGGCACGCCGGCCTCATCGGCAAGCAGCTCATCGAGAAGATGTGCCGCAAGCGTGTGGAGGTGGCTTATGCCAGTGAGTTCCGCTACGGCGACCCCGTGATAGAGCCGGAGGATGTGGTGATAGCCATCAGTCAGAGCGGTGAGACCGCCGACACCTTGGCTGCCATCAAGTTGGCTAAGGAGAAGGGTGCCTTGATCTTCGGTATCGTCAACGGCGTTGGCTCATCCATTGCCCGAGAGACCGATACGGGTATCTACATCCATGTAGGTCCCGAGATTGGTGTGGCAAGTACCAAGGCATTTACCGGCCAGGTCACCGTCCTCACCCTCTTGGCACTCGCCTTAGGACATGAGCAAGGCACACTCGCCGATGCCGACTACCACCAGATGATAGCCGACTTGGCAGAGATTCCACAGAAGATGGAGGAAGTGCTGAAGCAAGCCCCGAAGATCAAGGACTTGGCGAGGATGTTCACCTATGCGCACAACTTCCTCTACTTGGGGCGAGGAGAGAACTATCCCGTCGCCCTGGAGGGAGCCTTGAAGTTGAAGGAGATCAGCTATATCCATGCCGAGGGTTATCCCGCCGCAGAGATGAAGCACGGTCCCATCGCCCTGGTAGACCAGGATATGCCCATCGTCTTCCTTGCCACCCATCATGAGTTGTATGAGAAAATCATCTCGAACATGCAGGAGGTGAAGTCGAGGAAGGGACGCATCCTTGCCGTCGTGACAGAAGGCGACGAACAGGTGAAGGCCATAGCCGACAACGTCATTGAGATACCCGGCACGACCAATGCCTTAGTGCCATTGCTGAGTGTGGTACCCCTGCAACTGTTGGCATATTATGTGGCAGTGGACAAGGGACTTGACGTGGATATGCCCAGAAACCTCGCCAAGAGCGTAACGGTGGAATAAGTCGAAAAGTAAGGAAATCCGGTAACAAGAAGCGACCGAATAGCCAAAGAATGTGATAAATGCACGAATATTTGTGAAATATTCGTGCATTTTGTTGCTTGTTCCAATTATTTTTCCTAATTTTGCTATCTGATTTAAGTAAGTAACAATAATAATATATCAGATAGAGATGGATAAAATCGACAATCTTGACAGAAAGATCTTAGGCATTCTCTCCAAGAATGCCCGTATTCCCTTTAAGGATGTCGCTGCAGAGTGTGGCGTGTCCCGTGCTGCCATACACCAGCGTGTACAACATCTGACAGAGGATGGCTACATCACCGGCAGTGGCTTTGACATCAATCCCAAGAGCCTGGGTTACACTACCTGCACCTATGTTGGTCTCAATCTGGAGCGCGGCAGTATGTACAAGAAAGTGGTGGAGCGCTTGCTCAATGTGCCTGAGATTGTGGAATGTCATTTCACCACGGGTTCCTACACCATGTTGCTGAAGTTATATGCCCGTGACAACGAGCATCTGATGGATTTGCTGAACAACAAGTTGCAGAGCATTCCCGGCGTTGTGTCCACAGAGACTCTCATCTCGCTCGAACAGAGTATCAAGCGAGAGATTCCCGTCATCCTGGAGGACGAATAAGCACCAGAAGACATCAAGCTGGTTAATGAACGGGAGACAAAAGATGGAAGATTTTAATTGGGAATCGCACCTGAAGGAGGCGTATTCCACATTCCCTGAGGCGAAGCGTCAACCCATCATCGGGCTTACCGCCAATTACGAGGGCATAGACGCTACACTTCGTGACCGTTATTACAAACAAGTGGTTGCGGCAGGAGGAACACCCATTATCATTCCGCCTGTCGCCGACAAGGAAGTATTGGTCAACACACTCCAGCACCTTGACGGTCTCATCCTGACAGGGGGCGGCGACCACAACCCGTTGTGGTATGGAGAGGACCCCTCACCCAAGCTCCACAATATCAATCGGGAGCGCGACCTCGCCGAAATGATGCTGACCCGCCTTGCCTACAACCGCCAGATACCCATGCTCGGCATCTGCCGTGGCATCCAGACCTTGGCGATAGCCTTGGGCGGCAAGGTGGCACAAGACATCACCGCCAAGATAAAACACAGCCAGGATGCCGACCGTTCGGAGCCCACTCATTGTGTTGTTGTTGACAAGGATTCCACCTTATATAATATATATGGGGCGGAAAAGATTTTCGTCAACTCCTTCCATCACCAGGCGGTAAGCGAACCAGGCGAGCATTTCCGCACCGTCGCCAAGTCGAGCGACGGCATCGTGGAGGCCATAGAGAGCAGTGAGTACAAGTCTATCCTCGGTGTGCAATGGCATCCGGAATGGCTGGAGGACGAGGGTGGAAAGATTTTCAAGTGGCTGGTGGAACAGGCGGTTGAGTTCAATGAGGCAAAACAGTTGCATCAGCGCATCCTGACCCTCGACACCCATTGCGACACACCGATGTTCTTCCCTCAGGGCATTCATTTCGACCATCGGGATCCACGCATCCTTGTAGATCTCCACAAGATGACCGACGGACATCAGGATGCCGTCACGATGGTGGCTTATCTTCCCCAGCCCAAATTGGGCGAGTCTTTCAGCAGTAAGGTAGACTTTCCCGTGGACGGTCCCACGCAATATGCCGACCTGATATTCGACAAGATAGAGGACATTGTCAACAACAACCGCACCTATCTCAGCATCGCCCGCACTCCTGCCGACCTGTACAATGACAAGCGGAATGGCAGGAAGAGCATCATGCTCGGCATAGAGAATGGACTTGCCCTCAACCACGACATCGCCAACGTGAAGCATTTTGCCCAGCGAGGCGTTGTCTACATCACCCTTTGCCACAATGGCGACAACGACATCTGCGACAGTGCCCGCGGTTGCAACACCCACAATGGCGTGAGTGCTTTCGGCGAGGAGGTAATCGAGGAGATGAACCGCTTGGGCATCATGGTAGACCTGAGCCACGGTGGCGAGAAGAGTTTCTATGATGCGTTGGATATCAGCAAGACTCCCATCGTATGTAGCCATAGTAGCTGTAAGGCACTCTGTGATGTTCCCCGTAATCTGAGCGACGACCAACTGCGTGCTTTGGCAGCCAAGGGCGGTGTGGCGCATACCACCCTTTACCACGGTTTCCTTCGCAAGACGGGAGAGGCTGACATCATGGATGCCATCGCCCATCTGGAACACGCCATCGACATCATGGGCATAGACCATGTAGGACTGGGCACCGACTTCGACGGCGACGGAGGTATCCGTGGACTTGCCGATTCCTCGGAGCTGATTCATTTCACCATCCAGTTGTTGCGTCGCAAGTACAGTGTACAAGACATCAAGAAAATATGGGGAGGCAACTGGCTCAGAGTAATGGCACAGGTGCAGAACTTTGGAAAGTGAAAAGTGAAGAACGAAGAGTGAAGAATCTAAATGCTTTATACGAGAAAAGATGACTAAGAAGATGAAGATTATATTAGGCTTGGTGGTGGTCGCCGGTATGGCGGTAGGTGGCTTTAGCTACAAGAATGCCAACGCCAACTATACACCGGAGACCGAGGAAGTAGAGGAAGCCGAGAAACTGAGTCCTGTGGGTCCCACCTTCAATGCCGACTCGGCAATGGCATTTTGTGCCGCACAATGCGACTTCGGTCCTCGCACGATGAACAGTGAGGCTCACGAGAAATGCGGCGAGTGGATTGTGAGGAAGTTCAAACAGTATGGCTGTGACGTGGAAACCCAGAAGGCAGACCTCAAAGGCTATGACGGAACCCTTCTGAAGAATACCAACATGATTGCCCATTACAACCCGAAGGCAACCACCCGCATCCTGCTTTGCGCCCATTGGGACAGCAGACCTTGGGCTGACAATGACCCCGACAGTACCAACTGGCACAAGCCTGTGATGGCCGCCAACGACGGTGCCAGCGGCGTGGGTGTGATGCTGGAGATAGCCCGACAGTTGCAGGCTGACAAGAAACTGACAAACATCGGTGTAGACTTCGTTTGTTTTGATGCAGAAGACTGGGGAACGCCCCAGTGGGCTGATGTGCAGGACAACGGTGACAGTTGGGCACTCGGTGCCCAATACTGGAGCGAGAACAAACCTGCCGACTACAGTCCTCGCTTTGGCATCTTGCTGGATATGGTGGGAGGTCAGGGAGCCAAGTTCTATCGTGAGGGAATGTCGATGCAGTATGCCTCCGCTATCGTAAAGAAGGTTTGGAGAGCCGCACGCCAAGCCGGCTTCGGGTCTTACTTCCCCAAGAGCGACGGCGGCATGATTACCGACGACCATATCCCCGTGAACGAGAAGGCGAAGATTCCCACCGTCGATGTGATTGCCTACTATCCCGACTGTCAGCAGAGCAGTTTCGGACCTACATGGCACACAGTGAGCGATGATATGGCTCATCTCGACAAGAACACCCTCAAGGCGGTGGGACAGACCATGATTCAGGTGCTGTATACTGAAGAATAATATGATTATAGCTGTCCGGCCTCAACCTGTAGCACGATGCGTTCCGTCAGTCGGTCTACACCGTTGGGGTCGTATTTCTTGTTGAGGCTGGCACCGAAGAGGGAGGCAAAAGCCTGGTAGAAACCAGCCCTTATCGGACCGAGGAAAGCCTGGATGAGGTGGTAGGTGGAAGAGTTGCACTCACGGTACACTAACTTGATGCACAGCTTTCCCTGGGCATAAGTCAGTTTCTTCATTCTGGGCGTATATTCCTCCTTGATGCTCTTCTCTACCACTTTCATGTGCGCATCCTTTGCCTTCTTGTTGGGCAAGGTCTCCAGATAGGCACCTGTCTCCAGAATAATCTGTCTCACTTCCTTGGCGATGGGCAACACCTTCTTGATGTTGTACACCAGTCGGTTGTATGCCGCCCGCTCCTTGGCGTTTTTAAACTCCTGAGTGGGATAGACATAGACATTGTTGACCTGCACATATTGTATGCTGTCTTTGTCCAGCAACACCTTACCCACCTTCACCATGGGTTCGAAGGTAGGGGCATCCATATTCACGTCCTTGTCCTCCGGCTTGACGGTATCATCGTTTTGCGCCGACATCCGCAGGCTGAAGACAGACAGGATGGTCATTAATAGGAACAGTCTATATTTCATGATGTAACACTCTCTTTTTGTTATCAGACGCAAAATTAACCATTATTTCCCACTTGGAGAAAAATATTAGCTATTTTCTTCTTCTTTTTCATTTTTTCAGCGTATCTTTGCCTTCAAAATATATACGAAAGCGGATGAAACAGAGTTTTTCTTTATCTTTTGGGCTGTTGGTGGGGCTGTTCAGCCCCAGGACGCTATGTGCCCAGACAATGGAAACAGTACAGGAATTGTATGTTGACCAACTGAGCGATCCCGAGGAGCAGGGACAGATCGAAGACCAGTTGGACATCCTTCAGGAATATGCCGAGCATCCTATCGACATCAACGCTGCTACGAGGGAAGACCTGGAGCGGTTGGGCATTCTCGCCGCCCAAGAGGTGGAAGACATCGTGGCGTATCTCTACCAGTACGGCCCGATGAAGAGTCTGGGAGAGCTTGCCATGATTCCCAGTTTGTCCTGGTACCAGCGGCAGATGCTGGAGCGTGTGGTTTATGTCGGATCCGCCAAGCCCAAGTCCTTTCCTTCCTTCAGGAGCATCGCCAAGTATGGCAAGCAAGAACTGGTGGCAATGGCGAAAGTGCCTTTCTATGACCGGCAAGGCGACGAGGAGGGCTATCTGGGCAACAAATACAAGCATTGGTTGCGCCACCAGTTTCGCTATGGCGACTATGTAAAATGTGGTTTCTTGGGTTCACAAGACGCGGGAGAGCCCTTCTTCTCGGGCAAGAACAAATGGGGATATGACTTCTATACCTTCTATTTCCAACTGAGAAAATGGGGAAGGATGAAGAACCTGACGGTGGGCAGATACCGTCTGCACTTCGGTCAAGGCCTGATACTCAACAATGACTTTGGCTTCGGAAAACAGTCCTTTCTCGCCAATATGGGAAGCCAGAACAATGTCATCCGGGTACATTCCTCACGGTCGGCATCCAACTTCCTGCAAGGTGCCGCTGCCACAGTAACATTGGCGAAGGGACTGGATGCGAGTGCCTTCGTCTCTTACCGCAAGATAGATGCCACGATCAAGGAGGCTGGCATCTCCACCATCGTCACCACGGGATTGCATCGCACCCAGAAAGAAGTGGAGAAACAGGCGGTTGCGTCTGCGAGTTTGGTGGGTGGCAACCTCAACTTCCGGTCCCATGGATTTCATGCCGGCACTACGGCGTTCCTCGCCTCCTACTCCTTACCTCTGAGTCCCAACAAGCAACAGCTATACAAACGTTACGCCCCGGAGGGCAACAGATTCTGGAACGCAAGTGTTGACTACGGCTATCTGTCCCATCGCTGGTCTATAGCCGGTGAGACGGCAACGGGCGACTGTGGTGTGGTGGCAACGGTCAACAGCATTGGCTATCTCTTTTCGGAACGTTTCTCCTTGGCAACCGTACAGCGGTTTTACCCCATTCGCTACTATTCCCTCTACAGCAATGCCTTCAGCGAGGGAAGCGACGTACAGGATGAGAGCGGCGTCTATCTGGGGGCAAAATGGTTGCCGTTCAGCAAGCTGGAACTGACCGGATATGTAGACTTGGCTTATTTTGCCTGGCCCAAATACCAGACGACGGGCAGTACACAATCCCAGGACTACAGTCTTGCACTGACCTACCGACCGTCGGAGAGCTGGACTGTCGGTGCCCGTTACCGTTACAAACAAAAGCTGTCCACCACCCAGCGTGCCCGCCTCTATCTCACTCATGTCTCACCCCATTGGAATCTGCGTACCTATGTCGATGCATCTTATTCCGAAAAGGAGACGAGGAGCAAGGGATGGATGGCGAACCAGACCGTAGGCTATCATCAAGGTTGGTTGAGGTTGAGTGCCCACCTCGGTTATTTCCACACCTCCGATTATGCCAGTCGCATCTACAGTTATGAGCCGGGATTGCTCTACAACCTGAATTTCTCCAGCTATTATGGCGAGGGTATCCGTTACTCCTTGCTGTTGCGGTCGGAAATCGGTCGGCACGTCATCGCCTTTTGCAAGATGGGCGTTACCGATTATTTCGACAGAGACCACATCTCTTCGGGCTTGCAACAAATCAACAGGTCATCGCAAGCCGACATGGAACTGCAGGTCAAGTGGAAGTTCTGAGAACGTCAGGGCAGGGACATGACCTTCTGGTAAGTGTCCATCAGGTCGCGGCATAGTTTTTCGTCTGAGAAACGCAGCGCATACTCCTTGCCCTTGGCTATCATCTTCTGACGGAGTAGTCCGTTGCCACAGGTACTGATGATGGCATTCGCCATAGCCTTCTCGTCATCGGGCTGCACATAGAGGGAGTCCGGTCCTCCGGCTTCTTCCAGACAAGAACCTGTGCAACCGATGGCGGGCAGTCCGCTGGTGATGGCTTCGAGCAGCGGGATGCCGAATCCCTCTATGCGGGAAGGATAGGCGAAGGTGGTTGCCAGTTTATAGAAGGACGGCAAATCCCCGTAGGGCACCTGATGATAGAAATGGAACAAGTGGGCAATGCCGTTGCTGTTCAGGAAGTCTTGCAACTGGTCTACATACGGTGTGCGTCTGCCCACTGCCACCACATGAATGTCGGGGGCAAACTGGGCTACACCCGATGCCATTGCCCTTGCCACCAACATGAGGTTCTTCCGTTCCTCAATACTGCCCACATACAGGACAAACTTGTCGGGCAAGCTGTATTTCAGCTTCACCTCATGTAACTTCTCTGGTGCGATGTTCTTTGCGAACACCGGGTCGCAACCTTGGTACACCACGTCAATCTTCTCTTCCGGCACCCGGTAATAGTGCATGATTTCGCGCTTGGTGTATTCACTTACGGCGATGACACGGTCTGCACAGCGACAGGCACGACGAAACTTGAAATTGTAGATTTGTCTGTCTATCCAATGATAATACTGGGGGGTATGGATGAAGATGAGGTCGTGGATGGTGACGACATACTTGCACCGCTCCCTTCCATACCGCTTCTCCCGTTGCCCGGGAGTGCCGATGTTGAGGGGTAACTCGTTGCTCAATCCATGGAAAAGTTCGATGCCGTCGCATTGGATGTCATGGGTAATGCCCCATACACGCCAGATTGATCGCAGCTTGCTCCACAATCCCCGGGGCGGGAAATGGAGGGAGAGTCTGTCGAGGGTGGGAATCTCCGACAAATACGGCATACGTTGGGGCTTGGGAGTATAGAGATGATACTCCTTGTCGGGAAAGAGTTCCGACAATATCCGGATAATGAACCTGCTGTAGTTGCCCAATCCCGTGCGGTTCTGCGCCGCCCTCTTGGCATCAAATCCTATCTTCATGCTTCTTTATAATATATGGTATAGTGGACTACAAAGGTATGCTAAAAAAACGGTTTCGCAAAATATAAGTAGGGAAATATTTGCACATGACATAGGATTTAACTAATTTTGCCAACTGGAACGAATGACCCGAAACGAGCTGGTGACAGGGAAGTAAGGAAGGGGATGCCAAAGATGTGGTATTTTTCCCGACCGCACCAACATTTCGCCGGCAATATGGCAGATAACTCAGAAAAAAGCAGTACCTTTGCAAAAATAAGAATAAATCATAAAAGAAAGGTTCATACAAGATGGAACAGAAATTATTGATCTACAACACGCTCACTCGAACGAAAGAGAGATTCACCCCACTCCATGCCCCCAATGTGGGTATGTATGTTTGCGGTCCTACCGTGTATGGTGACCCACACCTGGGCCATGCCCGCCCCGCCATCACCTTCGACATACTCTTCCGCTATCTCAAGCACTTGGGATATAAGGTACGCTACGTCAGGAACATCACCGACGTGGGCCACCTGGAGCACGATGCCGACGAGGGAGACGACAAAATCGAGAAGAAGGCCAGGCTGGAGCAGTTGGAGCC